>JACPRD010000174.1 GCA_016190145.1 Planctomycetota bacterium | reverse complement strand
GGAGGCGCTGGAGGGGAAGGGCTGGGGGGTGCGGATCGGGGAGGGGCCGAAGGCGGAGTGGGTGGGCGTCACGTCGGGGTCTTCGGCGGCGGCGGTTCCCGTTTTCACGGCGAAGTCGCACGAAGTCTGGTTCCGGCTCGTCGGGACGGGGGAGGACGGAAGGGAAGTCACGAACTCGTGGGGCGGTCCCACGCGGACGCGGGGGCGGGTCGCGGCGCGCTTCGCGTTCATCGAGACAGGGGAGCCGCCGCGTCTCGGGCCGTGCTGGCTGGAAGAAGACGCGCTGGCGCCGACGGGCCTCGACGTCGCGAAACTCCGGCGGCTCGACCTCGTCTGCGAGTGGCGCGCGCCGGGACGCGAGCCCGTCGTCCGGCGGCGGGAGATCTTCACGAGGGAATTCGAGGATTTCCCGGCGAACGTCTCCTCGGAGCACCGATTCTCGATTTACGTCACGACCGGCTGGGTCCCGGAATGGGCTCGGGAGCGGGAGTTCGCGCGTGGGGAAAAACTCGAGTCCGCCTGGATGACGCTCCACCACCGCATCGCCTTCGCGTTCCTCGCGCGCTCCGACGCGCAGGCGCGGCGGCTGGCGAAGGAAATGGGCGTGCGCGCGTGGTTCGACGCGCCGCGGATCACGATCGTGTCGAGCGAGCGGCAGGGCGAGATCGACGTCGTGTCGCTCGACCTGCGCAAGAACGACATCCACGTCGAAGGCACCGACGAGCAGCGGATCGCGTACAACACGGCGCGCAGCCTGTACGACGGGGCGCTCGAGTCGCAGATTCTGGAAGAGGCGACCGGGAAGTCGGCGGTGTCGGCGATCGACCTGCTCACGAACGCCTGGGAGTCGCGCGCGGCGACGCTCGCGGAGCGGCAACTCGTGCTCAGGCGGGCGCTCGCGCGGCTGCGGGCGGAGGGTGCGGAAGGGGCGGCGCTCCGGGTGTTTCGCGACGGGAAGCCCGGGCTCGGGGTGGGGTTCACGAAACAGGGGGAGAAACTGGCGGCCGCGGCATTCGGGGCGGAGACGGGCGGCGGTCCGGCCGTGCTGGACGCCTCGTACACGGACACCGCGAAGGCCGCCCAGGACACGGAGCTCTGGCTCGCGGGCATGCACGGCACCCCGGATCCGAAGGAACTCGTGCTCGACTTCTCCTTCGGGCTCGACTTCGAGCTGCGGGAACCTCCCAGGGCCCACTGGTACCTCGACTGCCGGCAGTTCAACAGCAACTTCGAGAAGAAACTCGTCTTCGAACGACAGGTCCGCTCGCTCGAGCCCGAGGTCCGCATCGATTCGCTCGACTACTACGACGACGTGAAACAGGCGTGGAACGCGCGCCCGCATCCCGTCAAGGCCGTAACGCTCCGCGAGGACCTCGAACGCGCCGACGTCTGGACGACGTGGTACTTCGGCGACGGGCGCGCCCAGCCCGGCTGCACGTGCGACATGATCAGCAGGAACGCCCTGCGGCTTCTCAAGGCGGACGGCTCGACCCTGCTGCGGCACAAACATCTCGACGGCTCGATCTCGGAGCCCGTGCGCCTGTTCGTCATGGAACGCCTGCCGTTCAAGTTCACCCTGAACGGCCGCGATTTCGAGGTGAACGTCCTCCAGCTCTGGGGAGACTTCGAGAAAGAGAAGCCCGAGAAACCGAAAAAGGGCGAGGCCTGGAAAGTCCTGAAGGAGCCGAACGGCCAGCAGTTCAATCAGCTGATCGTCCTCGACGACGATGAGTATCCCTTCGTCATGTACTGGAACACCTTCGCGCAGTCCGCCGTCACCGGGCGAGTCACCGACGCGGCGACGGGTCGCGGCGTGGGCGAAGCCCGTATCGAGGTGCGCGAAGCCGGCGTCTCGACCGCGACCTGGCCGGGCGGAACGTTTGCGCTTCCCGTGATCGCGAAGCCGTTCGCCGAATTCGAAGTCGCCGTCGAGGCCGCAGGGTACAAGCCCTTCAGGGCCAGACTCGATTTCCGACTCGCCGATACGTTTCCCCTCGCGCTCAAGCTGGAGCCGCTTCCCCGGCAGGTCGAGTTCACGTGGCTGACGAAGGACGATGCGGAAGCGAAGCTCGTGGGGCTGGGGCTCGACGAGCATTCAAAACGGCTGATCCGCGACGCGCTGGCGGAGCGGCCGGGGCTGGCGGTGTGCGTGCCGGGGTTCGCGGTGTTCGCGGACTGGGGGCCGGCGGACGCGTGGTTCGAGGTGGACGTCGCGACGGGGGAGGTGTACGGGCGGCTCTCGGACGGGCTTTACGGATCGACGATCGGCGGGTGGGCGCGGTCGAAGGCGACGCCGTCGCCGTATGCGCTTCAGCACCAGGCGATCTCCTACTTCTCCGGCCGGATCGCGGCGTGGTACCTGTTCGCGGCGGGCGCGATCGACGCGGTGGGGGCGAACATGGAGAACCCGGCGATGACGATGAAGGACATGCACAGGCACGCGGTCGCGCGGATGCGGGAGTTCGCGAAGATGTACGACGGGTGGGCGCTCAGCGTGCCGGGGAATCCGGTGGTGAAGAACGCGGCGTTCAAGAAGGGGTTGAAGGACGGGATGGAGTGGGCGGAGAAGTTTTACGGAGAAGCGTGGAACTGAAAGAGAACGGCGGCCTCAGACTCCGAGTCGAAGCCGTTGCAGGATCCAGGGTGCCGCCGGTCGGCCATCGATACGGGAAGACGAACCCATGTGTTGCCGCACAATCAGCCATCGGTCGGGCTCTCTGACGGCCAGGTACCGGGACTCGGCCCACTTATCCGGTCCGACAGGGCAGCGGATTCGTACGGCATAGGCTCGCCCCCATGGCAAGCTCACGATGCTCTCCGACACGGAGACGTCGGAGGCGCTTGCCAGACCGAAAGAAGCCCGCTCGAGTCCGAGAAACATGTCGATCATGCTCGAGGACTCGAGCGGGATGATTCTTCTGTCCCATCCGCCCGTCCTGGTTTTCCGCGACGCGTCGCGATCACAAGGGACAAAGCCACCTTCGGGAAAGGTGATGTGCGAGAGCATGACGAAAGCCAGGGCTACACTCGCCACGGGTCAGGAATTCCTCGCCCGGCGATTCAGCTCAAACTGCGACCGGATGACGGAGTCATCCTCGAGCACGAACTCGATCTCCCAGGCGGGCTCGTCCCCGAGCTTCTCAGTGAGCACGACCACTTGCTGGGCGTTCCGAGAAATGAACGCCGCGGGCTTTCCGCCGATCCGCACGTCGCGTACGAGTTCGAATCCCATGCCCTTCAGAGTCACCTGGGTCTGCTCCTTCGGAACGGCAAACTCCGGACCCAACTGGTAGATCTCGGGTCGCGTGGCGGCCACGATGCGCCGCCCCGTTTCAATGCCATTTGTGATGTCGCGAAGAGCGATCTCTTCTCCCTGCTGCAGGGCACGCGACAGCTGGACCAGAACCTCGTCGAAGGGCAGTTGCGGGAATGTGCCCTGGCCGATCGGAAATTCCTGATTGCCCTGGATGGAGAGAACGACGAATTGATGACCGTGAGTTCCCGCGGCGCCGATCGCCACGGCGCCTGCGACAGGCTCTCCCAGCCACGAAGGCGGCCGGACTGGCGACTCGCTCGGGAACTGGATGGCGAATGACTCGTAGAAACCGTCGCTCTGCGAGTCCACGAGCGCGAGGTACGGTTCGTTCCCGTTCGCAATCACGACACTTCGGAGCTGCGCCGAGAAGAATGGTCCGGAGGCCTGGAGTGCGACAAACTCTCGCATCGCGGGTTCCGGCGGAAGCTGGGCGCTAGACGGACCGACTCGATCAGGGACTCCGTCGGAGTCGTCGTCCAGCAGAAGGTGGATGGCCGCCGGATTCCGGACCATGACGTAGGTCTTCCCGTCGTCTCTTCTCGCGATGGATGTGACGAAACGGAGGGCGTTGTCCAGGTCCTCGATCGTGCGACTCTCCGCAACCTGGACCTTCGACATGAAAACTTCCAGGCGGAGAGCGCGAACCATACCGGGACCGGCCAGAGATGAGTTCCCCGCGACCAGCATCCATGTTCTGCCGGTCGTGTCGTCGAACACCACGACATCCTGCGGGTGAGCTACGCCTGTCTGGATCGACTCCGAGCCGATTGAGAAGGTTCCCCGCAGGCTCTCGAACGAGACCGAAAAGGGAAGTCCGTCGCCCGGGTCCGCCAAGCGTGCACGCAGGCCGATGATCGAGCCGACATCGTCCACGTCCTTGATGAAGTCCGAGAGACCTTCCGGGGTCTTGTCCTTCTTGGCCTTCTCGAGTCCCTCGAGGACATCCTTGTTCTTGAGCGCATCGCTGAATGTCAGCGGATTGCAGTCCTTGTCCGTGTACTTATGCAGGGCCTTCGCGTAGCCGCGGATCTTCGGCAGCCGGTCTTCGAGATAGTCGATGATGCTCTGGATGCCCTGCTCCTTGCCCTTGCACTCGCCGAAGCACTTCTCGGCCCAGGCGTCGAGCTTCTTTCCAGCTTTCAGATTCAGAATCTGGACTTGAAGCGCCTCCTTGTAGGCGATGTCGGCCTCATAGGCGAGGCACTCGAGCGAGATCTTGTGCAGGTACTTCGCCAGTCGCGTGGTGCCTGGCGGATCGTCCTCGGGAAGCGGATCCAGCTGAAGAGACCGCTTGTAGAACGATCCTTCGTGCAGCAGGACGTTTGCGAGCTTGATGAAGTCGCCGCAGCAGTGGATTCCCGGCACGGAGTTGGGCTCGAAGAGGTTGGAATTGAGAATGGTATCTTTTTTCGCGGGATCGTTTCCGACTCCGCCGGTGCTGGCATTCTGGATCCCCATGCCCTTGCCCTTGGTGATCCTCCCGTCCTTGAGGGCCTTCCCGAGATCCCCTGCGGCCTTCCCAGCAACGTCCGCTCCCTTGTTACCCGAGCCGCCGAACGATTCGAGGCACTTCAGCGCTTCGGCGACCGCCGGCTCGTCGTTCGTCTTGTCGAGCGCCTTCTTCTCGATTTGCTGCGCGCGGGCCGTCGAAGCGACCAGGAGAACCACGGCCAGCTGAAGGGCCTTCATGGAGTCACCTCATGGAAAACAGCAAAGGAAGAACCGGAGGCATTTGCACTCGGCAAGGCGATTCTACAGACCCCAGACCTCCTGACATAGCCCTCGCGTATTCCCTCTGACGGCCCCCTTTTTTCGCGTCCGGGGTGCGCAGCCAAACCTGTCCGCTTCTGCCGCCGATCCGCGCGGATGGGAGCGATCGACGCCGCGGAGCCGATGTTGGCGCACCTTGACCATAAATGGGGTAAGGGTACGGGGCCGCTTCGCGGCGAAGGCTCAAGCCAGCGGCTGCATCGCAATGCCCCAATCCGCGAGCAGTTTCCACAGCGGTTCCGGATCCACCTGCTTGTGCGGCGGGACGAGCCCGCGGTGCGGAAATTTGTCTTCCGCGAGCGCGCGCACGGCGAGGACGGCGGGGGCGAGGGCGACGAGGTAGCCGTGGCGGGGGGCGACGAGGGCCCAGGCGGTGCGGGCGCCGGTCGGGCCGAAGACTTCGGCGGCCATGCCGCCGGACTCGGCGCCCAGCAGGCGGGCGACGGCGAGCGAGGGGCGCAGCGTCCAGGCGATGGCCGTGCGCACCGGCGGGACGGCGACCGCGACGCGGAACAGGAGGTTCGCGCCCGTGACGCGCGTGTCGACGCGGAACTCGATCGAACGGAGCGTCGGGCAGACCGGAGGCAGGTGCGCGGCGTCGGCGGTCTCGACGAGCCGGCCCGTGATGCGGCCGACCGGCGCGGGCAGCTCGAGCGACCCCGCGGCCGACCAGCCCCGCACCGTCGCGAGCGCCCCTTCACGCCAGACCTGGATGTCCCGCCGGATCGACGCCATGAACGACTGCAGCATGCCGAGGTTGGCGGTGACCTTCGGGGACGGCGCGAGCCAGACGCGCAGGTGGGCGTGGTCCTTGACGCGCGCGTGGCGGAGGAACGCCGCCGTGACGGCGGACGAAGCGCTGCACGAACTCAGGACGCGGATGCCGGCCTTGTCGATGCGCGGCTTGAGGGAGCGGACGCGCAGGGCGTAACCTAGGGAGTCGGAGATGTCGACGACGTCGACGCCGATGCGGAGGGCGGTTTCGATGAGGGCGGTCGTGCGGTACTGGAAGGGGCCTGCGGTATCGAGGACGACGTCGCCGGGGCGGAGGGCGGACTGGAGGGAAGCGGGGTCTTCGGCGTCGACGCGCAGTTCCGCACGGCGCGAGCGGCCGGCGACGATGGCGGGGACGCCGTCCGCGCCCAGGCGGAGGACGGCCGCGTGGCCGAAGAAGCCGAGACCGCCGAGGACGACGATGCGGCGCATGCGTACTAGGGTACGCGGGCTGGTAGGGAAAAGGCAAAAGGACAAGCGCAACTTCAAGTAACTTCCAAATTCCAACTTCAAAAGGGAGAAGGGTTTGGGTGCATCCATCGGGTTGAAGGCGAGTCCGCACCTGCGTCCTGGCCATTCTGGCCCCCGGCCACTCGCAACTTTCCTTTACAATTTCGCGTCCAAACCGTCCCAACTCCCGTTCTTACCTAGGCATACGGCTTGCTGAGGCTATACGCATGACACCGCTCCGGACCCTCGTCGCCTTCCTCCTCTGTGCCCTCGCGGCGCACGCGGATTGGGCGGAGTCACGGGCGGCGTTCGAGGAGGGCTGGAAAGGAACGCCGGGCGACCGCCGGGTCGCCGTCCGCAAGCTGGAAGGCGCCGACCACGCGGACGGCCTCCTCATGCTCTACGGCTGCTGGCGCGAAGAACGCGACCCCGACGTGAAGGTGGCGCTGACCGAGGCGATCGGTCGGCTGGTTTCGGCGGGGGCGGGCGCGGCGCTGCAGGACGCGGTGCTCGGCGACGAGACGGCGGACGGCCGGATGCGCTCGTGCGCCCTGCTCAAGGGCGCCGGCGTCCCCAACCGCCTGGTCATCCTCTGCGGTCTGATCCGCGACGAGGACCCCGGCGTGCGCGCGCGGGCGCTCCGGACGCTCGCCCCCGCCGACGCCGCCCTCGCCGACGAGGCGGGCTGGGCGCTCGCGGACGAATCGGCCGAGGTGCGGATGGCGGCGGCGCAGGCGCTGGGGGAGGTGCGGGCGCGGGAAGAGGCGGAGCGGGCGATCCGGGCGCTCGAGGCCGAGCCGGTGGGCGAGGTGCGGTGGGCGATCGGGCGGGCGCTGGAGCTGACGTCGGGGAAGGACCTGCGCGAGGAAGCGGCGGCGTGGCGGGCGTGGTGGGCGGTGGAGCGGACGCGCGCGAACAATCCGCCGCCGCCGTCGGTCGGGGCGGGAGCAGCGGCGCCGGAATTCCGCGGGGCGGGGCTGGACCGGCGCGCGGTGTCGCTCGCGGATTTCGCGGGGCGGACGGTGCTGCTGCACTTCTGGTCGACGGAGAGCGGCGCGCGGGCGATGCGGCTCGACCTCTTGAAAGCGGCGAGAGACGCGTTCCATGATGAGGGGTTCGAGATCGTGGGCGTCTGCGTGGACGCGGACGCGCGCGCGGCGGCGGCGTTCGCGGAAGAGAACGGGATGACGTGGCCGGTGATCGGCTCCGGCGCGGCGCTCGCAGCGCAGTACCGCGTGCGCGAGCACCCGAGGGCGCTTCTTATCGGCCCGGACCGCGTGGTGCGCAACGACTGGGTGCAGCCGTTCGCGCTGGCGCGCGAGGTCGCGGCGGCCGTGCGCGGCCCGGCGGATCTCGCGCCGGCGACGCCCGCGGCGACGCGGGATTTCGTCCCGAACGTCGCGCTCGGGAACTGGTGGCTGGTCCATCACCGCCGCGCGGGGGAGCGCACGACCGAGGAACTGCTGCTGTGGTTCGTGACGGGGGTCGGGTCGGAAGGCGTCGAGGTCGCGGTGACGAGCTCGAGCGGATGGTCGTTCGTGCTGGAACTCGACGGCACCACATGGTCCGCGCGCGGGATCGCACCCGCGCACGTGAAATGGATCGAGGACCGGCGCGCGTTCGCGCTCGCCATCGAACGCGAGCGCGCCGTCAGCCTCGACGGCCCCGTTTCGCTCGCCTTCTTCCGCGACTACCCGGCGTTCGACGCGGTCTTCCACGCGTTCCCCTCCGGCCCGACGGGCACGCTCGCCGCCCTCACCGAAGACCCCGCCGGCCCTACCGCGGTCGAAAAACTCGACCTCGAATGCCGCTGCGCCCTCGGCGACGACGGCCGCCTCCGCGCCGACTACCGCGCGGATTTCGGCGAACACCGCTTCCGCCTCGAACAGGAGTGGGAACGTGGCCTCCCGTTTCCCGTCCACTCCACCTACGCCAATTCCCACGCGAAATCCGGCGGCACGCTCACGCTCCTCCGCGCCGGCGCCGCCGTGCGCGACCTCTTCGCCCTCCCCGTCGTCGCCACCGCCGCCGAACTCAAGGAGCTCCTCCCCGCCCGCCGCCTGAACGCCCGCGACGTCCTCGCCGAACAGGCCGTCCTCGCCGCCTGCCGCGTCCTCCGCCCCGACGGCCAGGCGCCCCAGCTTCCTTCCTCCGGCAAGGCCGGCTGGCGCCGCGGCGACCTCCTCCGCGTCGGCTGGGAAATCCTCCCGCTTCCCGTCACCGAATCCGCGCCGCAGACCCCGCAGAACCGCGTCCACATCCCGACCGACGGGTCGTTCCTGCTCGCGTGCGCCGACGTCCGATCCGTCGGCGGCGAAGACCTCGTGTTCGTGCAGGCCTTCGGCGCCGACACCTCCGCGTGGTCCTACGAGCCCGCCCGCGGCCGCCCCGCCGGCCTCACCCCCGAGTCGCTCGCCGGCCTCCTCGAGAATTCCCCCGCCTCCACCTTCTCCAACCCCGACTACTGGACCAACCCCACCGACCCCGACGGCCGCTGGGACCGCGTCTCCTTCCTCCGCCGCCGCCCGGCACGCGCCCTCTCCGAGTCCGCCGCCGATGCCCGCGCCCCCACCCAGTGGATCCTCGCGTTCCGCCGCAAAGACCTCTTCCTCCGCGGCATCTTCGGCTACCACCTCGACGCCCGCCTCCGCGCCCGGCCCTTCACCGTCTCCCAGATCTTCACCGACGTCGGCCCCGTCGCCGTCCGCCAGTCCCTCCAACTCCTCCGCCCCCAGGACTGGATGCTCCTGCAGGCCTTCGCCGGCCTCGGCGGCCGCCGCTCCAACGGCGCCGTCCTGCGCCTCTCGCCCACCGATCCCGAAACCTTCCGGGCGGAGAGACTGGCGGAGGAAGCGCTGGGCACGCACCTCCTCAAGGGCATGAAGTTCTTTGAGAAGTTCGCGGCGCTCCCCAAGGTCGGCGGCCGGCTCAACGTGACACAGACGGACCTGTCGAAGCTCGAAGGCGGGCTCACGACCGGCGGCCTGACCGGGCTCCTGCGCAGAATGGAAGCGGGCACGCTGAGGAAGACCTGGCGCACGACGCGCACGATGGACACGGCCGGGTTCACGGCCTATCACCTCTGGGGCGGCAAGTACCCCTGGTGGAAGGAGAGCCTCGTCTGCCCCTGGAACGAGAACTACCTCGCGCACCTCAAGCTCCTGACGCCGCCCGCGCGCGTGAAACCGGGCGGCTGAAAGGCGAAACCCGGGGACCCGTTCGTGGTCCCCGTCCCGGTGCCCGTGCGGCCCGAGATCAAAGTCCCCGACAAGTCGAAGCCGCCGAAGCCGCCGGATTCGAAGCCGCCGAAACCGGTGAAGCCGCCCAAGCCGCCGCAGAAGCCGAAGCCGCCGCCGGTGGAGCCTCCGGATCCGGGCGTGCCGACGCCGGAGCCGACGAAGTAACGACCCGTTCGTCGTTGGGATCTGGCCACCCAGCCCGGGTCGGCAGGGCGCGTCGCGAGCCCATTGGACTCGCGCCGCGCCTCGCAGGGACGGCCACCGCTTCAAGGCAGTCGTGCGACGATCAGGACATCATCCGGCGTGCCGGGAAGTCCGTCGGGACCGGCCACGACGCCGACCATCGCCTGCCCCCCGCCCGTCAACTGCACGAGCGCCGGAGGCTCGAGGAACGCGAGCGCGCCGGCGCGCGCCTGGACAACCAGGGGCGACGAGCCGAGCCCGGAAATACGGATCGCCAGATCGTCCGCGGTTCCGAGAGTACCGTCAGGCCCTTCACCCACCAGCGCTGCCGACAGTCCTGCGGAGTCCATCGGGGCGAAGTCCGCGGCGGCGCCCGTGGCGATCTGGGAACTGCCCGCTGCGGCATCGAGTCCGGAGAAGATCGTCAGGGCGTCGTCGTCGGTTCCGGGACTGCCGTCGGGTCCGTTGTTGAGCCGGACGGCGACGGAGGAGGAGAGCCCGAGGATGCGGCCGGCGAGGCCGGTGCGCGGCCGGGGGTCGGGAAGCGGAGTCGGGGGAAGGATGCCTCCGCTGGAGAGGGAACCGACAAGGACGATCTCGTCATCCGCGGGATCGAGCAGCGCGGCCCCGAGGGTGGCGATGAGCACGATGTCGCCGCCGGGAGCGACGGCCCGGATCATGATGTCGGTCGTCACGGCCCCCACGACGACCGGCAGCGCCGGATCGGGGGAAACCAGGAGGTCGCGCACGACCAGCAGTTCGTCGTCGAGCGAAGAGATCGAGCCGTCCACGCCCGCCGAGACGACGGCGGCCGTCGTCGCCGAAACAGCCAGCGGCTGGCCGCGGAAATCGCCGGGGATGCGGCCCGTCACGAGCGACACGGCGACCGGGACGACTCCGATGTCCCGAACACGGATCATGACCTCGTCCCCGGTCCCGAAGGCGAAATCAGGCCCCGACGTCGTGATGAGAATCGAATCGTCGTCGAACCGCTCGGGGATCGACGGCGCCTCGAAGGCCAGCCCCGCCATCGCGACAAACACGACGTTGAGCGCAGCCGTGCCGATTCCGGTCACGACCACAAGCCGGTCGTCCAGGCTCGTGGCACCGTCCGTGCCGCGGGAGGCGATCACCGCGCGGGACCCGACCATGACCGGTCTCCGGCCCAGGCTCGCCTCCATCGGCCCGACCGCCACGCTGGCGGTCACCGAGGGCGCGGCCGGAATCCCCTGCACCTGGATCAGCAGGTCGTCTGCAGTCCCCAGCGTGGCGTCCGGGCCGTTCGTCATGATGAGAACGGCGCCGTCGATCCCCGTCGCAACCGGCACGGTGTGAGGGCCGGGAGAGACGGGCCCGATCACCACGGAAGTGGAAGAGGTCGCTTCCGCGCCGATTCCGTACGCCACGATGAGCGAATCGTCCGCGGTCCCGAAGGTGCCGTCGGCTCCGGCGCTGACGCTGCCCGCCACGCCGACGCCGAGAGGACCCACCGGGCCGATGGGGCCGCTGATCAGGTCGTCGTCCGTCACGACCACCGCCAGAACGGACGCGCCGGCCGAGGTTGAGGCGCTCAGGGACGCTTCGTTGACCTCCGCGTCGGCGTCGCCGACCGTCTCGATCGTCACCGACACCGAGGTGGAGCCGGCCGGAATGAAGATGGTGGCCGGCGCGCGGACCCTTGCGGAATCGCTCGTGCTGAAGGAGATCTCCACAGGCAGGTCGCAGGATTCATCGAGAATGAGATCGAGAGAGACGCTGGCTCCTTCGTTGACGGAAGCGCTGGATGCGGACCAGGCCACGATGCAGTCGTCCGAAGAGGATCCGGACCCGGACGATCCCGAATTGACGGAAGAGCTGTCGTCATCCGACGAGCGGCGGCATCCGAGAGCTGAGAGGAGGGCCGCGGTGACGAGCGCGAGGGTAAGGGGTCGCATGGTGACCTCCTTTGGGGTGAGGGGATAGCGGTTCTCTGACCCTGCATGCGTGCATGCCGGTTCCCTCCCTTCAGGCGAGATGGCCCCGCGTCCTGAGCGCGTGACGCCTTAATAATATGTACGACTTTATTGGAAGATCGTTTCCGGATACTCCTGAGAAAGGGGATTTCGTCAGCCCGCCAAACTATGATCCTGCGTGCCTCTCCGAGGAGGGATCCACGGGTGAATACACCTTCGACTCGAACCACCCTGAGCGAGCGGAGCGAATCGAAGGGCTCGCTCAGGGCGGAGCCAAGCACGACCGCTGCGGAAACCGCCTACCTGTTTCGACACGCGCTATTGCGCGATGCGGCGTATCAGCTCCAGCTCCCCGGCGACCGCGCGCGGCTGCATGGACTGGCGTTCGAAGTGATCGAAGCACTGGCCGGCGGGCGGCCGCCGACGCCGGCGCCGCTGGACCAGACCGGCGGGATCCCTTTCCAGCCACATCCGATGGACCCGTTTGCGCAGGAGCTGTCGGAACACGCCCGGCTTGCGCAACAGGTCTGGGGCTCAATGGGCGCGACCATGTCCGCGGCGAGGACGCTGTACCTGCGCCGCGCCGCCGAACATCTTGAGAGGCACTTTCAGAACGAGGCGTCGGGACGCTTGTGGCAGCAACTCGCCGGGGTTTTGACGGGCGTTGCGAAGGGCGAAGCGTTCCGCCGGGCCGGCATCATGTCAAATCTGGCTGGCGGGAAGCAGAGTGCCGAAACGATGTTTGAGAAGGCGATCGCTCTGCACCGCGAATGGCAGGACCCGCCCTTCGAGGGACTGGCCCTGGCAAGCCTGGCCCAGCTACGCAAGGAAACCGGGCGGGTCGAGCAGGCCGAACAGGGCTTCGAGCGGGCGCTGGCTGTGTTTCGCGACGCCGGCAACCGGCGGCATGAGGGTGTCGTCCTGGGAGCCATGGCCACCCTGTACCGGGAAACAGGGCGCGCCGACCTTGCTGAACAGTTCTACGGGCTGTCGCTCGCCATTGCCCGCGAAGTCGGCCGCCGGAACCTGGAAGGTACAGCGGTGGGAGGACTGGCCGTCCTGTATCAGGAATCCGGGCGACTCCAGCAGGCCGAGGTTGCCTACAACCTGGCGCTGACCATTCATCGGGAAGTCGGCGAACGAGGCAACGAAGGCAAGGACCTGGGAAACATGGCCATTCTGTACAAGGACGAGGGCCGCTTCGAGCAGGCCCGACGTAGCTACGAGGAAGCGCTCGCCATCCAGCGCGAGGTCGGCGACCGGCGATCGGAGGGGATCGCGCTGGCAGGTCTTGCCAACTTCTACGGGGACACCGGACAGTTCGAGAAGGCAGAGAGGGGCTACGATGCAGCGCTCGCCATTCATCGCGAAGTTGGCGACCGGCGTTCGGAGGGCATGGCGCTCGGAAACCGGGCCAGCGTGTACGAGCAGACCGGGCGGTTCGGCAAGGCCGAGAATGGAATCCGGCAGGCGCTCACAATTCACCGTGAAGTGCGCCACAGGAGTGCCGAGGGCTGGCACCTCTGCCAGTACGCCTTGATGCTCCTCGCCCGGAAACGGCTCGGGCACGCGCGCGAGAACTGGTTCAAAGGGACGGCCATCCTGCGCGCGATCGGCAACACCCGAGGTCTGGAGCGCGTATCCGGAGAAATGCAGCGGGTTTGCTCCAAGGCCGGCCTGCCGCCCTTCGAAGAATCCCCCGCATGAACTCCGCGGAAACGGCTTACCTGTTCAGACACGCGTTGTTGCGCGATGCGGCGTATCAGCTCCAGCTCCCCGGAGACCGAGCGCGGCTGCATGGACTGGCGTTCGAAGTGATCGAAGCTCTGGCCGGCGGGCGGCCGCCGGAGCCGCCGCCGCTGGATGCGAGAGAGAATCTCACCTTCAAATCGCACCCGACAGATCCCTTCGCGCGGGAACTCGCGGAACACGCTCTTGTCGCGTCCGGCTCAACGAGCGTGAAGGGGGATACCATGATTGCAGCTCGGAAGCTCTACCTTCGCCGCTCCGCGGAAGATGCGGAGCACTCGTTTCAGCACTCCGTTTCGGAGAGATCGTGGCGAGAACTTTCACAACTGCTCACGGGATTCGAAAAGGGATTAGCCCTGCGCCGTCTCGGCATCGTTCTGTCTCACGTCGGGCGGAGAACGAGCGCCGAGCCTGTGTTCGAGCAGGCGCTTGCGCTTCAGCGGACAGCCGGCAATCGACGCCTCGAAGGAGTCGCACTTACGGACCTGGCCAGGTTGTTCAAAGAAACGGGCCGAGTCGTAGAAGCTGAGCGGTTCCTGGAGCAGGCGCTCGCCATCCACGGCCAATCCGGCGATCGCGATCTCGAGGCGATTTGTCTGGGGAGCCTGGCCGGTGTCTACGAAGCGACAGGCCGTATCGCGCAAGCGGAGCAGATCCTCAACTGCACGATTGCCATCGTCCGCAAACTGGGAAATCGTCTTCGCGAGGGGAATGCCCTTGCGAACATGGGTGTCCTCCACAGGATCCAGGGCCGCTTCCCGTCGGCCGAGTTACTCCTCGGAGAATCGCTGGCGATCAGTCGCGAGGTCGCTGACCGGCGTCTCGAGGGAATGGTCGAGTGCAATCTGGGCGCGCTCTTTCTGCAAACCCGTCGGATCGATGAGGCTGAGCGGAACTTCGAACGGAGTCTCGCGATTCATCGGGAACTGGGCGACAGGAAGTCCGAGGGAGGCGTGCTGGGAAATCTGGCGCATGTATTCACGAAAACCAGGCGATGGGAACAAGCCGAAGTTGTGTGTAACCAGTCGATTGAGATCCTGCGCGAAATCAGCTCCAGGCGCTATGAGGGCATCGCACTGGGCAACCGCGCCATCATCGAGTACGAAACAGGTCGGAGTGCGCAGGCTCAGAGAACGTTCAGGCAGGTGCTCGGGATTCACCGCCAGGTTGGCGACAGGATAAGCGAGGGCAACGTACTGGTTAATCTGGCCGTCCTCTATCGAAAGGGCGGCAAATACAGGCGATCCGAACAGGCGATCCGGACAGCTCTGAAAGTCTTTCGCGAGGTCCGGGATTCCCGAGGCGAGGGAATCAGTCTCTGCGAGTACGCGCTCCTGCAGGTCTCGCAAGGGAGGTTCCAGGAAGCTCGGGAGTTCTGGCGGCAGGGCGCAGCGATCCTCAAGCAAATCGGACATGACATGACCTTCGAACCCGGGTCCGATTCCATGAGAGAGGCGTGCGCCAAGGCCGGAATCCCGACTCCTGAGGATCCCGTATGAACGCCGAGAACGCCTACCTGTTCCGACACGCCATCCTGGACGTCGGCAACCGCCGGAGCGAAGCCGCCCTGCAAGTCCTCGAACAGGCCTGCCAGATTCTCCGTGAAGCTGCGCGCCCCGCCGTGCGGGAGCGGCGTCGGCGGGTGACGGTGGGCGCGGGAGCAAGGCTCGATTTGCGGTGCGACCGATTCTCGCGCCTACCCCGCCTCCCGCGTCCGCCTCGCCAGCCGCTCGAACGCCTCGAGGTCCAGGCTCTGCGCGCCGTCGCTCAGGGCGCGGTCGGGGTCGGGGTGAACTTCGACGATGACGCCGTGCGCGCCGGCGGCGAGGCCGGCCATCGCGAGGGCGGGGACGAGGGCGCGGAGGCCCGCGGCGTGGCTCGGGTCGACAAGGACGGGGAGGTGAGTGCGCTGCAGGGCGAGGACGACTGCGTTGAGGTCGAGCGTGTGGCGCGTGGCGCGCTCGAAGGTGCGGATGCCGCGCTCGCAGAGGACGACGTCCGGGTTGCCGGACGAAAGGACGTACTCGGCGGCCATGAGCCATTCCTCGACGGTCGCGCCCGCGCCGCGCTTGAGGAGCACGGGCCGGCCACAGCGGCCGAGGGCGCGGAGGAGGGCGAAGTTCTGCATGTTGCGCGCGCCGACCTGGAGCATGTCGGCGTGGCGGGCGACGAGCGGGACGTCCTCCCAGCCCATGACCTCGGTCACGACCGGAAGCCCGGCGCGGCGCCCCGCCTCCGCAAGCCAGCGCAACCCCTTCGCTCCGAATCCCTGGAAGTCGTACGGCGACGTCCGCGGCTTGAACGCCCCGCCGCGCAGCATCCGCGCGCCCGCGGCGGCGACGGCGGTGGCCGTGCGCTGGATCATCTCCTCGCTTTCTACCGAGCACGGGCCCGCGATCAGGATCGGCGCAGGACCGCCGATCTCGACGGAGCCCACGCGCACGACGGTGCCGGCGGGGAAGCGCCGCCGGTCGTGCAGCGGGATTTCAGGGCGCGACAGGCGCGGCGCGGGCGCGGCGCCCGGGGTCGCGGCCCGGTAGCAGCCCAGCACGACGGCGCGCGCGGCGAGCGCTTCCACGGACTCCAGCGCTTCGAGCAGCGGCGGCACCGCCGGGTCGCCTTCCACGTCCACGTAGAAGCGGTACGTCCAGGGCGCCGCCGGCTCGGGCCGGGACTGGAGCGACGTGAGATTCACGCCGCGCGCCGCGAACGCCTGCAGCGCCGCCGCGAGCATGCCGGGGCGATGATCGAGTCGGAGGACGAGGGACGTCTTGCGTGGCCCGTCGGTGATCGCGCCATCGCGGGAGAAGGCGAGGAAGCGGGTCTGGTTGGAAGGGTCGTCCTGGATGCCGTCCGCGAGGACGTCGAGTGCGCCGGCGGCCGCGGCGGGGGCGATGGCCGCGACCGCGGGGTCGCCGAGTTGCGCGACGATCTCGGCGCTGCCCGCCGTGTCCCATTCGGCGACGAGTTCGGCGGCGGGGGCGTGAGCCGCGAGCCAGCGGCGGCACTGTCCGAGCGCCACGGGATGGGAGAGCACGCGGCGCAGCTTCCCGGCCTCGGCGCCCTTCGGCGCGAGCAGCGCGTGCCGCACCGGCAGCAGCACCTCCTCCGTCAGCCGCATCGCCCTGCCTTCGAACGCTTCCAGCATCACGTCCCACGTCGCCGTCACCGAGCCGACGATGCTGTTCTCGACCGGCAGGATCCCGGCGTCGGCCGTTCCGTCGCGCACCGCGGCCACCACGTGCGCGGCCTCGCGGCACGGCACGAGCTCGACGTCCGTCCACACCCGCGCGGCGGCCGCTTCGCTGAAGCTGCCCCGCGCGCCCTGGATGGCGACTTTCATGGGACCTCCTGACAAAAAAAGCCCCGCCGGGTTATGCCCGGCGGGGCCTTGGGGTTTCGTCCGCTACGGCCGGCTCAGTCGGAAGCCTCGCCGCAGCCGGACGCGACCTGGGCCGCGCCGGAGGGGGCGAAGAAGAAGTGCTGGTTTCCGAGAGCTGTCATGAGGGACGGGAGGATATGAGCGAACTTCGCGCATCGCAAGCGCATTTTCCTTGCGCAGGGCGGGCGTCGTCGAAGTTCCCTTCGAAGACGACACCAGGGAGGGCCTCGAAGGGAGTTCCTCGCGCCGGAGTTTCGCTACACTGTGCCGAATCATGAAACGGTGGCGCTTCCTCAGATGGCTGGTGCTCGGGATTTGCGTCTGCGGTTGCGGGGAGCCCGTAGCGCACGACAGCTCCACCGGGGGGCAAGAGCACGATGGTGGAGCGCAACTCGAGCCGCCGACGCATGAAGCCGCCGTCGGACGCCTGATGCGCGAGTTAATCGCCGAGTTCTATAAGGAGGAGGCCCAGGCACGAGATGGCGCCCAGCAGGAGATTCTCGCGCAGTGGGAATTCTGGACGGAATCGGATCTCCAGGAACTCGACCGGGCTGCGGCCGTTGGAGATGCGGAGGTTGCTACTCGCGCGGAAAGCACCGCAGTTCTGGTTCGACGCCGTCGCGATTTGGGTTCAGATCTCCTGACTCTTGTGGAAAAGAGGTACTCCGAGGACCCGGCCGAGCAGGCGATGGAAGTCATGAGGCACGCGGCGGCGGCGTGGTATTCAGGTCGCGCAAGCGAAAACCAAATGCGTGCGGTGCTTGCATTCATCAGCAACAGTGACAGACCCAGTGGAGACATAGTTTGTCATCTCGTGCTCCAGTATCGTGTACGTCCCTGGCTCGATCTTGTCAGGCCGTTTCTCGATCCGAAACAGGCAGTTCCTGATGCCGTGACCGTGGTCGGGCTCGTGGGGGACCGCAGCGATGCTCCTTATCTCCGGGAGTTGCTGGGTTCCCCAGACGCGAAGGTCAGGGGCGAGGCAGCCGGGTCGCTGGGCGTGGTGGGCGACAGGTCTGACGTTTCTCGTTTGGAGGCGCTCCTGCGCGACGGCGAAGATCTCGTCCGCCGCCGAGCCTGCGACGGATTGGCAACTCTTGGGGATCCATCGGCTGGCAGCCGCCTGATTGAGCTTCTGGGAGATTCGGAATCCGGAGTCAGGCAAGCTGCGATCGACGCCATTCAGAAGCTCAAACCGCAGGGGATCGTGGACCGCCTCATCCCGTTTCTGTCGGACGGCGATCGCTCCATCGCCACCAAGGTGCAATCCACTGTGCATGCCCTATTCCCTCGTGAAGATGTTCAGGGGTATCTACGCCTGCTTCGCGCAGATCTCCACGAGGACTATTTTGAAACAGACCTGTTGGTGGCTTGGAGCAGGCGCGGCGGGTTGATGGAGCTTGTTAAGCTGATTTGTGACTCCGACTCGGACGTGCGACATTCTGCGATCTACGCACTCACGGACCTGCGCGATAGGGGCGAGTCCCTCCCTGACGAAGTCCATGTCATGATCAAGAACCTCCTGGGCTCTCCGGATCGGTCCCTGCGATACGACGGGGTAATGGCCTGTGCCTGGCTTCAGCTGCAAAAAGCGACGAGCGATCTCCTTCCGCTTTTCCAGGATTCGGACCCTGATGTCCGCAAGTTTGCTGTCGGCGTCTTCCTGGAACTCACTCCGCAAATCGCCCCGGAACTTGTGGAGGAGATCCTCAGGACGGAATCCATGGGGATTCGGACGATGGTCATGGAAACAGTGGGCCTTCGCGGCCGCCGAGAGTACATCCCACGGGCAAGGACGATGCTTTCCTCGAGCGTGCCCGAGGAACGAAAAGCGGCCTTCAACTACCTGGACTCCGTCGATGCAAGGGAGGCTGTCGAGGAAATCCGCAGGATTGTCACAGCGAGGGATGAGCAACTTCTGTCTGACGCCTGCAATCTGCTGGCGCGATGGGGCTCGCGTCAGGACGCAGACCTGCTCATCCCGATCATGTCGAAATCCTCGAACAACGGGGCCAAAGAGGCTGCCATTGCCGCAATCGCATTGGGATCAGACAGTGGCTACCCGCTCCTCTACCAACTGATGAACGACGGACATCCAAGCGGCGTCAATGATCTGCTCGATACCGAGGACGGTCGATTTGCCATTACAGTGTTCGACTTCCTCGACCGACCGGCCCGTCTGGAGCTGGCGAAATGGCCCTGGGCTTGGCTCCGCACCGTTCTCTGGACGGACTTGACGAATTGGCCCGCGGATGCCCGAAGAGAACTCGAACGCAGGGTGATCAACCTCGCGACGTTCCCCGATCGCGAAGCCGCATCGAGCGCTCGAGTCGTGAAGATCCGATTGGGATTGAGTTCGGCCAGTGAGGAACTTGACGCTGTAGAGGATCTCTGGGCGCCAGGCTCTGTTGCCAACATGCAGCGATACCTTGCCGACTCCCTGGCGTCGGTCCATGAGCCGGACACGTGGCGGGTGGTCACACGGATGCGGATTTTGAGCCGCGACTTGATCACGGTTGACGACCTTCGAGCCATTCTGAGGGAAGACGATGTCAGGCTTGAAGGGGATGGGATCAAGTTCTGGGGGTGCTTCGCAAAAGGAAGTCGAGTCTCTCTGCTCACTCTGATTCGCCGGATTATCATTGGCGGACTATCAAAATACATCACTGTCGGCCCCGGGGTAGTGAGATATCGGCAGATGGACGAGTGCCGCACCTACTGGATCGAGCGGCTCTCGCGCGCCCGCTAGGCGGAAAGAAATCCGAATTCCTCCAAGAAACCCGCCCCTTCTCCATCTAATCTTGTGGAAGCCCGAATTCGAGACCCCTTCGATGCGCGACGTGACGGCCCTGGTGGTGCAGGCGCAGGCGGGAGACCGCGAGGCGCTGGCACGGCTGGTGGCGGACGTCCAGGACGACATCTGGCGGCTGCAGAGGTCGCGCGCGCGGAGCGAGGCGGACGCGGAGGATGCGACGCAGGAGACGTTCGCGCGCATGATCGGTTCGCTGGGGGAACTCCGGGATCCGCGGGCGTTTGCCGGGTGGCTGGTCCGGATCGCGCTCAACGAGGCGAACGGGGCGGCGCGGCGGCGCGGGGCGGAGGCGAGGGCGGCGGACGCGCTCGCGGCGGCGGCTTCCACTTTCCAGGAAAACAGGGAGGGGGAGGCCATGGAGCGCGCGGAACTGAGGGAGTCGGTGCGTCGGGCGGTGGGCGGGCTGGAACCGAACTTGCGGACGGCGGTCGAGCTGCGGTACGAGCACGGGATGTCGTACGCGGACATCGCGCGGGCGATGGAGTGCCCGGAGGGGACGGTGGCCGACAGGCTGCACACGGCGCACGAGCGGCTGCGGAAGGTGCTGGCGGGCGCCGGCGTGGCGCTCGCCCTCGCGGCGCTCGAGAGCGAGCTCGCGGCGGCGCCGGCGGGGACGGCGCCGGCGGGGCTGGGAAAGCGGCTCGCGCGGCTCGCGCGGGAGGCGCCGATGGGCGGGGAGGGGAGCGCGGTGCCGCAGGGGCCGAGGCCGCGGGCGGTCGCGGTGCTGCTCGGCCTGGCGGCGATTCTCGCGGGGATTGCGGCGTGGCGCATCGGGCGCGCGCCCGCAATGGAGCCGGCTGGGACGGCGCAAGGGACAGCGGCGGCGGCGACTTCGGCAGGCGGCCGCGCGGAAACGGGCCCCGGACCCTCCGCGGGCACCGCCGGCACAAGCTCCACTTCCGTGACTCATTCGCCTCCGACACTCGGTCGGGTCCGCGGCCGCATCCTGGACGCGGGCAGCGGCGAGCCCGTCGCCGACGCAATCGTCTCCGCGACTTTTCAGGGCGATCGCGCCCGGCAGAGTGCCTCCGTCTCGAGCGACGCGCGTGGGAACTGGTCGCTGGAGCTCGAGCCGGGGGAGTGGGTGCTCGAAGTGCGCGCAGCGGACTTCGTGGTGCTTTCGACGTCTGCGGATCTCGAGCGGTGGCGCGCGCGCGAGGAAGGCCGCGAGCCCGTGGAAGATTACCGGGAGGAGACCGTCTCCGTGGCCGCCGGCGCGGAGTCCTCCCGGGACCTGCACCTCCGGCGCGGCGTCCGCGTCCGCGGGCGCGTCACCGACGATCGGGGAACCCCTCTGGCCGGCGTGACCGTCCGGTTCTTCCACCAGTGGATCGCCGTCGGTCCGTGGCCGCGCGCCGGGTTTTTCCACCAGGGATACCTGCCCGAAGTCCTCATTTCCGACGTGGAAGGGCGCTTCGCGTTCGGCGGCGTCTGGCCCGACGGGGAAATTTCCGTCCGGCTCGCCGGGGACGGGCTCGTCACGCGCGAGGTCAACCTGGCGGTGGGCGGCGAAGAGCAGGTCGTGCAGATGGAACGCGCCGCCGCAATCGCAGGCTCCGTGCTCGACGCCTTCGGCAAACCACTCGCCGGCGCGAGATTCTTCGGCCTCGCCGACTCCGCGAACGACTCAGGTAACCTGGAGGAGGTCCCCGTCGCCGTCGACGACCTGGGCCGATTCGAGATCCCTCCCGGCGCCGCAGGTTCGCGGCTTCTCGTGGTCTGGGCCCCGGGCCACGGCCTGGCGCTCGTCGACCTTGCCCAGCCGAAACCCGGCCGCCTCGACGTCCGGCTGCCCGAGGCCTCGGCCGTGATCCGAGGCCGCGTCCGCGACGCGCGCGGATTCCCGATTGCGGGCGCCCGGGTCCAGATCGCTTCCGTCGGCGGCCGTACGGACGGGCACGCGGCCAGCCTCGCCTTCAGGACGCCGCAGGGCTCCTGGCACTGGCCGGACGGCCAGGCCGGCGGATGTCTCCCCGGCGACGTTCCCGTTCCGGCCACCGTGACCGGCGCTGACGGCACCTTCCGGCTCGAGGGCGTCGCGGTCGGCGCCGGATTGACTGCCGAGATAAGTGTGCGCGCACCCGGATTCGAGCGGGAGCTGGTCGCGGCGGACGCTTCGCGCGAGATCGAGGTCGAGTTGCAGCCTGAGGAGGAGTGACCTCGCGGGCCTCATCTCGACTTCTGCGCTCCCTGGGGAGAAGTCGACGGGAACGGAGAAACGGCAGAACACGGAATCCGCCTTACTTCAACGCCGCCCGCGCCTTCTCCAGCTTCGCCCGATCTTCCGCAAACAGGTCGACCCGCTTCAGAGCCTCGTCCAGCATTGCCGCCGCCTCGTCTTTTTTCCCCAGCTTGACCAGAGCCTCCGCGCCGAGCTCAGCCGCCGCCGCGGACGTCATGCCGCCGGCGCGCGCGAGGGCGAGGCGGGCGAGCGCGGCGCAGCGGGCGGGGTCGGCGGCGAGTTCCGTGGCGCGGGCGAGGTACGAAGCGGCGTCTTCGGGGAAGAGGTTTCGGACGCGGGCGACGCGGGGGTGGGGGGCGCCGGCGGCTTCGGCGGCGGCGAGGTCGGCGAGCGCGAGGTCGAAGTCGTCGCAGAGGAGCCAGGCCGCGGCACGCGGGAGGCCGGTGAGGTCCGCCGCGGCGGCGCGGCAGGCACGCGAACGACCCTTCCAGATTTCAGACCGCGCCGCGAGCGCCCGAGCTGCCCCGTCGGGATTCTGCCGGAGGGCTTCCACGAGATCCGAGGTCGAGTCTTCCGCGACGGCGAGGTCGGCGCGGATGAGCCAGGAGTCGGCGCCGAGGTCGCGGAGGGCGGTGAGGGCGCGCAGGGCTTCGGCGCGGTCGCCGGCGTTCAGGAGGGCTTCGGCGGTGGCGGTGAGGAGGAGGAAGCGCTCGACCTTGTCCTTTTCTGCGGGCAGGCGGGCGGCGGCGAGGGCGGGGATGCCGCGGCCGGTCGGGTCGCGCCAGAGGGAATCGCGGAGGGAGGGTTCGGCGGCGGCGGCGAGCGGCGGGGGGACGGGGCCGAAGGCGAGCGTGCGGATGCCGATTTGCGGGACGGGGAGCAGAACGCGCAGGCCGGGGCCGGCGGTGCCGTGGAGCGCCAGGGGCGGAGTGTCGTAGGTGGGCTCGGTCTTCTGGCGGCGGAGAACGGCGCCGTCGCGGGCGCGGACGAGGCGCAGTTCACCGAATCGTTCGAAGGGGGAGCTCGAGGCGACGAGGATCGCGGGGCCTTCGGGCCCGGCGGGGCCCGCCGAGGCGGCGCGGTGCTGGAGATCGCCGGGAATGGGGAGTCTCCACAGGAGTGAGCCGTCTTTCGCCGAGAGGGCGGCCAGCCCGCCGGAGTCGCAGACGAGGATGCCGGCCGCGTGGTCGCCCGCGAGGTCGAGGACGAGGGGCGTCGAGGGCATGTCGAATCCGGGGGCGGTCCACAGGCGGCCGCCCGAGCGGCCGGACCAGGCGGCGACCTCGAGGTCGGCCGCGGTCACGACGTCTGCCGCGCCGTCGCCGTCGAGGTCCTCCACCACAGGCGTGACGGCGACGCCCTCGAGCGCGATCGTCCAGAGAATCTCCCCGGTCTTTCCGGAAATCGCGACGATCCCGTCCGCGCCCCGCACCACCGCGTCGGGCTCTCCGTCGCCGTCGACGTCGCGGAGAAGAGGCGCCGTGCGCTGTTCGACGGCAAGCACCACTTCCCACATCGGCTCGCCCCCCGGGAGCCGGAACGCGAGGACGCCGGCGGGGCTCCAGACGGCCAGCCACTCCGGACGGCCGTCATGGTCGCGATCGGCCAGGCCCGGAGGCGACTCCGCGGCGGCGCCGATCTCGACGGCCGCCGGCTCGAGCCCGCACCCCGCGGCCAGGAATCGCGAGCGGGTTCCCTCAGCCCACCCGAGCCCGTCCATTCTCCCGTCGCCGTTCACGTCCAGCGCCTCGGGCCAGGCGCTTCCCCCGTCCGCCCACGGATAGCTCGCGATCGGCTCGGCGGCGCGCGTCGAATAGACCGCCATCCAGCCCTTGCCCGACTCCGTTCCGCGCAGCATCGCCAGCACCTCGGGCGATCCGTCGCCGTCCAGGTCGGCGACGATCGGCGCCATGTCCGCCTCCCGGCCGCCCTCCGCCTTCCACAGCCGGTCGCCCGTCGCCCCGGACAGGATCGCCAGCGATCCCTTGATGTCCTCGACCGCCACCTCGCCCGTGCCGTCGCCGTCCAGGTCCCGGCAGGGCCTCGCGAATTCCATCACCCCGTCGATCGCCACCGACCAGTCCCCCGTCCGCGCCGAGCCCGCGAGGAACTGCACCCCCTGCGCGTCCGCCGCCACGCACTCCGCGATTCCGTCGCCGTCCGCGTCCGCGAGCGCCGGCCCCGTGCTCGCCGCAATCCCCTCTTCCCAGAGCGCCGTCCCGTCCTTGCCCGAGAACGCCAGGATCCGCCCGTGAAGCGGTCCCACGAACGCGTCGTCGACGCCGTCGCCGTTCACGTCGGCGCCCGCCATGTCGATCCAGCCCTCGTTACCGGAGGAAGCGAGGACCTGCCACAGCAGCATTCCGGTCGCGCCGCTCACGGCCACGACGTTCGTCTCGGTCGCGGCCACGAAATCCGGAACCGCGTCGCCGTCGATCCGGATCGCCAGCGACGCGCGCCGCACCGTCGCGAGGGCCTCGTTCTGCCAGAACAGCTCTCCGTCCTTCCCGGAAAACGCCAGCAGCCCCGCGGTTCGCGACGCCGCCACCACGTCGCGGACGCCGTCGCCGTTCACGTCGGCCAGCATCGGCGCGTCCCAGGCCGGGTCGTCGTACTCCGCTTCCCAGAGTTTTTCAGACCCCGAGTACGCCGCGACCCCTTTCGTCGTCGCCACCACCACCTCCGGCGTCCCGTCGCCGTCCAGGTCCCCCACCGCGGGGGACGCGCCCAGTTCGTCCTTCGCCTCCGCCTCCCACACCACCCGCCCGTCCCTGCCGGACAGCGCCATCACGCGCTTCGCCCCCGTTCCGACCACGTCCGGCACGCCGTCGCCGTTCATGTCGGCCGGCTGTGCGGCCTGGCGGAAGAACAGTTCCGGCGACGCCGCCCAGATTTCCGAACCGTTCCGCCCGGACACCGCGTACACCGTCCCCGAGCCGGCCGCGAACGCCACGTCCGGCACCCCGTCGCCGTCCAGGTCGGCCACGAGGGGGACCTCCGGAAGCGCTTCGCCCATGTCCGTCCCGCCCTCGTAGAACTTCCACAGTTCCGAGCCGTCCGCGCCGGAGACGGCGTGCACGAACCCGTCGTTCGAGCGGGCGGCGACGTCGGCCAGGCCGTCGCGGTCGAAGTCCGCGACCGCGAGGGCGGCCGCGGGGGAGGGAAGGGGCAGTCGCCTGCGCAGGATCGGTTCGAGGTGGGCGCGGATGCGCAGCGGGCGGTTCTCGACGATTTCGATTTCGCGGACGCGGGGGAACCGGCCGGCGCCGACGAACGTGAAGCGCCAGCGGCCGAGGGCGAGGGCCATGTCGGGGATGGGGACGGGGACGTGGCCGTCGGCGACGTCTTCGCGATCCATGGGGGTGTAGGTAGCCTGGAGCCCCGTCTGGTCCGACTCGATGGCGAGGCTGCCGTAGATCGGCTGCAGCGTTTTCTCGACGGTGGCGAGCGCGCCCGGTTCCACCTGCACCACGGCCTCGAGCGGCGAGTAGCGCGCGGTCCGCAGCACGATGGTCCCGGGCCCGCGGGGGACTTCCGCGCGATCGACCGGCGTCCGTCCCAGGGGAATCTCGGTTCCGTCCCGGCGCCAGACCGCCTCCGCTCCGCGCGGCTTCGTGACCACCGACACGAATCCCGTCGTCTTCTCGAGCGCGAACGACACGTCGACTTCCTGCCCCGCCCGCGGCCGCGCTTCTCCGGAAGCGTCCAGGTGCCTGTCGAGGCGCACGCCGATGACGTGCCGGCCGGGCGGCCAGAGCACGACGCTCGCGGGCGTCGCGCGCCCGGTCGGCCGGCCGTCGACGAGGATCTCCGCGCCCTCCGGCGTCGACGTGACGCGGGCGCTTCCCGGCCAGAGCAGCACCCACAGTCCCGCGCCGATCCCGGCCGCCAGAAGCGCCCCCGCCGCCACGAGCGAGGTCCGCCGTTTCACGAATTTCCGCGCCCTGTACAGCACGCTCGCGGGGCGGGAGGAGATGGCCTCGCCCTTGAGGAAGCGGTCGAGTTCGTCGGCGAGGTCGCCCGCGGACGCGTAGCGGCGGTTGCGCTCCTTTTCGAGGCACTTGAGCACGATGGTCTCGAGGTCGGCGTCGACGGACGGGTCGATCCGGCGCGGGGCGACGGGGTCGTCCTCCATGACTTTCTTGAGCGTGGCGTAGACATTTTCGCCGGTGAAGGGGCGGCGGTCGGTGAGGATTTCGTAGAGCGTGGCGCCGAGCGAGTACACGTCGGCGCGCGCGTCGGCGCGCTCGCCGTGGGCCTGTTCGGGGGGCATGTAGTTCGGGGTGCCCAGGATCTGACCTGTGACCGACAGATCAGACGCTCCCTCGGTCGCGCGCGCGAGGCCGAAGTCCATGACGTACGCGTGCGCGCCGTCGCCCTTGCCGGTCGCCATGAGGTTGTCGGGCTTGAGGTCCCGATGGATCACGCCCTGCCGGTTCGCGAACTCCACGGCGCGCGCCGCGTCGCGCACGAGCCGCACGAGCAGCCGCCGGTCGGTCCGCGGCCAGGTCTTGAGCGTCTGCCCTTCCACGAACTGCATCGCGATCCAGTGCCGTCCCGACTCCTCGCCGACGTCGAAGATCGCCGCGATGTTCGGATGGGTCAGCCGTGCCGCCGTCTGCGCTTCGCGCTTGAACCGCGCGATTTCCTCCGCGTCCGTTCCCTTGAGCAGTTTCAGCGCGACCCATCGCGAGAGTTCCTCGTCCCACGCCTGCCACACCTCCCCCATCCCACCCGAGCCGAGCTTCCGCGTGCGGACGAATTTCCCGAAGCGGTCGCCGCCCGGCGGCGTTTCGCGCGCGCCCATGGGGCCTCCCGGGCTCGCGATGACCGTCGGGTCGGTCGCGGAGGGAGGGCGACGGATCGTCGGGTCGGTGGGGGAGGGGGAATCCATTCGGCGGGTGAACGGCGTTCGGCGTTCGGAGTTCGGCGTTCGGAGTTCGGAGTTCGGAGTTCGGCGTTCGGAGTTGAGGTCAGCCGCTGGGGTTCAGAAGAGCATACGCCGACCGGGTCAGGAAGTGACGACAACACCAGCCGCACGGTCCAGGACCCAATTCCGAAGGCTCAACGCCGAACTCCGAACGCCAGACGCCGAACGCCACGGAACGAGAAACATGTCAGATGGGAGAGACGCCGACGATGTTGTTCTTCTCGTCGAGCTTGACGACCTTCGGCCGGAATCCCTTCGCTTCCTTCGGCTCGAACACCCCGAACACCATCGCGATGACCCGGTCCCCCGGCATCCCGTGATGCGCCGTCCCGCCCTGCAGGCTCACCGTCTTCGACCCGCGCGGCGCCGGAATCACGTACGTCTCGAACCGCTTCCCGCTCGTGATGTTCCCCACGAGCACTTTCTCGAACGGCAGGATCCCCGCCGCGTCGAGCAGGTCCTCGTCGATCGCGATCGACCCCTCGTAGTGCGGGTTCTGCGCGGTGATCGTCGCACGGCTCAGCTTGGCTCGGCAGAGGATGTGCTGCATCTAGCGGGCCTTCCTTGGTGAAACGCGGGTTTTCCGGCGCCGGCGCGCCGGCCGAAGCGCCTTCTCTTCCTTCCAGACCGCGCCGCCCCGGCCGAATTCCTTCTTCCACACGGGCAGCTCGGCCTTGATCCTCTCGATTCCCTCGCGGCACGCCGCGAAAGCCTCGGCGCGGTGCGGGGAACTGACCGCGACGACGACGCTGGCCTCGCCGACGGCCAGCCGCCCCGTGCGGTGCTCGAGCACCACGCCCTTGACCGGGTGAGCCTTCCTCAGGTCCCGCTCGATCCCGTCGAGCACTCCGCGCGCCATGTCCGGGTACGCCTCGTACTCGATCGCCGTCACCTTCCGCCCGGCGTCGGCGTCGCGCACGACGCCGAGAAAAACCGCGACGCCCCCGCACGCGGGATCCGCGACGGCCCGAAGCGCCGCTTCCGCCGAAATCGGTTCCGGTCCGACCCTCGTCACGCCGTCCCTCCGCTCACGGGCGGCAGAAACGCCACCTCGTCCCCGTTCTTCAGCCCCGCCTCCGCCCCTACCACCGCCTGGTTCACCGCGGCGGCGCATTTCCCCAGCTTTCCCGCCAGCCGCGGAATGTCCTTCTCGAGCCTCCGCCGCAGCGCGCCCACCGTGAATCCATCTCCCTCGGGTTCGACGCTCATTTCCCGCGCGCGGGCCAGGTCTGCAATCGAAGCGAAGAAGAGAACACGAATGCTCATCCTGTCCTCCCGGCTGGGGAGGGAAATTGTAGGGAGGGGCGCGACGACCGTCGAGGGTGATTGCGTCGAATTCACGTCAGCCTGCCCCTGCCGTCGTGCCGTTGGCTCGGATTGAGAGCGTGAAGTGAGGTCGATCGGAGGAGCGGTCGGGGCGAGCCCTTCGACTCGCTCCCTTCGGTCGCTCGCTCAGGGTGAGCGAGCAAGGTCCGACGGTTCCGGAGATGGACCCCTCTTCACGCTCTCAATCCGAGGACCGCACCTGTCTCATGTCGAACGACCCGTCTCGCGAGCCGCCGGTCGAGTAGCTCCAGTAGCCGTCCATGCGGCCCGTCTTCGCCTGGAGGCGCCCGTGGTACTGGATCGTGTGGCCGTCGTTGCGGTAGGTCTTTTCGAAGCGGAACTCGCCGGTCACGGAGTTCCAGGAGCCTTCGACGTCGCTGATGCAGTCCACCGTGCCGGGGTCGCGTTTACCGTCGGTCACCGTGCCTGTAATTCTTCCGTTGGCCTCGTTCAGGCGCGCGACGAAATCGGTTCCGGAAGCGGGGTCGGTTCCGTAGTGGTACTCCCCATGCCATTCGCCCGCGGGGAACGCGCCCGGTGACCCGTCCACCGCGGCCGCGGCTGCGAGGCGGCAGTCGCCGTCGGCCGCAAAGCCCACCGCACGGATCCGCCCGGCGCCCGCCTCCAGTTCGAGCACCGCCGCCCCGTCCACCTCCACCGAGACCTTCTTCCCTTCCCACCGCACCGCGAATGCGTGCCACTCGCCGGCTGCGGGGGAAGCGGCCTGTCCGGCGGCGTCCCCGCAGGAGGCGGTGAGCGCGGCATCCGTCCAGCGCAGCGCGACGGGCGCGAGGTCGACCGTCACCGTGCCGGTGTCCCGCCGGAGCAGGAAGGCCGCGCACGTCGCGGCGCGCAGGCCGCGCTGGAGCTTCTCGACCTTGCGTCCCTCTCCCGACTGCGCCCCCGTCACCTTGTCCCAGGGGAGCAGAAGCGGGCGATCCTCGATCACCTCCTCCACCAACCCCCGCTCCGAGGCGGACCATGAGTGCGGCCCGGCGACCTCGATCCGCGCGATGCGTCCGAGGGTTTCCATCTCCACGTCGCGCAGGCGCGAGACGGCGTCCGCGTCGAGTTCCTTCGCCCAGTCGCCGCGCAGCCCTTCCGTGAGTGCGGCCGCGATCTTCGCGGGCTCCTCGGCCGCCCCGACGCGCTCCTGGAGATCGTCGACGGGATCTGCCGAGGCGAGGGTCGAGGCCAGGAGGAGGGTGAGCGTTCTCCGCATGCCGACAGGCTACGCCGTGTGAGGCGGTGGCTTCAAGGGCGATGAGGGTCCCGAGGTGGTTGCCGCGTCCCGGGGCTGTGAAGAGTCAGCGGTTGGCCGCGCGGACCAGCCGCCATAAGCCATAGGCCATAAGCCATAAGCGGCGTGGTCCCGAGGTGGTCGCCGCGTCCCGGGGCTGTGATGAGTCAGCGGTTGGCGCGCAAACCTGCGGCCCATGAATGCCCCGAGGCTGCCCGCGGATCTCATGGGCTGCGATTTATCGACCGGCATGGCGCGTGCGTCGCTTTTCCTTATGGCTTATGGCTTATGGCTTATGGCTTATGGCTTATGGCTTATGGCTTATGGCTTATGGCTCGCTCCGAAAACACGAAAAGCCGGGGGTCAATTCCAACCCCCGGCTTCCTGTTCACTTCTCCCTATTCTACGCCTTCGCCTGCGCTGCCTGCGCGGCCTGAGCGGCCTTCGCCGCCTCGGCGCGCTTGCGGTCGTACTCGAAGAGACTGTTCAGGGCGTTCAGGATCATGTCGATCGGAATGCCGTAGCCCATCGCGACCTGCTCGATGACTTCTTCTTCGCTGATCGCGCAGTGCGAGCAGCCGCCGAGGTGGAAGCCCATGAAGACTTCCGCGGCGCGCGGGTGCAGGCGCATGGCCTGGCCGATGGTCATGTCCTTCGTGAATTTCTGCTCCGTGGAGCACGAGGAGGCGTTCTTGTCGCCACCGCAGCAAGCGTCGGACATGGGTTCCTCCTGGGGAAGAAAGGGGTAAGGGCGATCAGGGAAAGGTAGCAGGATCCCGCGCCTTTGACAACGTGGAATGGGAGTAAAATAGTCCCATATCCCGTCATTCCCGGTTGCCACCCCGGAACCCCTTCCTTACGATCGCACCCCCCGATCCCCGAGGAGATCTCCCCGTGCCCACTGAATTCCGCAACGAGCCCCTCGTCGACTTCACCCAGGAACCCTCGCGCCGCGCCATGGCGGAAGCGGTGGAAAAAGTCAACAGCCAGCTGGGGAAGAGCTACCCGCTCGTCATCGGCGGCCGGCGCGTGACGACGAAGGAGGCCATCCGGTCGCTCAATCCGTCCCAGCCCGACGAAGTCGTCGGCACCGCCGCAAAGGCCGACGCGGCGCTCGCGGACGAAGCCCTCGAGGAGGCCGGGAAGGCGTTCGCCTGGTGGAAGAAATGGACGCCGGCCGCGCGCGCCCGCATCCTCTGGCGCGCCGCAGCGGCGCTTCGCAGGAGAAAGTTCGAGTTCAGCGCCTGGATGGTGTTCGAGGCGGGGAAGAGCTGGGCGGAGGCCGATGCGGACACGGCGGAGGCGATCGACTTCCTGGAATTCTACGGCCGCGAGGCCGTGCGCTGGGGGCAGGACCAGCCTGCGACGCGGCTCCCGGGCGAGGACAACCACGTTTTCTACATCCCGCTCGGCGTGGGGGTCGTGATCCCGCCTTGGAACTTCCCGCTGGCGATCATGGCGGGCATGACCTGCGCCGCGGCCGTCGCAGGCAACACCGTCGTCCTGAAACCCGCTTCCGTCACCCCCGTGATCGCCGCGAGGTTCGTGGAGCTGCTGGAGGAATCGGGGATGCCGGCGGGGGTCGTCAATTACGTGCCGGGGTCGGGGGGCGCGATCGGGGACCACCTGGTGCAGCACGCGCGGACGCGGTTCATTTCGTTCACGGGCTCGCGCGACGTGGGGTTGCGGATCTGGGAACTGGCGGCGAAGCGGTCGCCGGGTCAGCTGTGGCTCAAGCGGGTGGTGGCGGAGATGGGGGGGAAGGACGCGATCCTGGTCGACGAGACGGCGGATCTCGACGCGGCGGCGGACGGGATCGTGGCGAGCGCGTTCGGGTTTCAGGGGCAGAAGTGCAGCGCGTGTTCGCGGGCGGTGGTGGTGAAGTCGGCGTACCGGGAGGTGCTCGAGCGCGTGGTGGAGCGGGCGAAGAAGATCGCGGTCGGGCCGACGCGCGATCCGCGCAACGCGATGGGGCCGGTGATCGACCAGGCGGCGTTCGAGAAGATCGGCGGGTACATCGAGCTGGGGCGCAGGGAAGGGAAGCTGGCGCTCGGGGGGGCGAAATGGGACGGGCCGGGGTATTTCATTCCGCCCGCGGTGGTGGCCGACCTCAAGCCGGAGGCGCGGGTCGCGTGCGAGGAGATCTTCGGGCCGGTCCTCGCGTTCCTCGAGGCGAAGGACTTCGACGACGGGCTGAGGATCGTGAACTCGACGGAGTACGGGCTGACGGGCGCGTTCTACTCGCGCGACCGCGCGCGGATGGAGCGCGCGCGCGAGGAATTCCACGTGGGCAACCTCTACCTGAACCGCAAGTGCACGGGCGCGCTCGTGGACGTCCACCCGTTCGGCGGGTTCAACATGAGCGGCACGGACTCGAAGGCGGGCGGGCGGGACTACCTGGGGCTGTACCTGCAGATGAAATCGGTGAGCGAGAAACTCTGATGTACCGGGTCTGGGTGATGATGGCGGCGGCACTGATGGGCTTCTACGGAATCGTCGCGTGGCTCGGTTTCCGCGCGGACCTGGGAAGCGCGAAGCACCACATCGCTTCGGCGTTCTTCCTCGTCGTCACGATCCTCTTCGTGCACTCCCTCTGCATGTTCTACATGATCGGCTCCGGCCGCGCGGTGCGCGAGGCGATCGAGGACCGGGAGTGGTGCGGGCCGTGGCTCCGGCGGATCCGGGCGATGAGGCTGAAGTGTTTCCCGTGGGCGCTGCTTTCGATGGCGGCCGGCGTGATGGCGGCCTGGGTCGGGGCGGGGGCGCACACCGGGGTCGTCTCGACGATGACGCACCGCGTCACGGCGATTCTCTCGCTGGCGGTCAACCTGTTCGCGTGCGTCGTGGAGTACGCGCAGCTGCGGGCGAACTCATGGATGATCGCGGAGCTGAACGAGAAGCTGAAGGCGGCGGAACCCGGGAAGGTGGCCGGGAACGGGTGAAAGGGGGGAGATCCGCTTTCATCGGCATTTATCCCTTTCCCAGGCCTTGCTTATCCGGCCTTCATCCTGCTCTTTCCACCTCATCCCGCCTTCCTCTCCACGCGCGTCCTCATCACCTGCTTTACTTCAACGCGGACCGGTCCGAAGACCAGTGGGAGCCGGATCTCGTGATCGTCGCTGCGAAGGATAAAAAGGGATACGAACGGCGGCGTCGCGGATCAAAACGGGTGAAAAGGGATCCTGCAAACGCCCGAACGGAAAAATCTCTCGCTCCAGCAGGGTATCCTCAGGCAACTGCCACCCGAGGCAAACTTCCGTTGACCTTCGCGTGGCAAATGCCAGGATTCACCCGACTTTCTTGCTATAGACTCGATTCTCTGGATGAATTAGGATAAGAACGGCGGGGAGACGGCTGATGAATGCGGATGAAAGCGGATACGGCTTCCGATTCCTACCTCCTCTTCTTCTTTCCTCCGGGCCGCCCGACAGACTTGATCAGACTCGCCAGACTCGCCGCCCCGAACGTCCCGCGCTTCCGCTTCTCCCACTCCATCATCGCCAGGAGCAGCGTCTGACCGGTGATGTCGGCGCCCCCGTTGCGGTCGCGGACGCTCACCGTCTCGCCCTTCGCCACCGCCTGCGCGATTCCCTGCAGCGTGATGTAGCCGCGGGTCCGCGTGTCGTAGAGCTTCCGGTTCAGGTACCTCGTGATCTCGCGCGTCACGACTTGCCCCCCTTCGTCAGTTCGTCGATTTTCGCGTTGAGCGCGTCGATTTTCTTCTGAAGCGAGTCCAGGTCGCCGCGCGTGGGGAGGCGGAGGCGGTCGAGCACGGCCTCGAGGCCCCGGTCGGCCGCGGCCACGGCGTCCTTCGCCGCCTTCTTCACCTTCTGCCCGGCGCCCATGCCCGTGACGCGCTCGTAGATCGCCTTCGCGTCCTTCTCGGCGATTTCGCCTCGCGCGACCAGCCGTTCGAGCATCCTCTTCGCTTCGTCCCCCGCGAGCCCGACGGCGCCCGCCGCGGCCAGCATGAGCCTCCGCAGGTCGTCCTTCACGGATTTCGCGTCCATCAGTTTCTCCTCCCTCGCGGAATCTATGTAAAAACCGGTCCGGGATGCTCCGTCTGCCGGCAATGAGGTCCACGACAGGCTCAGGGCAGACGAGCCGGCCTACCCTGCCCCCGACCCGACGCTGTCTCGTCCCCGGGTAGAAAAGCACTTTCTGAGAGCGCGATAGAAGTCGATCGCAGGAGCGGTCGGGGCGAGCGAGCGACGCGAGCGAGGTCCGACCGCACCGGAGATCGATTTCTATCGCGCTCTCAGAGACGTTAACGCGGTGCGTCAACGGCGTCAATCGATTGCGCGCTCAAGGATTTCGGAAGCGGCGGCGCGGATCCAGGATTCCCCGTCCGCGTGATCCAGCGCGCGGCGCGCGTCTTCGCGCGCGCCCGCGGCGTCGCCGGCCGCCCGCCGCACCCGCGCGCGTCCCAGCCAGGCCTCGGCGTCGGAGGGATCGATCTCGAGAGCGCGGTCGAGATCCGCAAGGCCTGCCTTCGCGTCCCCCTTCGCGGCACGGGAGACACCGCGGCGGAAGAGCGCGGGCGCGAAGTCCGGCCGCAGGCGAAGCGCCTCTTCGAAGTCGGCGCACGCCTCCTCGTGGCGGCCCAGGGCGGCGCGGGCCCAGCCGCGGTTGAGCCAGGCTTCCGGCGCGCGGGGCAGGCGCCGGACGGCCTCGTCCAGGCCTGGAAGGGCCTGCGCGGCGCGGCCCTCGGGGATATCGAGGATCGCGCGATTCACGGACGCCTGCACGAAGGAGGGATTCAGGCGCAGCGCTTCATCGAAATCCGCCCGCGCGCCCGCCCGGTCGCCGAGGCGCTTGCGGACGATGCCGCGGTTATTGTGGGCGACGGGGGAGGGTTCGAGGGCGAGGGCGGCGGTGTTGTCTTCGAGCGCCCCGGCGAGGTCTCCGGCGCCCATCCGGAGCATCGCGCGGTTGACGAAGGCGGGGACGAAGCGCGGGCGCAGGGCGAGGGCGAGGTCGAGATCGGCGCGCGCGCCGGCGGCGTCGCCGGCGATCGCCCGGCAGGTGCCGCGCACGAAGAGGGCGGCGGGGAATTTCGGCCGGATGCGGATCGCCTCGTCCATCGCCGCGGCGCGATCCGGGATGGGCGCGAGGGAGGCACGGATGAAGACGAGATCTTCGCGGCCCTGTGCGCGGGAGAACTCTCTCAGGCCCTGTTCGCAGATGCGTCCGACGGCCTCGCGGTCGTCGCGCACGTAGGCGGCCATGCCGGCCGCGATGCGGCGCTGGAGCCCGTCGTCGAATCCCGCGCCACCGGCGAGCGCCGCGTCGAATTCGCCCTCGGCCTGGGCGGCCAGTTTCAGCGCATCGGGGCCGAGGTTCGGCCGGTCGACCGAGGCCGCGAGCGCGCTCAGGTAGGCGCGATCCACGAGCCGCCGGCCCAGGTGGAAATGCGCCGGCGCGAGGTCGGGGTCGAGGCGCAGCGCCTCCCGGAAGCCCGCTTCCGCACCTTCGTCCTCGCCGAGCAGTTCGGAGGCCCGGCCTCGCAGGAAGTGCGCCACGGCGAGGCCCGGGGCGGCGGCGAGCCCGCGGTCGATCAGGTCGCGGGCGGCGCCCGCGAGCCGCGCGACTTCCGCGGGCGGGGCTTCCGTGTCGTACAGCAGGCGTCCCGCGCCGTCGAGGGCGATCCGGGCCTGCTCGAGCAGGCCGAGGGCCTCCGCCTGGCGGCGCACCTGCGTGGCCGCCGCCGAGGCTTCCGCCTCCGCGCGGCGAAGTTCCTCTTCCGCCCCCTGAGGCGCCTGCGGCCGCGTGAACCTCCTGAGGACGCGCTCCGTCCACGCCAGGGGACGGGCTTCGACGCGGCCGCCCGCGAGCCAGCGGCGGAGATCCGCGGCGAGGAGTGTGCCGTCGGCGTAGCGGCGGGCGGGGTCCTTCTCGAGGCATTTCAGGCAGACGGTTTCGAGGTCGCGGGGAAGTTCGGGATCGAGTTTCGAAGGCGCGGCAGGCTCGGCGCCCACGATCGCCATGAGGCAGTCGAGGCCGCGGCCGGGGAAGGGAAGCTGTCCGGTCAGGGCGCGGTAGAGGAGGACGCCGGCGCTGAAGACGTCGCTGGCGGGGCCGGCGTGGCGGCCGGTGCGGGAGGCCTGTTCGGGGGACATGAAATGGGGCGTGCCGAGGAGGGCGCCGGTGGCGGTGAGGGACTCGTCGGCGGTCGTTTCTTCGTCGCGCGCGAGCCCGAAGTCGGTCAGGTGCGCGCGCCCGCCGCGGTCCACGAGGACGTTGGCGGGTTTCACGTCCCGGTGCACGATGCCGTGGGCGTGGGCGCAGCCCAGGGCTTCGGCGACCTGCGCGACGAGGTCCACGCGGTCGCGCAGGGGCGGCTCCTGGCCCGGGCGGAGGAGTTCGTCGAGGCCGAGGCCTTCGATCAGATCCATGGTGAAGTAGTGCCGGCCCTCGGTCACGCCCGCATCGTGGATCGTCACGATCCCGGGGTGCTTCAGCCTCGCCGCGGAGCGGGCCTCGCGCAGCAGGCGTTCCGCCGACGTGCGGTCCAGTTCCTGGCCCGGCGCGACGAGCATCTTGAGCGCCACGGTGCGGCCCAGCTCCCGGTCGAGGGCCTCGAAGACCACGCCCATTCCGCCGCGGCCGAGCTCGCGCCGGAGGAGGTATCGCCCGAACGGAATGCCCGCCAGGGGTTCCGCCGGAGGCGCCGTCGACGGGATGAGGGCGCCGCCCATCCGGACCGGGCGCAGAGGCCCGCCGCATTTCGGGCACGCGCGGGGAGGCGTCGCGTCCGACCCCGGGACCGTGAAGATCTCCCCGCAGGGAACGCAGGAAACGAATCCACCCGGCGCGGAGAGAGGCAGGACCGGGGTCGGCGGTTGAAGACTCGGCGGCGTGACGCCGGCAGCCTCCTGGCGGCGGGCCTCGGCCGCCTGCTGCGGCGTCAGGAGCCCCCGCGCGATCATGTCCTCGATCCAGTCGCTCATCGCCCCAGCTCCGCCAGCATCGCCTCGGCCTCCCTCCGCCGCTTCCACCGCGCCTCCCCGATCTCCAGCGACTTCCGGAGGTCCGCCAGCCCCCCCGACCGGTCGCCGCGCCCCGCGCGCACCCGGCCGCGCTCGAGCCACGTGTCCGCGTCCGCGGGCTCCAGTTCGAGCGCCCGCGCGAAGTCCGTCTCCGAGCCTTCGACGTCGCCGCGAAGCGACCGGATCGCCGCGCGGCCCGCGAGCGCGGCCACGTGACGCGGGTTCAGCTCGAGCGCCTTCTCGCAGTCGCGCAGCGCCGCTTCCGCATCGCCCTCGTGCAGAAGGTGCTCCGCCCGGTTCGCGTAGAAGCCGTGGTATTTCGGCATCAGCCGGATCGCCTCCGTGAAGTCCTCGATCGCGCCGCGGTAGTCGCCCAGCGCGGCCCGCGCGATGCCGCGGTTGTTCCAGGCGTAGGGCGAGCGGGAATTGAGCCGGAGCGACGCCTCGTAGTCCGCCAGCGCGCCCGCGTAGTCCCCCTGGTCCGCCTTCACCAGCCCGCGGTTCGTGTGCGCCCCCGCGCACCCCGGGTCGAATTCGAGCGCCCGCGTGCAGTCGGCCAGCGCCCCCTCCAGATCCCCCAGGTCCCGTTTCGCTCCCCCGCGGTTCGCCATGGACTGCGAGTACCGCGGATTCAGCCGCAGCGCCTCGTTGTAGTCCGCGACGGCCCCCGCCTTGTCCCCCAGCGCCGAGCGCGCGATCCCCCGGTTGTTCCACGCCACCGCCGAGTGCGGACTCAGCCGGATCGCCTCCGCCAGGTCCGGCACCGCCAGCGCCGGCTCGCCTCCCATGAACAGGAACAGCCCCCGGTTGTTCCGCGCCGCGAAGAAATGCGGCTTGATGCGCACCGTCTCGTCGAAATCCTCCCGCGCCCCCGCGAGGTCCTTCTTCTCCCAGCGCTGGTTCGCACGGATGAACCGCGCCAGGACGTGCTTCGGCCGGATCTCGATCGCCCGGTCGAGCGCCCGGTCCTTCTCCTCCCCCGCCGCACAGACGCCGAGCAGCCAGTGGAAATCCTCCACCCCCGCCGCGTCCGCGAAGTCCGCCGCCCCGCTCCGGCACATCCGCGCCGCCGCCTCCCGGTCCCCCTTCGTGAACGCCACCATCGCCGCCGCCAGCAGCTTGAGCGGCGCTTCGTCGAAGCCGCTTCCCAGCTGAAGAGCCTTCTGGAACGCCGCCTCCGCCTCCGCCGCCCAGCGCGTCGCCTCGCCCGCGTGCGCGGCGCGGTCCCCGGGGAGGTACTGCAGGGGCCAGGTGTAGGCGCGCTCGACGAGGAGGCGGCCGAGGTGGAAATGGGCGGGGCCGAAGGAGGCGTCGAGGCGGATCGCCTCGCGCCAGCAGGCTTCGGCGCGGTCGTCGAGGCCCTTGAGCGACCACGCGCGGCCGAGCAGGTAGTGCCCGAGCGGCAGGTCCGGCGCCTTCGCGAGCGCGGGCTCGAGAATCGCCTGCGCCGCGTCCACCCGCTTCGCCAGTTCCTCATAGGAAGCGTTCCGGTCGTACAGATACTGCTGCGCGCGGTCGAGCGCCGGGCGCGCCTGCTCGAGGAGCTTCATGGCCTCCGCCTGCAGCCGCGCCGCCTCGATCGCGCGCGACTTCTCTTCTTCGGCCCTCCGGACTTCTTCGCCGGCCGGTGCGGGGGCGGCGAGTCGTCTGGTGAGGCGGCGCCAGAGGCGCGCCGCCCAGCCGGCGGGGCGGGCTTCGATGGGTTCGCCCGCAAGATAGCGGCGGAGGTCGAGCGCGAGCGCGCCGCCGTCGGCGTAGCGCTGCGCGGGATCCTTCTCAAGACACTTCAGACAGATCGTGTCGAGATCGCGGTGGACGCGCGGATTCCTCGTCGCCGGGGCGACCGGATCGTCGCGCACCGTGGCGAGCAGCGCCTGAACTTCGTCGCCGGGAAAAGGAAGCTCGCCGGTGAGGCAGCGGTAAAGGACGACGCCGAGAGAGAAGACGTCGGCGGGGGGACCCGCGGTGCGCGCCGAGCGGGAGGCCTGCTCGGGGGCCATGTAGTGCGGCGTGCCCAACAGCACGCCGCTCACCGTGAGCCCGTCGGTCGCGACGGAAGCATCGCGAGCGAGGCCGAAGTCGAGGAGCATCACGCGCCCCGTCCGGTCGACCGCGATATTCGAGGGCTTCACGTCGCGGTGCACGATTCCCTGCGCGTGCGCGGATCCGAGCGCCTCGGCGACCTCGGCGAGAACTTCGATGCGTCGGCGGAGGGGGAAGCGGTCGGCGGCGTCCGGGAGGCCGAGGAGGACGTCGAGCCCGGCGCCTTCGACGAGGTCCACGGTGAAGTAATGCCGCCCGTCCGCCTGGCCCACGTCGTGGACCGCGACGATCGCGGGGTGGCGCAGCTTCCCGGCCGCGCGCGCTTCGCGCAGCAGGCGTTCGACCGCCGTGGCGTCGAGGTCCCGCCCGTTGCCCGACAGCATCTTGAGCGCGACGGCGCGCCCCAGCACGGGGTCCCAGGCCTCGTACACGATCCCCATCCCGCCGCGCCCCAGCTCGCGCCGCAACAGGTACCTCCCGAACGGCTGCCCGTCCACCGCCGCCGCCGCGGAGGCCCCTTCCGGAATCAGGCTCCCGAGCTGCATCGGCTTGAGGGGCGCGCCGCAGGCCGGGCACGCGGGAGGCGCCGCGGGGCTCGCTCCCGCGATGGTGTAGACGCGGCCGCAGGGGACGCAGGAGAAGACGGAAGGGGCGGTCGTGACGGGCGTCGGCGGGACGACGCTTCCCGGCGTGGGCGGCGCGGGCCGCGGCAGCGTCTCGTCGTCCGACGCCCGACCCGCCTCCTCGGCCTGCTGCGGCGTCAGGAGGCCGCGTTCCACCATGTCCCGGAGCCACTCTTCCATAGAGGGCGGCCGCGCGCGCCGCTATCCGGACCGTCCGTGAAATCCGGTCTCGCGCTGGGTTTCCTCCTGAACGAGGAGGGCGAGCTGGGGGCAGAGGGCTTCGAGGAGTGTCCGCTCGGCGGGTCCGGGGGCCTTTCCGGTGTCGGATCCGGAGACGACCAGGACACCCACCACGACTCCGTCGCGGCGCAGGGGTCCGGCCCACGCGTGTCCCGCGGCGCTGAACGAGGATCCTCCCAGCGCGCGGGTCGCGGCCTCGTCGTCCGCGCTCGAAGGGCCTCCGGCCTCGCGCGCGCCGTCGAACAGCCACCGCTTGACCTTGCCGCCGCTCACCCGGTAGATCGCGGCCCGCTGCCCCGAGATCGCCTCCCGCACCCGCGCGAGCGCCCGCTGCAGCCGCTCGGCCGGGGCCGTCTGCGCCTGCGCGCCGTCGAGCATGATCTGGAGCAGCATCCGCATCGTGCGGTAGTCGCGGCTCGGCTCGCCCGAGAAGATTCCGCGCAGGTCGTCCGCCTGTCCGGGCTCCGCCTCGAGCTCCGGCGTCCAGAGCGTCACGCGGTCGCGCCCCGACCGTTTCGACCGGTACAGCGCCGCGTCCGCCCGCCGCACGAAGTCTTCCTGCGTCGGGTCGCGCGTCGCGTCGAACGTCGCGGCGCCCAGGCTCATCGTGATCTTGACGGGCCCCTCGGTCGCGAAGAAGTCCTTCACCGAATTGCGCAGGTTCTCGCCGACCCGCACGGCGTCGGCCCCGGCGCACTCGGGCAGCACCACCGCGAATTCCTCGCCTCCGTACCGCGCCACGACGTCCGCGGGGCGCGTGCGCCCGCGGATCACCCGGCCCGCGCGGCGCAGGACCTCGTCGCCCACCGTGTGGCCGTGCGTGTCGTTCACGTGCTTGAAGAAATCGAGGTCGAGCATGAGAAGCGACAGCGGGTGGCCGCCGGCGCGCGAGCGCTCGATCTCGAAGCCGAGCGTCTTCTCGAAATGCCGCCGGTGCGCGAGTCCAGTGAGCGAGTCCTTGATCGCGTCCTGGTAAATCGCCGCGTTCACGAGCGCCGCCGCCGCGAGATTCCCCATCGCCTGGTAGAGCGCGTAGTCCTCCGCCGAAAGCGGCTTGCCCGCGTCCGGCCGGTCGATGTAAATCACCCCCAGGATGTCCCGCGACGGCCTCCAGTTCCGCCGCCGCTCGCCGCTTCCCCCCGCCGCCGCCCGGAGATCCGTGAGCACCATCGGCAGGCAGAGCGCGGCGCCGATCCCCAGGCGCACGATGCTCGACTCCGCCTTGAGCGCGGGCAGCTGATCGACGCTCTGGACGTAGACGCACCGGCGCTCGGTCAGGGCCTGCTTGACGAGTGTGGAAGAGACGTCCGGCATGGAGTTGTCGGCGATGGTCGCGCCGCCGGCCGCGCGGCCGACGCGCATCGAGAGGTTGCCGGAGTCGTCGAGGAGGAAGAGGAACCCGCGGGCGCCGCCGATGAGTTCGACGGCGGCGGTGACGATGGACTCCAGGATTTCGTCGAAGTCGAGCGTGGCCAGGAGTCTCGAGACGCTGGCCAGGGTGTGGAGGGACATGTTGCGGCGCCGGACGGTGGTCACCTCGGACTTGGGTGCTTCGCCCGGCGCGCGTGTAGGTTCCATGGGGGGAACAGTGTATCAGAGTCTGAGAAACATTCGCGTGCCGACCCTCGCGGCACGTCCTGCACCGCTCGTTTCAGTCTGGCGGATCCGCATCGCCGCTTCGAGGTTCCGGCAGCTTGCGAAATCCTTACATGAGAGTCTGAGAAAAAAGCGTGCGCAGGAGCGGTGGCCGGGCCGGCGCGGGCACGAAAACACGCCGACGAGCAAATTCACCCAGGTGCCCGCGCCGGCCCGTGCCGCCGCGACGCACCGCTCGGGTGTCTGATACGGAGCTCGATTTTTTCTCAGACTCATAGCGCGGCCTTCGGCCGCAACCAAAGTACGACCCGCCGCACGACGAACTTTGGGAATGGCCACAAAAAGGCACGGAATTCACAAAGAATCACAAAATGTTCTTTGTGATTTGGTACTTCGGCGCGCCGAACCTCACCCGCAAGCCTGGTCGGTTTCTCGAAGCCCTCAAGTATCCGAGGAGTTGAGCTTGGTGCTCCGACGGCATCCGTCGATCGAGCCCCCTCCTCGACTGTCTCCTCTATGTGCCTTTTGTGCCTTTTCGTGGCCAATCGCGACCGTCCACCGCCGCCAAATCGTCGCGTCGCGCGACGATTCTCGAAGCTAGTAGTTCAGAGTCTGAGCAAGAACCGCGCGCGTCAGGCTGCGTCGGCCTGGTGGGCGGTTATTGAGGGGCCTGACAGCCTGAGAAAAAATCGGTCTGGGGGCGGAGTCGGCCGGCTCGTCCAGTCTTTGCCAACCGTGAGCCTTCCTGCCGGCCGACGGAACATCCCACATCAAACGCCTGAGCGGGCCAGACCGATTTTTTCACAAACTCTGAGGTCTGCGGCCCGATTCCGCCGAGGCGCCGCCGCAGAACTGCAAGCCTCGGAACCGGAACCTTGAGAACGCGGGCAAAAGCCGACCGAGGACGCGCGGCGCGGGTCCGGGCGGCGCGCGTCGAAAGTCCCGGGGCGATCCAACGCCCTCTTCGCGCGCCGGTCGGACCCGTGTCGCGCGCCGCAGGGAGGTTTTTGCCTGCGTTCTCAGAAAACGGACAACCCACCAAGCGCAGGGGGTTGACACTTGGTGAGCTGCCGCTCCAGGTTGGGCACACGCCCTGGGTCGAGCCACACACTCGACCCCTGTAAGTTTTTTCAGACGGATCACTGTCTTGCGTAAGGCTTCGTTCTCCGTTTCTCGTTTCTCGTTTCTCGTTCTTCGTGGGTCCGTTGCTGGCGGGGGGACCTATCGCAAGGGAGATGCCAGACTTGCGAATTCATAAGTTATTATGAACACATGAGTTATGGGAATGCAGCACCAGCCATGAGTGTCCTGTTTTCGGGACACTCGATGACAGTTCGAGAACTGGACACCGATTGGCAATTTCCCTCAATCCACCGCAATTAGATTCAGCCGCGCCCTCCCTACCGCCGATTTACCGTGGGAGGTAACCTCAACATGGCCAAAAAAGACGGCATCGAAATCTTCGAACTCTTCCGCCACGGCGCCCCCAAGAACACCGGCACCGACGGCACCCGCATCATGGTCGCCGACCCGCCCGCCGAAAAACCGACGACCCCCCTCCGCCTCGTCACGAAACCCGCCTCCCCTACCCCCGCCCCAGGCCCCAGCACCGGCGCCACCGCCGCCGCGGCGTACAACGCCGCCCCCGCAGGCGATACCGTCATCTCCCTTAAGCTCAACACCGCCCTCTTCGGCCTCATGGTCGGCGCCGCCTGCCTCTTCGGCTCATTCGCCCTCGGCGTTCAGTGGGAACGCCGCCAGCACGGCGCCGACGCGCCCGCCCCGCAGAACGAGCCACCCCCCGCCATCGCCCATAACGGGGCGCCGAAACAGCCCGCGCCGAAGCGCGACCTCCTCCCGCCGCCCCCGAAGGAAGAGGCGGCAAAACCGCCGGCGCCGCGCGAACCCGAGCCGCCCGCTGCACCCCGCAAGGGCTGGACCCTTCAGCTCATGGCCTACCCCGAAGCCGACCGGAACCTCGCCGACCGTCTCTGCGAGCGCATCGCGGGCGCCGGCGGATCCGAGGCGAGCGTCGTGAAGCTGAACAACACATGGGCCGTCCTCGCGGGCTTCGTCGAGAAGCAGTCCGCCCCGGAAGCGGACGCCCTTCTCCGCAAGTACCGCGGCATCGCCGAACGGATCAACAAGCCGCTCAACCTCAGTTGGCTCGCCCAGACCAAGTAGCGCTGGCCGCGGCGAAGCGGGTCGTCTACGTGCTGGACAACGCCGGCGAGGTCGTGGCGAAGAGGGCGTGAAGGTGCTGCAGGTGGCGCGCGAAGCGCGAAGCTTATAGCTTCTGGCTTATGGCTGCCGTGGCCGCGCCGAAACTCCCGGAGAATCCAGGGCGAAGCGGCCTGCCCGCAGTCGGGCACCGCGCCGGGTCACGCGGTTCCTTCTTGAAAATTGGGGGTCCACTGCTACACTCTGCCCCCTTCCAATTAACACGAGACGGAGCCTGCAACCGATGTCCATTCACAAGAGCCTGAAAGCCAAGGGGGCGCTGACCCGCCACCGCAACGTCCTCAACCGCACCGAGCGGTTCCAGACGCTTCTCACCGAAGGCAAGGTCGACGACGACTCTTCCGTTTACGGTCTCCCGAAGATGCGCAGCATCATGGCGAAGGCGAAGGCCAAGGTGAAGGCGGAGGCGGCTCCGGCGGCGGGCGCGGTTCCGGGAGCTCCGGGCGCGGCTCCGGCGGCGGTGGCGGCCCCGGCGGCGGGGGCGAAGGGCGCTCCTGCGGCGGCGGCGGGCAAGGTGGCGGCTCCGGCTGCGGCGGCGAAGCCGGGCGGGAAGAAGTAGTCCGGATCGGCACGTTCGAAAGCCGCCGGGGCACCGGCGGCTTTTTTTGTCGGCGCGCGGTCGCGCCTACCTCCGGGCGAAAACGAGGCTCGCGACGACCTTCGCGATCGCGACGGCGTACCAGACGGTGCGCTGCATGTCCCTACCTCCCGGTGATCGTGAACTCCTTCGACGCCAGCACGTTTCCCTTATCGTCCTGGACCTCGACGCGCGCGGAGCCTTTCATCGAGGCGTCGATCCGTTTTGAAGCCCAGGTGCGCCACTGGTTCGAGCCGACGTTGAGCCAGGTGCCGGGCGAGGACTTGCCATTCACGGTCCAGACGGTGCGGACCTTCCTGCCGGAAGCGCCGGAGACACGCAGCCAGGCGAAGACCTTGCCGACGTCCGAGGGGACGCTGGCGACTTCGTTGGCGGGGTTGCGGTCCTTGACGGCGAGGCAGAGGACGAGGCGGTCGATCTTGACTCCGGAGGCGGCGCGCGGCGGCGCCACCGTCGTGGCCTGGACCGGACGCGGCTCCTCCCAGCGGGCGACTTCCCCTCGTGGCGGCGCCTGCGGCGACGTCCGCACGGCGGCGACCGGGGCCGCGGGCCGGCTCTCGGCGGCCGCCACCGGTTTCTTCTTTTGCGGTACCGTCACGATCTCGACCGGCTTCTCCGGATCGACCGGCGGCGGCGCGGGATGCCGCACCACCGTCTGGCCGGCCCCGCGCATCACGCGCTCCGCCGCCGAAAAAAGCCCGATGCCGAGACCGCCGGCGACGAGAAAACCCAGCACCACGCGCTTGTTCATGTGGGGAAACTCCGGAGAGGGTTGGCGTTGAGAGGGACGCCAACTACTTCCTTCGGCGCTCCGGGGCGCGGACTTTACCTGGGTGAAGAGGATTCGGCGCGGAAATTGCCTCGCAGCCGGAAAGTGAAGGGACCGCTCGAGCCCTCCCGGGCCGACATTCGGAGGCCTTTGAAGCGGAGGTCGAGGGTTCCCCTGAGCCAGTCCTCATCGGTGCGGTCGACGCTCAACATTCCTTCCGCGGAAATCGCGGCATACCACACGGTTTCGCCGCCCCAGTCGCGGACCCAGAAGGCGGCGGCGGCGAGGTGGTCTCCGTCGAGTTCGACCCACGCCGCGATCTCCACGTCGTCCGTATCGGCCTTCCGGGCGAACAGAACCACGTCGTGCTCGCCGGAAACGACGGAGAGAATCGCGCCCGAGTCGAGCTGGGCCATGTCGGGGCCGTTATTCGGAAGCCGAAGTGCGGCGCCGGGCACCCAGGAGCTCTCGGTGACGCTGAAGGAGCGGCCGGGCGCGTACTCGGCGACCATGCGCGTGGAATCCGCGCAGCCGCAGAGGACGACGAGCACGGCGGCGGGGGCGAGGCGCATGGCTGAAGTGTGCCGGGCCGGGGAGGGAAGGTCAAGGTGCGGGGGTCTCCCTTCTCATCTTTGGCTTGCGCCGGCAGTCCCGTCCCGGTATTCCACTTCCTTCAGTTCCTCACCCCTCCCTGCCGAAATACACCTGAGGAGAAGGTCCACCCTTGAAACGCCGCAGGCACCCTCCCGCGAAAGCCCGGCCCGGAAAACGCCCGGCCCCGCGCGGGAACCCTTCCAAGAGGAAGAAGATGCAAGAAGAGAGAATCGATCCGGGCGTCGCCACGGCGCCCGCGGCGTCCGAGGCCGTCCCGGCGGCGATTGCGCGCAGGCGCGGGCCGGTGCACGTGCCGCAGACGGCGGAGTCGATGGCGAAGAAGCAGCGCGAGATTTCGGTGAGCGAGTTCTTCGCGAAGAACCGGCACCTGCTGGGGTTCGACAATCCAAAGCGCGCGCTGATGACGGCGGTGAAGGAGGCGGTGGACAACTCGCTGGACGCGTGCGAGGAGGCGGGGATCCTGCCGGAGGTGCTGGTCGAGATCCGGATGATCACGGAGGAGCGGTTCCGGCTGATCGTCGAGGACAACGGGCCGGGGATCGTGAAGGCGCAGGTGCCGAAGATTTTCGGGAAGCTCCTGTACGGGTCGAAGTTCCACACGATGAAGCAGTCGCGCGGGCAGCAGGGGATCGGGATTTCGGCCGCGGGGCTTTATGCGCAGATCACGACGGGGCAGCCGGTGCTGATCGCAACGCGGACGGGGGCGAAGAAGCCCGCGTACCAGTGCGAGCTGCACCTCGACACGGCGAAGAACCAGGCGGAGCTGACGGCGGAGAAGGATCTCGAGACGTGGCACCGCGACCACGGGACGCGTGTGGAGCTGGAGTTCGCCGGGAAATACGAGAAGGGCCGCCGGAGCGTGGACGAGTACCTGCGCGAGACGGCGATCGCGAACCCGCACGTGACGCTGAACTACGTGTCGCCGCTCGGGGAGAAGGTGACGTACGAGCGGCAGGTGACGACGAACCCCGAGCCGCCGCGCGAGATCAAGCCGCATCCGTACGGGGTCGAGCTGGGCACGCTGATCAAGATGCTGCGCGCGACGGTGGAGAAGAAGGTGCAGGGCTTCCTGTGCAACGACTTCTCGCGCGTCTCGCCGCAGGTCGCGCATGAGATTCTCGCGAAGGCCGGCCTGACGCCGAACACCTGGGCGCAGAGCGTGGGCGTCAAGGAGGCGGAGGCGCTTCATAAAGCCATCAACGAAGTCAAGATCATGGCCCCGCCCACGAACTGCATCTCGCCGATCGGCGAGGACCGGATCCTGGCGGGACTGCGCGCGACGGTGAAGGCGAGGTGCTACGTCGCGACGACGCGCAAGCCCAGCGTCTACCGCGGCAACCCGTTCGTGGTCGAGGCCGCCATCGCGTGGGACTGCGAGGGGATGGACGCCGAAGACCCCGTCACGATGTTCCGCTACGCCAACCGCGTGCCGCTTCTGTACCAGCAGTCCGCCTGCGCCATCACCCAGGCGGCCGTCGAAACGTCCTGGAAGAACTACGGCCTCTCCCAGCCGCGCGGTTCCCTCCCCATCGGCCCCGCCGTCGTCTTCATCCATTTCGCCTCCGTCTGGGTCCCCTTCACCAGCGAATCGAAGGACGCGATCGCCAACTACGCGGAGGTCGAGAAGGAGATCAAGCTCGCCCTCCAGGAAGTCGGCCGCAAGATCGGCACGTTCATCCGGCAGCAGGACCACGCGGAGCGCGAGGCGAAGCGCCGGCAGATCTTCGAGAAGTACTCGAGCATTCTGGCGACGTCGCTCGCGCGCATCACGCACCGCGGGCTGCTCAGGAAGACGGACGGGCCGAAGATTGCCTCGAAGGTCGCGAAGATCCAGGCCTGGCTGCTCAGGATCGCCAAGCGCGAGAGCGCGGCGGCGGACAGGCTGGTGAAAGGCGCGCTCGAGCCGGTGCACGAGGACGTGGTCGTCGCCGACCGGAAGCCGGAGACTCCTGAGTAAAGGCCCCCTGACCCCGCGAGGAACCGCGACATGATCGCCCCGATCAAGAAGAACGAATCGATCCTGAAGAGCCTGTCCGTTCTCGGCGAGGAGGCCATCGGCGAGATCAAGGCCCAGAAGAACCCCTCGGTCGACATCCCGCTCCGGAACCTCTCGAACGTCAACTTCAACCCGAAGAAGGCGATCATCGAGATGGGCCGCGCGAAGCAGTCGCGCGAGTTCTTCAACATCGGCATGGCCAAGAAGTACATGCAGACGTTCCTGGTGGCGGAGAAGTGCAAGGACCTGCTCGACGAGGGCAAGACGACGAGCATCCGCGACCTCTACTACATGGCCAAGCGCACGATCCCCGGCACGTCGGAGAACACGTTCGACGAGCAGGAGGAGAGCGACCCGATCATCGAAGATCTGGAGGTCACCGCGGACGCCCTCCGCGAGGAGCTGGGCCTCTTCGCCTCCAACAAGGGCGCGCTCGTCGGCGAGCTGACGCTGCGCGACATGGGCGACACGATCGACGCGCGCAAGATGGGCTCGGGCGGCTGGTCGATCCCCTCGATCTGCGAGCCCAACATCGTGCAGTTCAAGCGATGCGACGCGAAGTTCATCCTGCTCGTCGAAAAGGACGCCGTCTGGCGCCGCCTGAACGAAGACAAGTTCTGGAAGAAGCACAAGTGCATCCTGCTGCACGGCCAGGGCCAGCCGCCGCGCGGCGTCCGGCGCCTGCTGCACCGGATGGTGAACGAGCTCAAGCTCCCGCTCTACACGTTCGTCGACAACGACCCCTGGGGCTACTACATCTACAGCGTCGTCAAGCAGGGCTCCATCAATCTCGCCTACGAGTCCGTCCGCATGGCCGTCCCGCAGGCCAAGTTCATCGGCCTCTCCAGCTTCGACAAGGAGCGCTGGAAGATCGACGACACGGTGACGATCCGGCTGAACGACGAGGACCTGAAGCGGGCGAAGCAGATCATGGAGTATCCTTGGTTCCAGAAGAAGCCGTGGCAGGTAGAGATCAAGAACATGCTGAAGCTCGGCTACAAGCTCGAGCTGGAAGCGCTCTCGAACCGGGGGATCTCGTTTGTGACGGAGGAATACCTGCCGAAAAAGATAAAGGACCGGGAGTTTCTCGACTGAGAGTCCGAGAAAAGAGCGAGCTCCCTCGCGGTGGCACGGGCCGGCTCGGGCACCTGGGCGGATTTGCTCCTCGCGGTGTTTTCGTGCCCGCGCCGTCCCGGCCACCGCTCCTGCGCTCGCTTTTTTCTCAGACTCTCATGTAAGGGCTGTGCGCTTAGCTGGTTCTGACGAACCCGCGCTGCGGTTTGAGGGATCTCGAGTCGCGGCTTGCGGCCGATCACCCGGCGCGCTCGATCTGGACCCTGGTGGAGAAGCTGGGTCTCTCG
>JACPRD010000175.1 GCA_016190145.1 Planctomycetota bacterium | reverse complement strand
CCTTGTCGTAGGCGGCCGAAACGAAGGCCGGTGTGGAGTCGATGATCCTGGTCATGCCGGAAACCTCCTGGATGAGGGTGGCCTGCCCCTCCAATATAGGCCTTCCGCGGGCGCGGGGCATGCCCCGCACCCGCACATTTCAGAATCCGCTTACCCCAGCTTCAGGTGCTGCAGCCCCTTCGTCACCTCGGCCGCGCTCTTCTTGAGAAGCGCGGTCTCGTCGGAGGAGAGCTTCAGCTCGACCACCTTCTCCACCCCGTTGCGCCCCAGGATCGCCGGCACGCCGATGCACGTCTTCGACAGCCCGTACTCCCCTTCCAGGATGCACGCGCACGGGAGCAGCCGCCGCTCGTTCTTCAGGATCGACTCGACCATCTGGGTCACGCTCGAGCCGGGCGCGTAGTAGGCGGAACCGGCCTTGAGAAGCGCGACGATCTCGGCGCCGCCGTTGGCGGTCCTTCTCACGAGGGCATCGATGTCCTCGCGGGACATGAGCTCGGTGATGGGGACGCCGTTCACGGTCGAGTAGCGCGGAAGGGGAACCATGGCGTCGCCGTGGCCGCCGAGGACCATGGCGCGGATGTCCTTCGGGGAGACGTCGAGTTTCTCGGCGATGAAGTACGCGAAGCGGGCGCTGTCGAGGACGCCGGCCATGCCGACGACGCGGTTGCGGGGGAACCTGGTGATGGAGGAAGCGAGGTACGTCATGATGTCGAGAGGGTTGGTGACCATGACGAGGATGGCGTCCGGCGAATTCTTGCGGACGGCCTCCGCGACGCTTCCGACGATCGCGGCGTTCTTGTCGATGAGGTCTTCGCGGGTCATGCCGGGCTTGCGCGGGAGGCCGGCGGTGACGACGACGACGTCGCAGCCTTTGAGGTCTTCGACGCTGTTGGAGCCCTTGAGGCGCACGCCGTAGTTATCGACGCCCGAGGCCTGGCAGAGGTCGAGGGTCTTGCCCTGGGGAAGGCCTTCGACGATGTCCGTGAGGATGACGTCCGCGAGATCCCGTTCCGCCACGCGCTGGGCGACGGTCGCGCCCACGTTTCCGCCGCCGACGACGCCGACTTTGAAGCGAGCCATGAGTCGAACTCCTGAGAGATGAGTAAGGGGCTGAAGGAATCGAGTCTAGCCCGGGGGAGAAGGGCGTCAAGCGGATAAGGGAAGGGCGCAAAGGCAATTTTGAATTTTGAATTATGAATTCTGAATTAGAGACTTCGACCATCGCAATCCGGGTTCGAAGGCTCAAATTCAAAATTCATAATTCATAATTCAAAATTGTCCTTCGCCTTTCCCCCCTCACTTCGCCCCTCTCCCCTGCAGCAGCGCCACCACCGCCTCGTGCCCCGCTTCCCTCGCCACCGCGAGCGCCGTCTTCCCAGCCTCGTCCTTCGCGTCGAGGTTCGCGCCACCGTCGAGCAGGACTCCCACCGCGCCGGCGCTTCCGGATTGCGCCGCCATCACGAGTGGCGGGGTGCGGTTGGCGGACTTTCGGGATTCGACGTCGGCGCCGCTCGCGAGGAAGAGTTCGATGACTTCGAGGGCGCCTTTCATGGCGGCGATCTGAAGCGGCGTGGCCGCCATCTTGTTTTTCGTGACGGATTCGAGGTCGGCGCCGGAGCGAACGAGGAGGCGGGCGATCTTCGCGTTGCCGAAGTAGGCGGCCATGTGCAGAGGCGTGAAGCCGTTGTCGAGGTGGGCGGCGGCGGCCGCGCGGTTCTGCTCGACGAGAGTCCTGGCGCGCTCGAGATCTCCCATCGCGCAGCAGTCCACGAGATCGGGCTTCGCGCCGGCGGCGAGGAGCGCTTCGACGACCTCCGTACGTCCTTTCATCGCGGCCAGGAACAGCGCGGACCGGCCCTGCCCGTCGCGCGCGCCGGCGAGGGCGGGCTCGGCGGCGAGCAGTTCGGCGACCTTCGCGGGCTCGCCGGTCTTGACGAGCTCGAGGAATTCCGCGGGCGACGGCATGGTGTTGCTCCCGGCTTAAAGACGCGTCTTCCTGACTTCTCCGTCCGCCGCGAACTCGGGGACGAGCGGCGGATTCTCCCGGAGGAGGCGCTCCACCTCGGCCAGCGCGCGGTCGAGCTGCGGGTCCTTCCCCGCCACGTGATCCTGCGGGCGGTTTTCGACCTCGATGTCCGGATCCGTCCCGTAGTTCTCAACTCCGTAGCCGACGTCGTGGAACCAGAAGGAGAATTCGGGCTGGGTCGTGACGCAGCCGTCGACGAGCGAATGGCGCGGCCAGATGCCGACCACGCCGCCCCACGTGCGCTTGCCCACGAGAGGTCCCAGCTTCATCAGCTTGAAGCAGTGCGAGAAGATGTCGCCGTCCGAGCCCGCGTACTCGTTCGTGAGCGCAACCATCGGGCCCATCGGCGCGTCCGACGGATACGGCGCGGGCGCGCCCCAGCGGTTCACGTCGTAGCCGAGACGGCGGCGCGCCAGCTTCTCCAGCAGCAGCTGCGACACGTGCCCGCCCCCGTTGTTGCGCAGGTCCACCAGCAGCCCCGGCCGGTCCACCTCCGCGAAGTAGTAGCGATGGAACTCCGCGTACCCCGGCGGGCCCATGTTCGGTATGTGCACGTACCCTACCCGCCCGGCGGAGTCGCGGTGCACCTTCGCGCGGTTCGCCTCCACCCAGGCCCGATACCGGAGAGAGAACTCCTCGCGAAGCGTCCGCACCGTCACCGTCCGCCTCTTCCCTTTCCCGTTCTCCAGGTCCAGCGAGACCTCCTGCCCCGCCCGGTTCACCAGCAGCTCCGCCGGCGTTCCCTTCCCCACCGCCTGCCCGTTCACCGCCACCACCGCCTCGCCCGGGCGCGCGTTCACGCCGGGGCGCGCGAGCGGCGAGTCGCGGTCCGGATCCCACGAGTCGCCCCGCACGAGCCGCGCGATCCGCCACCGGCCGTCGCGCGCGCGCTCGAAGTCCGCCCCCAGGAAACCCTGCCGGTACTGCGGCGGCCACCGGTAGTCCCCCCCGATCTCGTAGCAGTGCGACGTCCGCAGCTCGCCCTGCATCTCCCAGATCAGGTCCGACAGCTCCCCGCGCGTGCTCACGCGGTCGAGAAGCGGCCGGTACCGCGCGAGGATCCCCTTCCAGTCCACCCCCGACATGTCCTCGCGCCAGTAGTGGTCGCGCTGCAGCCGCCACGCCTCGCGCAGCATCTGCTCCCATTCCCTCTCGGGCGAGACCGGCACCCGGATCCTCCCGAGCTCGAGCCAGCCGCCGTCGCGCCCCGGCTCCGCCGGCCCGTCCTTCGGCTTCTCGTCCGCACCCACGATCCGGATCCGGTTCCCCGACCGCACCGCGAACGTCCGCAGGTCCCCCGCGATCCGGACCTCGGTCACGCCCCCGACCCAGTTCTCCGCCTTGTTCTTGTCGTAGTCCCAGATCTCCAGGGAGCCTTTCGCCGGCGGCTCCCCTCCCCCCGCCCAGTTGCTCCCCAGGCTCCCCTCCACCGGATAGTTCGTGTAAGCGACCTTCCCCCGCATCCCGAAGATCTGGCCGTAGCGGCCTTCGCCGACGGGAAGCGTCACCAGCCGCGAGCCGATGCCGTCGAAGTCGATCTCGACGGGCGCGAGCGGGTCGCGTTCCTTGGGCTGGTCGACCAGGCGGCGGTTCCAGCGGACGACGGGTTTGGGAAGGGGCACGAACGGGGACGTCACGTCCTTGCGCAGCGTGGCGAGGTACGGCCGGGTGCCGCGCGGGAATCCGAGATCGAAGTAGAACGCGTCGTATACGGGATCGAGCACGCGGTACGAGAGGAAGTAGAGGTACTTTCCGTCGGGATCGAACGAGGGCCCGTAGTCGCGGAAATCCGGCGACGTCACCTCGCGCACCTTGCCGGTCTTCACCTCCGCGATCCGGATCTGCGAGGTCTGCCGCGTCGAGTTGAAGCCGTACGCGATCCACCGGCCGTCCGGCGCCCACGAGATGCCCGCGATGCGGTCGTACGCGCTGCGGTCCAGCCGCTTCAGTTTCCCTTTCGCGATGTCCAGGTGGAACAGCTCGTACCGGTGGTTTGAGAACGCGGCTTCGTCGCGCGCCGGCGAGACCGCGACGTCCAGGACGCGCCCGATGTCCCTGCCCTTCGCGATGACTTTCGGCGGCGCCCCGGGGGCGTGCAGCTCGAACGCCTCGTCGCCTCCCGCGTCGGAGACGCTCAGGAAACGTTTCCCGTCCCTGAGCCAGCGCGTCAGCCGGCGCCGGACGCCTTCCGCGGGTCCGACGGGCGTGACGGGCCCTTCCCAGAACCCCATGGCGAACGCCTGGCCGCGCGCGGTGACGACGGCGGAGTGTCCTTCGGGGTGCAGGGCGAAGTCTTCGAGGTTGCGGGGGGCGTCGGCGAACTTGCGCTGGCGCTGGATGCGCGGAGAGTGGTACTCGACGGGGACGCGGGCCGGCTTGCGTTTCGCGGGATCGAGGATCCAGAGGTCGGCGCCGCACTGGTAGACGATGCGGCGGCCGTCGGTGCCGGGGAAGCGGACGTAGAAGTCGGGGTGGCGCGTCTCGCGGCGCAGGTCGGCGCCGGCGGGGGTGCATGACCAGAGGTTTCCGGTTCCCGAGTGGTCGCTCACGAAGTAGACGCGCGCGCCTATCCACATCGGCCACGCCAGGTTGCCGTCGACCTTGATGAGGCGGCGGAAATCGCCCTTCCCCTTTTCGTCGACCCAGAGGTCCCCGGTCGTGCCGCCGCGGTAGCGTTTCCAGCGCGCGGGGTCGCCCATGGCGCGGCCGATGACGACGCCGCCTCTGGGGCCGTGGGAGATGGCCTCTGCGGGGCCGACGGGGATGCGCGCCGGTGGGCCGCCGTCGAGGGGGACGGTATAAAGGTGGAAGGGGCGCAGGAACGGCTGGCCGACGTTCGAGGCGAAGACCACGTGGCGGCCGTCGCGGTCCCAGCCGAGGGTGACGGTATCGTGACCGACCCACGTGAGGCGGCGGGCCGGTCCGCCGTCCGCGGGCATGACGTAGACCTCGCTGTGTCCTTCTTCGGTGCCGGTGAATGCGAGCCATTTGCCGTCGCGGGAGAGATGCGGCCTCGCGACGGCGCCGAGGTTTGAGGTCAGGCGCCGGGCGACGCCGCCGGCGGCCGGAACGGACCAGAGGTCGTCCTCGGAGACGAAAGCGACGGCGTGGCCGGCGATGGTCGGGTAGCGGTAGTAGCCGGGGTTCATGGGCACAGTGAACCGATTTGGCGGGGGGTTGGGAAGGAAAGACGAGGCGCCCGGGAGGTATCATGGTGGTCATGAACCGCAAGGCTTTCGAGGAGATCGTCGAGGAGGCGATGGGCGGTTTGCCGGATCCGTTCCGCGACCGCCTCGAAAACGTCGTCGTGCAGGTTCTGCCGCGGCCGACGCGGGCGCAGATCGAGGAGGTCGGGCTCGAGCCGGACGAGGACCTGTTCGGGCTGTACGAGGGGACGCCTCTAACGGAGCGCACCCCCGACTTCGCCGGGCCGCCGGATCGCATCTCGATCTTCCAGGAACCCATCGAGCGCGCCTGCTCCACGCGCAAACGCATGATTCGGGAGATTCAGGACACCGTGGTCCACGAGATCGGGCATTTCTTCGGGCTCGACGAGGACGAGATCGGCGCGATCGAAGCGGAGTACGAGTACGACGACGATGACTAAGGAAGCATTCGGGCGGATTCTCGACGAGGTCCTGCAGGACCTGCCGGCGGGGGCCGTCCCGTACCTGCAGAACGTGGTCTTCCGGCTCGAATCGGAGGCGCCGGACGCGCCCGCGCGCGAGGCGGACTGGGAACCTTCGGCGCTTCACGGTTTTCAGCACCTCACGTCCAACTGGACGGTAGAGCCGACGGTGAAGCCCGGGGCGCCGATGGCGACCGCGACGCTCTACATGAATCCGATCCTGGAGGCGGGGCCGGACACGGCCGCCGAGGTCAGGCGCGTCGTGCTGGGGACGATCGAGGCACGCCTCGGACTTGCGCAGGGGTGGATCGAGAAACAGACGCCGAAGGTCGCGGGCTGGACTCCGGAGACGGAGAGCGAGGAGGACGAGCCGGAAGTCCACCCGGCCGAGGACTCCGCCGAGGGGCTCGTGGAGACGGCGGAAGCGGAGATCGAGGCGTTCCCGCCCGACGCGCGCGACTGGTTCGACGAGGTCGAGATCGTGGCCGTCGACAAGCCCGAGGCGGCAGGCGACCCCGCGCGGGTCGCGGACTATCCTTCGCCCGGCGACGATCTGCGCGTGCTCGTGCTGTACACCCAGAACATCCGCCGCCAGCCGGAGCCCGCGCCGTCGGTCGTGCGGCGCATCCTGCGCGCGGCGCTCGCCCGGAGAACACCGTGAGACGACTTTCCGCACTGACCTGGATCCTGTTCCTCGCCGCCGTCGCGCGCGCAGAAGACCCGACCGCCGAGGCGCTGCGCGCGTTCGCGTACGAGCCGGTGAAGTTCGAGACGAAGTTCGAGAAGCGGCTCGAGCGCGACAAGTGGACGCAGTACAAGGTGGAGTTCCCGTCGCCGACGGTGACGGATACGGAGTCGAACAACACCGTGCACGGGCACCTCGTGGTGCCGAAGGGGAAATGGACCGCCGCGGTGATCGTGCTGCCCATATGGAAGGGGGGCGGCCCGAACCTCGAGCTCATGGTCGCCCGCCGGCTCGCGGAGGACGGCGTCGCGGGGTTCGTGATGGCGCTTCCCTACCAGTTCGAGCGCTCCCCCGAGGGAAAACGGAGCGGGGCGCTCACGGTGAGTTCGGACCTGGAGCGGACGCGCCAGTCGGTGATCCAGGCGATCCGGGACGTGCGCCGCAGCGCGCAGTGGCTGGTGGAGGATCGCGGGGCGGACCCGAAGCGGCTTGGGATCATGGGCATCAGCCTCGGCGGGCACATCGCGGCGCTGGCGTGGGCGGTCGAACCGAAATTTCACGCGGCGGTGACGGTGCTCGCCGGCGGGAACATCCACGAGCTGTTCTGGAACGAATCGGACGAGACGAAGGAGATCAAGGAGGAGCTGCAGGCGAAGGGAGTGACGCTTGAGCAGCTCGCGACGCTGATGAAGCCGTACGACGCGGTGACGTACGCGACGAAGGAGCGGAAGCAGGGGCTGCTGCTGATCGGGTCGAAGGACGACCCGGTGGTGCCGATCCGGAACGTGCGGGCGCTGAGAGACGCGTTCGGCGGGCCGAGGCTCATCGTGTTTCCGGGGAATCACTATTCGGTCATCGTGGCGATGGGGGACATTCTTGGGGACGTGTCCGCGCACTTCCGCAAGGAACTGCTGGACTCGGAATAGCCGCCGCCATTCCCTTTGCCCTTACCTGGATCGCGCGGGACGGCGCTGCCCCCGTTACCCGGGAGGTTTCTCGCCCACCTCCAGCCACTTCAGCATCGGCGGCAGCACCAGCAGACTCGCGAACAGGTAGCACAGCATCCCGACGCAGATCGCCACGCCGAGGCTTTTCATCCCCCGATTCGCCGAGTACGCGAGGCTGCCGAACCCCACGATCGTGGTCAGGCTGGTGAGCGTCAGGCTCGGCCAGAGCGTCCTCACCGTCTCGAGCGCGCTCCGCCGCTTCAGCTCCCGGAACCTCTCGACGAGGTAGAGGCCGTTGTCGGTGCCGAGGCCGGCCATGAGGGGAAACACGATGAGGTTGAGGTAGTTCATCTTCATGCCCATGAGTTTGAGGCACGCGAGGAACCAGGCGGTGCCGATGACGGCGGGGAAGATGGAGACGAACATCCAGCGGAAGGAGCCGAAGAGGATCCAGGCGAGGGCGACGGAGGCGACGCCGCCGGCGACGGTGGACCAGAAGATATCGGGGCCGATGCGGTCGTCGATTTCCTTGACGACGACGGGGAATCCGGAGAGGACGGCGCCGGGGCTGGCGGTCCCGGCGGCCTCGCGGAGGCGGTTGACCGTGGCGTCGCGTTCGGCGCGGACGTGGAGGGGGGAGCGGGGGACGAACCAGACGAGGGCGCGGGTGGTGCCGGCGGGGTCGGTGGCGAGGAAGCGGCGGCGGAGGGTGGCGAAGAAGGGGTCGTGGAGGCCGGAGGGGCGTGCGGGGGTGCGGGCGGCGAGGAGGCCGCGGAGCCACGCGCGGGCGCCCTCGAACTCGGCGACTTCGAAGCCTTCCTCATCGAGGGCGCGGTCGAGGTCCGCGACGATGCGATCGGGGTCCAGTTTCGCGAGGCGCGCGGCCTGGCGGGCCTGGCGGGAGGCGGGGGGCAGGATCTGGGTGAGCGACTGGTGCGTCGCCTCGGGGAAGGCGCGGAGGGCCTGCGACACGGCGGCTGCTTTCTCGAGGGCCTCGTCCTCGGAATTCCCGCGGACGAGGACCAGGATCGGATCGATGGCCGAACCGTACGCGGCGCGCATGCGGTTTTCGACGACGAGGAGCTGGTCTCCCTCGGCGCGCAGGTTGTTCATGTCCGTCTCGCGCGCCGGGAGACCGAGGGGCGGCCGGCTCATCGCGGCCAGCGAGAGGAGCGTGAGGACCAGGGCGGCCGCCGCCGCAGCCCGCGGTCGCTCCACGACGAACGCGATCGTCAGCCGCGTGCCGCGCTGCGTCATGAGCAGGAGGCACGTCGCGGCGATCACGAGGCCGAGGGCGGTGAAGAGCTGCACGGAGACGACGAGGTAGGCGACGAACAGGACCCAGCAGCCGGTGAGCGCCCAGCCGGGGATCTCGCGGTCGCGGTCCGCGCGTTCGCGCCTCGTGAACAGCGGAATCACCAGAAACGTGGCGACGAAGACGAGCAGGAGCCCGACGCCGACGAGCGTGGCGAACTCGCGGAGGCCATTGAAGCGGCTGACCCAGAGGCACAGGATGGCGGCGATCGTCGTGATCATGGCGACGAACGCGCCGGGGCCGGTGCCGGCGAACGTGCGGGCCGAGGCCTCGCCGGGCTCCACGCCCTGCGAGCGCTCCCACCGGTAGCGGTGGAACATGTGGATCGTGAAGTCGATGCCCATGCCCGCGACGAGCGCGCAGAACGCGACGGTCACGGCGGTGAGGTGGCCGTACACGAGCCCCGCGAGCCCGAACGTCCAGAGGATGCCCAGGAACAGCGACGCGGCGCCGACCGCGAGACCGAACCAGCGGCGCAGGGAGATCAGGAGCATGAGCAGGACGGGTGGAATCGACGTGAGGATGTTCATGCCCATGTCGGACCTGATCGTGGTCTCGTTCTGAAGCGCCACGGGGTAGCCGCCGAGGAACGAGACATCCCATCCCGCGGCGGACGGCACCTCGCTCCGCGCCTCCTCCAGCGCCTGCCGGGCCTGCGCGACGAATTGCCGCGAGAACTCGACATCCTGCGGCTGCTTCGTGCCCTCGACCGTCATGAGCATCTCGCGGCGGCTCTCCGAGAAGTAGTACCCGGTCGAGACGTCGACGTGACCCTGCGGCCGGCCCGCCGTGAACGACTTGAGAAAAAAATCCCGCGTCAGGTCGAGCGGGTCGCCCCCCGTCAGCACGTCCGCGGGCCCCACCCCCACGCCCTCGAGACGCCGCCGGTTCCGCCGCACCGCTTCCCGGATCCCCTCCGGCCGCAGTCGCGCCTCGAACGCGTCCATGTCCTCCTCCGGCACGAGCAGCGGCCCGCTCTCCGTCACCAGCGACCCGAAAAACCGCTCCGCCTCTTCCGAAATCCGCCAGTCCACCGCCGCGACGCCGGGGCGCCCCTGCAGCCGCCGCGCCACGGCGTCCGCCAGCCGCATCGCGGATTCCTCCGACGCCGCCGGGTCGCGCTTCTCGAAGAACAGAAACATCTGCCCCGTGAACGCGAAATGTTCCATGACCTCGCCGACGGCCTCCACGGCCGGGGAGTCCTGGGGCAGGACGTTCGAGATGTCGCTGGAGAATCGCAGCAGGAGGGCCGCGAGAAGTGAGAGCGCCGAGGCCGCGGCGAGCAGGGCGACGGCGGCTCGGGGCCGGTTCCAGACGAAGGCGTGAAGGGCGGCGAAGATGCGGGACATGGCGCGCGGCATCCTGCGAAATGCGGGCTGAGGCTACAAGCGCCGCGCAACACTTGCCGGTCCCACCCCTTGCGGATAGCCTCTCCTTCCCGGGATGGACCTCAAGGCCCTCTGGCAGAGCTTCACGACCGGCAACACCAGCGCCGCATGGGGCCTCGTTTTCGCCGGGGCCGCGCTTTTCGCCGGCTTCCTGTTCATGGGGTTCGTGCTGCGCCCGCTCGTGCGGGTCCTCTCGGAGCCGGACGTCGAGAAGGTCCGGGTGGCGCGGCGCCGCCGCATCCGGTTCGCGAGCAACGTCGCGATCCTGGCGTTCACGTCCTGGAGCCTGCTCCGCGCGGTCACGCCGGCCGCCGGCCGGGCCCACAACCTGCCGTACCAGCTCAGCCTGCTCCTCCTGATCGTGATGGGCGGATTCGTCGGCGTCGAGATGCTGCTGACGCTGTTCGCGGACTTCCTTCCGCAGAAGAGCGGGCATCCGCCCATTTCGCAGTTCTTCAAGGACGTCGCGCGCACGCTCGCGCTGGTCGGCCTGTTCCTGATCGGGATCAAGATCGCGTTTCCGACGACAGACGTCGGACAGCTCATCACCACGTCAGCCATCCTCTCGATCGTCGTCGGCCTCGCGCTGCAGGAGAGCCTGTCGAACGTCTTCAGCGGCCTCATGCTCACGATCGACCAGCCGTACAAGCCCGGCGAGTGGATCGAGATCGAGGGACACGAGGGCAAGGTCCTGGACTCGAACTGGCGCTCCGTCCGCATCTGGACGCGCGACGACGACGTCCTCTACGTCCCCAACAGCGCCATGGCCGGGCACCTGATCCTCAATTTCTCGGCGCCTACCCCCAAGCACCTGATCCGCCGCAAGATCGGCGTCGAGTACGGCGCGCCCCCCAACAAGGTCAAACAGGTTCTGATCAACATGATGTCCCACGTCGAGGGCATCCTCCCCGCACCGGCTCCGGACGTATATGTCCTCGATTACGCCGACTTCGCCATCGTCTACGACATGCGCTTCTGGATCGAAAACTTCGACGCCCGCACGCGCATCGAGTCCGAAGTCATGCGCAACGTCTGGTACCACCTCAAGCGCAACAACATCGGCATTCCCTTCCCCATCCGCGACGTCTTCCTGCGCCGCGAGAAGCCCGAGAAGCGCCCCGAGGAGATCGTGGCGCTCCTTCGCAAGGTCGACATCCTGGCTCCCCTCAAGGAAGAGGAGCAGCGCATGCTCGCCGACGACCTCACGAGCCAGCTGTTCGGAAAGGGTGAGGTCGTGTGCCGGCAGGGGGAAGAGGGGGCGGTCTTCTACATCATCAAGAGCGGCCGCGTGTCGGTGCACGTGAAGGGGGCCGGCGGCGAGGAGGCCGAGGTGGCGCAGCTGGGCGCGGGCGCGTACTTCGGGGAGATGTCACTTCTCACGGGCGAGCCGCGGACGTCGACCTGCAAGGCCGCCGAGGACAGCGAGTTGCTCGTTCTCGATCGCGAGAGTTTCGGCGTGCTCCTCCGCGACAATCCGCCGATCGCGCAGACGATGTCGGAAGTCATCGCCAGCCGCCAGACGGCCTCACGCGAGAAGCTGGCCAAGGAACGCGACACCATGGTGTTCAACCGCTCGAAGGACACGGAGGAGCGGAAGAACAAGATCTTCGAGGCGATACGGACGATCTTCAGGTTCCGGTAAGTCGAACGGCGTTCCTCGTTCCCGCCTGCCGGCGCTGGGACGCTACGCCTCCGCCGTCCGGCACTCCATCGCGAAACGAGAAACGAGTAACCAGGAACGAACCCGCGTTCGCGCGGACGCTATAATCCCTCGATGCTCCGCACGATCCTGCTCCTCCTGCTGACCAGTGCAGTTGCGCTTCGCGCCGACGAGATTCACCTGAAATCGGGCGGCCGGCTCATCGGGACCGTCGAGGACGAGGGCGATCCGGTCGTGCTGCGAACGCCGGGCGGCGGCGTCATCCGAATCGCCCGCGACAAGGTCGACCGCATCGAGAAGAAGCCCCTTCCCCCCGTCGACCCGGCCGACGCGCCGGCGAAGAAACGCGACGTCAAGGCACCCCCCTCGCCGAAGCACGTCGACCTCTTCAATAATTACGCGATCCGCCCCCCGCCCGGCTGGCGGCGAATCGCGACGTCGAAGAACTCGAAATGCACCTACGCGGCGCCCGGGGACGCCGGCCCGTTCAAGATGGACGTGTGGATCATCAAGAGCGACGGCGCGCTCGAGGACCTCTACACGACGGTGACGAAGGCGTACCGCGACGCGTTCAAGGACTACGCCGCGAAATGGGAGAAGCCGACCTCGCTCGGCGCGCTCGAGGCGCGGCAGTTCGCGGGGACGCTCACGAACACCGGCGGCGACAGGCTCGCGCACGTGCACACGCTCGGCGGCGCGAAGCCCCTCTACTACATGGTGTTCTTCACCGGCGACCCGGCGAAGCTCGACGCGCTGCTCCCGGAGGTCGCCGCTTCCCTCGCGTCGTTCGAAATCCTGCCGCCGATCGACCTCGACAAGCGCGAGGTCCAGCTCTTCATGGACTCGTACGCGCACGGGATGGAGATGGTGAACGACGAGAAGAACCTGGAAGCGGTGGTAGATTTCGAGAAGTGCGCGGAGTTGCTGCCGAAGCACGCCGAGACGCATCAGAACCTGGCGATCCTGTTCACGAAGCTCAAGAACACGAAGCGCGCGATCGAGGAGTACACGACGCTGGCGAACCTGCGGCCGGACGATCCGCAGCCGCAGTTCGATCTCGGGACGGTCCTGTTCCAGATCAACCGATTCCCCGACGCCCTGGCGCGTTTCGAAAAGTGTCTCGAGATCGCGCCGGACTTCGTGGACGCCTGGATCAACATCGGCGCGGTGCGGGCGCAGCTGGGGGAGCACGAGAAATCGATCGCGGCGTACAAGACGGCGATCGAGATCGACCCGTTGTCGACGGCGGCGTGGTTCAACCTGGGGCAGGTGGAGTACATCCGGGACAATTTCACGAAGGCGCGCGAGGCGTGGGACCGGTGTCTGAAGATCGAGCCGGGGCACAAGGGGGCGACGGACGGGCTGAAGCGGTTGAAGCAGGAGGGGCATTAGCCGGAGTTTCGTTCCTCGTTTCTCGTTTTCTGGATCCGTGACCTTCCGTCCCTCCGCACACAATCGATCACGAACTTGTTTTTCGAAGAAGTTTTTCGAGTTCTTCCGAGGGAATCGGCTGCGGACAAGGAGGTATCCGTTTTCACCCTTTTTCATCAGTGACCTCGCCTGTCGAATCGATGTTCAATCGGCCTTCTAGTCTCTTCGGGCGCACAGCGCAGATCACCCATGGGATGAAGGAGGATACGAACGGCGTGGTCGCGGATAGAAAGGGGTGAAAAGGGATGGGGCGTCCCGCTCCGCGGTGCCACTCAATCCAAATCCAGGTGAATCGTCCGGAACACCTCCCTTCCGCGCGTCTCGTCCCGCAGCGTCACGTCGAGCCACCACGTCTCGAACGGCAGCGTCCTCGGGAGCGACACGGAGAACCGGAATTCACGCCCGCCCTTTTCCGGGAGGCCCGACCAGCGGTCGACCACCTCTTCCCGCACCAGCTCCACGCCGCGCGCCGAGGTGACCGAGACGACCGTCGACGTCGCGACCTTCCCCGCGCCGAGTCCCTGCACCGAGAACCGCACGTCGAGCGCCCAGTATCCTTCGGGTCGGGCGATGCGCACACCGTGGCCGCAGAACCGCAGCAGGTCCGGCGCCTTCTCCGCGTGCGACGGGCGCGGCAGGATTTCCTGGCCGTTCAGGGAAGCGGCGCTCACTTTCCAACGGCCGCGATCGTCGAGGCGGACCCAGAGGGAGGCCGGGCGGCCGCCGGGGAATTCCGTCTGCCAGGTGGCGAAGGCCTGGCGGCCGTGGAACATGTCCGCTTCGGCGATCGTCACGCTCCGGAATCTCCACGGAAGGCGCCAGACGGCCGTGTCTTCGCGGACGGAGGCTTCGAGGTGACGCGCGATCGGCGGAATCACGAGCGCGCGCGCCGTCTCAAGGTCGCCTTCGGCGAGCGCGAGCCGGAACGCGTCGGCCGTCCGCCGCGCCGCGGAGCGCTCGGCGCGCAGGTGGAGCAGCCAGCCGACGCCGGCCGCGACCGCTCCCGCGAGCGCCAGGATCCCCGCGCGCCGCCAGCGCCGGCGCGGCCCCGGAATCGCAGGCGGGACCGCAAACATCAGATCTCGATTGTCTCTTTCTCCCGCGCCGGCACCACCACCAGCCCCGAACCCCGCTTCTTCGCCAGCTCCTGCGTCTCCGTGCACATCTTCTCGAGCTCGCTGTCCGACCGGTTCGGGTCGTGGTGCCACACGACGAGCTTCTTCACGCCCGCCTTGATGGCGAGGTCCATGGCGTGTTCCGAGGAAGAATGTCCCCAGCCGCGGAACCGCGGGTATTCGTCGGCGCGGTACATGGCGTCGGCGATCACGACGTCGGCGTCGGAGACGAAGTCCACCAGGCGCTGGTTGGAGTGGTCGATGAACTCCTCCATCTCGCCCGCGGGAATCGTGTCGCCGAAGTCCTTGAGGTTGTCGTAGAGCATGGCGCTGTAGGGCTCGTTGTCTGAAGTGTAGACGAGGACCTTGCCCTCGTGGTGGATGCGGTAGCCGAGGGTGTAGATGGGGTGGTTCATGAAGCGCGAGTGGACGGTGACTTCGTCGATGTCGAGCGACTCCTCGCGGATGTCGTGGTGAATGATCTTGGCCGCGAGCTCGAAGTAGCGGGCCGGGAAGTAGGCGCCGTCCATCTGGAGCATGAGGAGGTCTTTGATGGTGCGGTCGGGGTGTGCGGGACCATAGATGTGGATTTCGTTGCCGTAGCGGTAGATGGGCGTGAAGAACGGGAAGCCCTGGATGTGGTCCCAGTGGGAGTGGCTGAGGAAGACGTGGACCTTCACCGCCTTGCCGAGCTTCGAGTAGTGGTTCCCGAGTTCCCGTATGCCGGTGCCGCAGTCGAGAATGATATTCGTCTCGCCGGCGACGACCTCGATGCAGGTCGTGTTGCCGCCGTAGACCACCGTATCGGGTCCAGGGGTGGGGATCGAGCCGCGCACTCCCCAGAATTTCACCTTCATCCTCGTCCTTCCTCCCGCCGCGCCAACTCCGAACTCCGAACTCCGAACGCCGAACCCCGAACGCCAAACGGTCACTTCCGATCGCGCCAGTCCGCTTCCTTCGCCGCCTTCTCCTCCGCTTCCTCATCCTCGGACTCGCTCCGCCCCCACACCAGCGAACTCGGATCCTTCCGCAGGAAATCGGACGTCGCGGCCAGCGAATCGCTCGTCGCCTTCAGGCTTACGAGAAGGTCGTCCAGCTTCCTCGCCGTCCCCTTGTCGGAGAGCAGCGCGCCGACCGTGCCTTTTCCCTCACGCGCCTCCTTCACCAGCCCGTCCACCTGCGCCAGCACCTCGTTCAGCTTCTTCGAGTTCTCGTCGAGCGACTTCGCCAGGTTTTCGATGTTGTCGCCCGTCCGCGTCACCTGCGTTCCGACGTCGTCCACGAGCTGGCTCAGCTTCGCCGCGATCTCGTCCAGCTTCTTCACGACCTCGCCCGCGTCCGCCACGACCTTGTTCACGCCGTCCGCCGCCGTGTTCGCCTTTCCCACGAATTCGTTCGCGCCCGTCATGAACCCGTCCACCTTGTCCACCGCCGCGGACGCCTTCGTCGCCGTCTGCTCGAGCCCGACGATCGCCCCCTTCAGAGCCGCCTTGAACTCCGGCTCGTTCAGCGAGTCGAGGAACGCGTTCACCTTCACGATCGTCCCCTTGATGTCCGCCACCGCCTCGCTCAGGTCCTGCTGAAGCTCCTCCAGCCCCGGCGGCGTGTCGCCCTTGAGCCGCGCCTTCCCGTCCTTCGGCAGGTCCTGCGCGCTCCGGGTCCCCAGCGAAAACTCGAGAATCTTCTCGCCCAGGAGACCCACCGACCCCACCGTGAGCTTCGAGTCCGTCTTGATCTGGTACTGCCACTCGATCTCCATCGCGACGTCCACCACCACCTGCTGTTCCGTCTCGCGGAATGTCACCGCCTTCACCGCGCCGATCGGCTTGCCCGCCATGTGCACCGGCGTGCCCTCGCGGATTCCGCCCGCGTACGTGAACTCCGCTTCGACGACGTACTTTTTCTGGAACGCCTGCCGCTCCAGGATCCAGAACATCAGCCCCACGAGCCCCAGCCCCGCGACGACGAAGACGCCGATCATCACCTCTCTGCGCGCCGTTTCGCTCACTTGGGCTGCTCCAGCACGACCTTTTCGCCGAAGTGAGTCTTGATGACCGTCCCGTCGGTGAGGTCGACCGCCCAGCCGTGATCCACCGCCGTGTAGGTGACGACGTAGTAGAGCTTCGTCGCGTCCGCGTTCCACGCGAGCGCGTGAATCTCCGTCCACCCTTCGCTCGCCCAGCCGTTCCGCCCCGGCACGTTCAGGTGGATCAGCGGCTTCACCGTCAGCTCCTCGTCCCGGTCCTTCCACGCCGCCCCGTCCAGCCACCGCAGCTTCCGGAACTTGCCCCCCGCCGGCGAAAAGTCCCGGTGCCGGAACTTCGGCCCCTTGTACTCCGGAATCCGCGCCGCCGGAATCTGGATGTCCGAGGGAGAATTCGTGAAGGCCTCGGGCGGACGGTAGAGGTACTGGCCCTGGAAGAGGCTCATGCGCGCGATGTTTTCGGCGAAGTGGTAGTAGTTGATCCAGCAGCGCGTGCCGGTCTCGTTGAAGTAGGCCCAGAGAATCCAGAAATCGTCCTTCGAGCGCGCGACGATCCACGCGAGGTGCTGGGACCACGGCTTGGGGCCGGGGTGGTTCGCCAGGACGTCGAGCGTGAACTCGTGGGCCTGCAGCTCGGGGTCGGTCCACGTGAGGGAAGCATGCTCCTTGTCGAGCCGGAGCGCGACAGCCGGCGGGGGCGGTTTGTCACCAGGCTCCCGGTCCGGGCGCATTCTCGGCACGACGGCCGGCCCGCGCAGGTCGAACGAAATCTCGGGCTCGGCCGCGGCGGCCAGCGCGAGCGCGAGGAACGGGGAGACCAGGAGGGTGCGCATGGGACGGGGTATTGTACGGGAAGAAGGCGCGCCGCCGTCCGTCAATCGGCGGAGGCGAGCGAAGCGAGCTCCGACCGCCGACGGCACCCGGTTTCTTCGCGCGCTCTTATTTCTTCGCGCCGAACACGCTCGCATACCGGTAGAACACTTCCAGCGTCAGCTGACCCATCGAGTTCTTCACCACGTCCGCCGTCCCGCGGCCCTCGCCCGCCCAGCCGACGCGGGCGTCCTGGAACCCTCCGAGCGTCGCCTTCAGCCCCTCTCCCCACCGCGAAAACAGCGGCCCCGACGGCCCGTCGAGCTGAAACATCGCCATCGAGCCGTGATACCAGTAGCCGAAATCCTGCTGCGACCAGTTGGGCGGGCGCGCGCCCAGGGCGGCCTTCGCCCGGTCGGCCGCCGCGCCGGTCCGGTCCGTCGCGAGGAGCACCCAGGCGACCGCATCCTCGGCCCGGGGGTCGGCCTCGAGCCGCGCCGCGAACCACGCGGACGCCGCGTCGCGCGCCTCTTTCGGCACCTCGAGCCCCGAGATCTCCGCGGACTTGAGCGCCATCGCCGCCCACGAGCTCGTGCGCGCGTCGCCGCCCCAGGAGCCGTCGGGGGTCTGGAGTTCGAGAAGGGTCTTCAGGCCCCCCTCCACGTGTTCCTTGAAAAGGGCGCTGTTCGTCATCCCCCAGGCTTCGCCCCACGCGAGCGAGACGAGCGCCGCGTCGAACGGCGTCTCGGGCTTGTTCGCCGCCAGCCACTGGAGCGCTTCCTTGATGGCCTTCCCGACGACCGTTCCCTCGGATTCCTCCCGGCTCAGGTGCGTGTACCCCGCGCCGAACAACGCAAGCAGCGCGAGGCTGGTCGCCGAGTGCTTCGTGTACATCGCACCCTCGAACATCTCCGCTTCGCCGCCCCAGGATCCGTCGGCGTTGCGCGAGCGCAGGAGCCAGGCGAGCGCGGCGGGCAGGCCGGTCTTGCGGTCCGCGACCGGAGTGGGTTCACGTTCCGGAACGGACCCGTCGCCTCCATTCCCGGCTTCGGTCGGCCCGGACCCGGTCGTTTCCAGCGGCTTCGGGGTTTCAGGGGCCGGCAGGGAAGCGGAGCTCGCGCCGTCGGCCGATGGGTCTTCCTCCCTCCTCATCCGCCAGACCAGGACCCCGGCCAGGAGGACGGCGACGGCGAGGGCGGAGAGGCGGCGCATGTCGGGAATGAACGGTCCGGCGGCCCGGCGGTTCGATCGGATCGGCCATTTTGCCGCCCGAGGCCGGCCGGAACGGGAATCTGCCCGTGATGCGCGTGGGACAGGAATTTCGTGCCGGACTCGCAGGATGACGCGGGACAATGCCCGCATGCGCCGTCGCCTCCGGGATTGCCGCGTTTCGATGTCCGTGAATCGGGCCTTCCCGATCCTGGCCGGGTTGTCCTTCCTGATGGGCGGCTGCGCGGGAAAGGAGGGCCTGGTGAGAGAGGAAGTTCGGATCCAGAGTGTGAAGGGCATCCTGGCCGGGGTCCTGGAGCTGCCGCCCGGTCCGGGACCGCATCCGGCGATCCTGATCGTTCCGGGGTCGGGACCCGCGACCCGCGAGTTCCCCCTCTACGCCGCGCTGGCGGAGCATTGGTTGAGTCGAGGGATCGCCGTCCTGCGCTACGACAAGCGCGGAACCGGCGGGTCCGCCGGCGACTGGTCGAGCGAGACCTTCCAGGAGAGAGCCGACGACGTCGTCGCCCTGGCGGCCTATCTGCGCGATCGGGCCGACATCCGGAGCGATCGCGTGGGACTCTGCGGGCACAGCCAGGGCGGCTGGATCGCCCCGCTGGCGGCCGCCTCCGCCCCACGCGAAATCGCCTTTCTCGTGATCCTCGCGGGCGCCGCGATGACCCCGGCCGAGCAGGATCTTTCCAGCACCCGCCACCGCCTGCTGCAGGCCGGATTCGCGGAATCGGCCGCGGAGGAAGCCGTCTCGCTCAAGCGCGCCTTGCATGACCTCGCCCGACACGGCCGGGCCGAGGAGGCGGAAGTCAGCCGGTTGCTGGAAGCGGCCTCGGGACACACCTGGTTCTCCAGCGTATTCCCTCCGAATCTCAAGGTCGCCGAACTCTGCGGGCTCATGCGCTACCTGGGGCTGATCATGGATCACGATCCGTTGCCTGTTCTCCAGCGCGTCTCCTGTCCGGTTCTGGCCGTCTTCGGGGGGAAGGATCCATTCGTTGATCCTCTCGAGAACTCAGCGCCGATGGAGCAGGCGCTTCGTCAGGGCAGCCACGATGTCACCATCCGCATCGTGCCGACAGCGGGACATCGTCTGGAGCCGGCAGGGGAAGGGGGACGCGGGTTTGCCGAGGGCGCGCTCGAAGGGATCGACGACTGGCTCGAACCCCGCACAACCCGATGAGTATTTCGATCTCCGTCCGCGTCCGGAGCTCGATTCTTGCTCTGACTCTCACTCGAACCGCTTGAGCAGAATCGGAAACGGCGGACGCTCCTCCTGCACGGGAAACGCCTGCCAGACGCCGGTCAGGGTGCGATCCCGCCATGTCAGGGTCAGCGAAACCGAGGCGCCCTTCGCCGGCGTTTTCCCGCGCGCCTCCGCCCAGCGCCGGCGGCCGTCGGCGTCGAGGAGATCCGCGAAGGGCTTCGAGTCCAGCTCGGCGTTCTGAACGCCCAGCAGCTGCGTCGCGGACCTGTTCACGAACGCGAGGCAGTCGCGGGCGTCGACTTTGAGGATCGGGGCGGGAAGCGAATCCATGATGTCGCGGAAGGAGTTCTCGACCGCGGTGCCGGCGTTCGAGAGCGCCGCCGACTGGTCGCCGCGCGACGCGAGCTCTTCGTGGATCATGCTGTTGTTCACCGCATTCGCGAGCTGGTCGGCGAGGATCTCGAAGAACTCGACGTCCTCCGGCGGGAAGGCGTTTTTCTGCCGGCTCTCGAAGTTCATCACCGCCACGACGTCCTCCTCGACCCGGATCGGTACGCACAGCTCGCTTCGCGTGACGGAGAAAACCGCGCTGAGGTAGTTCGGGTCCTTCCGGACGTCGTTCGAGAGGTACGTGCTCCGGGTCTTCCACGCCTGCCCCAGCAGCCCGGCCTCCAGGTTCTGCGTGTACCCGCCGGGGTACTTTTCGACGAACACTTCCGGACTCTCGCCGGCGAGCGCCATGGGCACGAACACGTTCGGTCCCTTGAACGCGAGGAAGATCGACACGTGAAAGAGCTCGGGGAACTCCGCCTGGATCGCCTCGACGACGCTCCGGAACAGCACCTTGGGATCGAGCGTCGACGTGGCGACGCGGAGAATCCTGAGAACGCGGCGCAGGGACGGGACGCCGATCCGGGCGCGGGGCGACTTGCGCGGGGCGCGGGGCATGGTCCGGGACCTCCCGGCGTCGGCTATCTGGCCGAAGCCTTCCGGGTGGAGATTACCGCCCGGCGGGCGTGGGGGACAAGCTGGAAGGGGCGGCGGTCTGCGAGTCGAAGGCTGGTTCGCAAGAGCGCGGATGCCCGGAGCCGGCGCAAGCGGATCCGGGCCACCGGATGTCAAAGCCGCGACGGGGCGCGGAACGCCTACCCCGACGGCCTTCAAGTCGGAAGAGCTTCCCAGGGCGGAATGCCTGCCTTGGCGCACGCGCAGCGCATTTTCTTCGAGAGCTCGGCGATCGCAATCGTGTCTCCGAGTCGATTCAGGATTCCCGCGCCCCGCAGCCAGCTCTCGCGCCCCCGCCCTGCCTGGGCATTCTCGAGCAGATGCACGCCATAGGCGCAGAGATGGAGGCCCTCGAACCGCGCATGGCCGATCTCGCGGTGGATCGCGAGCGCCTCCTCGTACGTCCGGCCGGCAAGGTCGCGGCGGCCTGTGTCGCTGTAGAGGTTTGCAAGATTACCCAGGGCGACTCCTTCGAAGCGGCGGTTCCCGACTTCGCGGTGAATGGCGAGCGCCTCCCCGAAAATCGCTTCGGCTTTTTCAATCCTGCCGGTCTGCGCGAACAGGTTGGCGAAGTTCCCCAGGACGATCCCGAGGCCGCGGCGGTCTCCGACTTCGCGCAGGATCGCAAGTGCCTCGCCATAGCACCTTTCGGCCTCCTCCATCCTGCCGGTTTCCTCGAGGAGGATGGCGAGATTTCCCAGAGTGTCTCCTTCGCTGCGGCGATTGCGAAGCTCGCGATGGAGCGCGAGCGCTTCGGCGAAGGTCTTCTCGGCGAGCTCTCCCCTTCCGGTGTCCGTGTACAGATTGGCCAGGTTTCCAGTCACGATGGCTTCAAACCGGCGATTGCCGGCCTTCCGGTAACTGGCGAGGGCCTGGAGGTTATTGCGTTCCGCGAGTTCGACGCGGCCCGTTTCGTTGTAGAGATTTGCCAGGTTTCCAAGTTCGACACCCACGAGGCGATGCTTGTCGCACTGTCGGAAGATGGCGAGAGCTTCCATGTGGCTGCGTTCCGCAAGATCCACGCGACCCGTTCTCCGGTAAAGAACGGCGAGGTCTCCCAGGGCGACGCCTTCCGCGGCCCGGTCGCCGGACTCCCGGAATAAGGACAGCGCCTGAAGATACATGGCTTCAGACGGTTTTGACCTGCCCGCCAGGTCCGCCGCGGCGGCCGCACGCCGGAGCGCCTCGCCTTTCTCCCGAGCGGAAACCAGTTCGGCGAGCTGCTGCCACAATCCGGCGGATCGATCGCTTCGATACCGGCTCGCCGCATGCTCCGCAGCGCGATGAAGGTACAGTTTACGGACCGCGAGCAAGGATTCGCCTCCGTGGCCTGATCCGGCCCCGAGGGCAAGCCGGGCCTGCTCGGCGAGATCCTCCGCAAACGCATCCGCCGGGTGCGGGAAAAACACAGGAGGGTCGTCTGTCACGAGCGGCGGCGGCTCCGGTGCCCGACCGCCTGCAAGTTCCTCGATCAGCGCGAGCGCAAGCCCGTGCAGCCGCGCTCGGTCCCCGGGGAGCTGGAGCTGGTAGGCGGCATCGCGGAGGAGGGCGTGGCGGAAGAGGTAGGCGAGTTCTGCCGGCAGCGGACCCATGTGCGCATTGAACCGTGGCGTCGGCGCGCGCGGCGAGGAAGAAGCGTCGGCGCCTCCCCCCTACCGGATGTATGTCACCTGGACACGACCTTCGAGCCGGCGGAAGTCCGGATCAGCGGTGATCACGACGGCTTTCGACAGCCGCGCGGTCGCCGCAACGATCGAATCCATCAGCCCCGCGCGGCACTCGTGGCTGAGGTCGGCAGCCTCGCCCGCCACATCCCGCTCCAGCGGCACCAGGGTCAAGGGTGTGAGGAGGAGCGTGTCGAGCATCCGGCGCGCCGTTTCCCGATCCATGCCGCGCCGCATCCGCCGGTGAATCTCCGCCAGGCTCGCGGCGGACAGCAACCCGCGGCGCTTTCCGTCCCGGCAGGCACGCAGCTCCCGCTTGACCTCCGCGCCTCCGCGCTCGCCGAGGAAAAAGGCCAGGACCGCCGAGGAGTCAAGGACGATGGGATCCACGGTTCTCCTCGCGCCTGCGTTCCCGGAGGAAATCGGCGACCGATCCGCCGCCGTCCCCGCGCAGAATCCCGTCCAGCGCCTCGATCGGATCGCGGGGAAGGGGCCTGACGACGATCCGGTCCGTCCCTTCGGCCGCCACCTCCACAAGCTGGCCGGGCTCGAGTCCGACCGTGTCGCGAACGGACTTTGGGATGACGACCGCCCCCTTGCCCGAAGTTCGTACGCGTGGCATTGGACAAACTCCTTAGATCATGTTGGTTTCGATTTCGACTGTATCCCGCAATCTCTCCGAGATCAACTCCTTCCATCGGAGAACCATCCGTCGCGCCCGAGCCGTTCCGCTTCGAGCCTCGCGACGGCGGCTCCCGCGAGGTCGCCGAGCGCCGAGTGCGCGGAAGCGATGTCTTCGAGAAGTCGCACGCGGTCCGGGAAGGGGAGCGCCGGGGACTCCGCCGCTGCGCGGGCTTCCTGCATCCGGCCGCGCGCGTCGTCCGCGCGGCCGGCCGACGCGTCGAGTCGGGCGAGAAGCGCGAGCGCACCCGCCTCGACCGCCGGGTGGCGCGTGTCGCGCGCCGCGGCGAGCGCGGCTTCGGCGCGGCGGCGGCACTCGGCCGGATCTGTGGCGGCGATCAGGCGCGCGGTGGCGAGGTCGAGGAAGGCGCGGTCGCGGCGGTGGCCCGGCTTGTCGAGCAGGGAGCGGGCGTCTTCGAGGATCCGCGGCGCCGCGATTCCGGCCTTCGCGCACAGTTCCGCGAGGCACGACACGGCCTCCGAAGGCAGCCGGGACGCGTCCAGGCCCGCGCAGTGCGCGGCCGCTTCTTCCGCCCTCCGCCGGCCGGTTTCGGCGTCGCCCGTGTCGAAGCGCAGGAGCGCGACGGCGAGCGTCGCTGCGGCCCGGAGGCCCGCGTCGCTGTCGATCGCGAGGGCGGCCTCGGCTTCGAGGAGCGCGGCCCTGGAATCGCCGAGGTCGCGCAGGGAGTGGGATTTCGCGAGAAGCGCCTCCGCGGCGCCACCGGCGTCGCCGAGCGCCGCGGAAATCGCACGCGACTCCTCGTACCCGGCGGCGGCTTCGCGAAACCGGCCCTGGGCCTGGCGCATGCAGGCGACGTTGAGAAGGCAGATGGCGATCCCGGCGCGGTATCCGATGTCGCGGTCGACGGCCAGGGCCTCCTCGAAATGACGCAGCGCGTCATCGAAGTTCCCCTTCCCGGCCTCGATCAGGCCGAGCGTCGTCAGGCTGTCGGAGATTCCCTCGCGGTCGCCGATCGCGCGCCGGACGGCCATCGCCTCCTCGGCCGCGGCGCGCGCCTTCTCCTCGTCCCCCTCGTCGCCGTAGACGCAACCCATGTTGGAGAGCGTGCGCGCGATGCCCGCGCGGTCGCCGATGCGCCGGTGGATTTCGAGCGCCCGTTCGTGCGACTCGAGCGCCGCCCGGTTCTCGCGCTTCCGGTGCAGCGCGACGCCGATGTTCTCGTGCGTGATCGCGGCCCCGTACGGTTGCCCGACTTCGTCGAAGATCCGGAGGGCGGTTTCGAAGGAAGCGATCGCCTCGTCCACGCGGCCCTGCACGAGACGCACCTTCCCGATGCTGCCGAGGCTCGCCGCCTCGCCCGGGCGCTCGCGGATCTCGCGGCGCAGCGCCAGCGCCTGGCCGTAGGCCTCCAGCGCCTCGGCGAGGCTTCCCGTCTCGAGGTGGACGTTGCCGATCGAGTTGAGATTCGCCGCGACCCCCGCGCGGTCGCCGACTTCCCGCAGCAGCGCGAGGCTCTCGCCAAATCGCGCGAGCGCGGCCGCCCCCTCCTGCCTCGCGTTGTGGACCGTCCCCATCTGGGCGAGGCAGGCGGCGCAGAGCTGGCGGTTTCCCGAGCCGCGGCCGGCTTCCAGCGCTTCGCGGAACCGGTCGAGCGCCGCGTCGAAGTCGCCGCGCCGGAGATGCACCACTCCGAGAACGCGCAGGGCGCTGCCGCGCAGGGAAGTGCCGGCCGACGCCGCGAGGGCGGCCCGGGCCATCGCGTCGGCTTCCTCCGTCTCTCCCGTTCGCACAAGCGCCTCGGCCAGCAGTTGCTTCGCCTCCGCTTCCGCCTCCTCCGTGGGCGCCGCCGCCAGCGCCTCCCGCGCGCAGGCGAGCGAGACGGACGCCGCGCCGATCGTGCCGTGGACCCGGGCCATGCGGAGGCGGGCGTCGAAGCGTTCCTGCGGGCCGGATTCGGGGGCTGCGGCGGCGGCCTCCGCCTCGGCGAGAGCCTCGGGGTAGCGCGCGAGGCCGAAAAGTGCCGCCGCGGCGACGATGCGGGCGCGCGATCCGGCGCCGGATTTCTGCCCGGCTCGCGCCAGGTCGATCGCCTCGGCGAACGCCGCGCTCCGGTTGGCCTCCTGCGCCGCTTCGAGATAGAGCGCCGCCGCACGCTCGATCTGCCCCGCGGACTCGCGGTGCCGCGCCGCCATCGCCCGGATGCGCCGCCCCGCCTCAGGCGCCCGCTCCTCGAGCAGGTCGGCGGAAGCGGCGTGGAGGCGCGATCGCTCCTTCTTCGTGAGCAGGGAGTAGGCGGAGTCGCGCAGGAGAGCGTGCTTGAACACGAACTGGTCGTCGCCGGGAAGCGAGGACGCGCCCTGCGGGAAGACCATTTCGCGCCGCCGGGCCTGCATCAGCCCTTCTTCGACTTCACCCCCCGCCAGCCGCGCGACGAAATGCCGCCAGAACGTCCGCCCGACGACGCTCGCGGCCTTGAGGATCTCGCGGGCGCCCGGGGGAAGGGCGTCGAGCCGGGCGACGAGGAGGCCGAGGAGGCCGTCGGGGACGCGGGCGGCGTCGGCGCCGAGGGCCAGCGGCCGGCCGGCGACGAGCGCGTTTTCCCTGAGGTAGCGGCAGAGCTCTTCCACGTAGTAGGGGTTGGCGCCGGTTTTCTCGACGACGAACGCTTTCAGCGCCGGCGACAGTTCGCCACCCAGGCCTCTCTGCGCGATCGCGAGCGCCGCGTCTTCCGGCAACTCCGCCAGCTCCAACCGCCTGAATCCGCGCGGTGCCGCCGCCTCCGGCCGGGCCGTGGCGACGAGGCGCACGCGATCGGCGGGAAGGGCGGACGCGAGGGCTTCGAGGAGCGCCCGCGTCGCGTCGTCGGCCCAGTGGAGATCTTCGACGCAGGCGAGGACCTGCGCCTCCGACGACCGCGCGCGGAACCAGCGGGCCCAGGCGTCGTGCGTTTCGGCGACGAGCCGCTCGGGGGCGATCTGCACGACGCGCGCGCCGGGGGCGGGATAGCCGATCGACAGGAGAATGAGGTGCGCGGTGTTCTCGCGCTCGACCGTGTCGCCGCCGAGCTCGACGAGGTCCGCCGCGAGCTTCTCCGCCAGCCGCGCCGCGTCGCGCGCGTCCGCTCCCGCAAGCCCGGCTTCCGAACGCACCATCTCCGCGAACGGGTTGAGCGGCAGCCGCACGCCGTCGTGCGCCCTTCCCAGAAGGACGCGCAATCCCGGGCGCCGCACGCGCAGCCGGCGGCGCGCCTCGGCCAGGAGCCGGCTCTTTCCGACGCCGGCGTCGCCCACGACGAAAACCGGCGCCCCGTCGCTCCCCGTGAGCGCTTCCAGTTCCGCGTCCCGCCCGAGAAACGGCCCCGCGATCGCCGGCGCGATTCGCACCTCCGTCCGCTCCCGGTCCCCCGCGACCGCCTCGAACGCCGGCACCGGCTCCTCGCGGCCCTTCACTTTCAGCGCCCCCAGCGGCCGGCACACGATTTCGCGCCGGACCAGCCGCTCCACGCTCTCCGAGAGCAGCGTCGCCCCCGAAGGCGCTTCCATGAGCAGCCTCTGCGCCACGTTCACCGCGTCTCCCATCACGGTCGCGCGGTCGCCGCCAACCGCGCCGTAGAGGACTTCGCCGCGGTTGACGCCGGCGCGAAGGTCCACGCCGGGCCGGCGCGCCGCCGCCCAGTCGGAGGCTTCGCGCTTCATCTCCAGCGCCGCGCGCGTCGCGCGAAGCGGGTCATCCTCGTGGGCGACGGGAGCGCCCCAGACGGCCATCAGCACGTCCCCGATGATCTTGTCCAGGGTGCCGCCGTGGCGCTCGACCACGGCGCGCAGGAGCGTGAACAGCTCGTCCGCGCACGCCGCGCGCTCCGCGTCCGGAAGGTCCGCCAGGCCCGCGGCCTGCGCGAAGACGACGCAAACCGTGCGGCGTTCGTCGGGAGTGCCGGCCATTCCCGGGATTATGCCTGCGGAGACGGGCGCCGCGCACCGTACGTTTCCGCGCGGTCGCGGGGAACCTGGAGCCGGATCCAATCCTGCACCCGCCTGCCATCGCTGCACGCTCCGCGCTGCCGTTTTTGCATCTTTCAACCCGATTTCCCCGCGAAACCGCTTCCGCCTTACCTCTTGAGTTGGTACGCGCTTTGCGATCCGTACGCGTCACATCGCTATCACGAAGGGAGGTGGCCCGTGGCTCCGCTCTGGCACGAGTCGTTCGGGGAGTGGTCCGGCCTGCAGCGCGAGATGAACCGGTGGCTGGAAGCGGCGCGGCAGACGATGGACCAGGTAGTCGGCCATTTCACGTGGCCGCCGATCAACACGTACGAGACGCCGGAAGAGGTGATCGTGACGGCGGAGGCGCCGGGGATGGACGTCTCGGAGTTCGAACTGAGCGTCCAGAACCAGACCTTGCTGATCCGGTCGGCGCGGAAGCCGTTCGCGCAGCCTGAGGGAGCGCGGTGTCTCCGGAACGAGCGCGCGGAGGGCAAGTTCGACCGGGCGGTGGTGCTGCCGGCGACGCTCGACACGGCCGGCATTTCAGCGCGGTACGACCGGGGGATTCTCGTCGTGAGGATCCCGAAAGTTGCGGCGGCGCGGCCGCGGAAGATCGTCGTCGAGGAGGGCTAACGATGTCGGGATGCGAATCGAAGCGGACGCCGGCGGTGGACGTGTACGACGGCGACGAGGCGTGGACGGTGGTGGTAGACGTGCCGGGGTGCGTGAAGGACGACGTGGACATCACGGTCGCCGACGGGAAGCTCGTCGTCGAGGGGCGCCCGCAGAGGCCGGACATGCCGGCCTCGGCGGTGGCGCAGCGGCGCGAGGCGGCGGGCGGGGCGTTCGGGCGGACGATCGCGCTGGACGGGAGCCTCGACGCGTCCCTCGCGACGGCGAAGATCGACCGCGGGGTGCTGACGGTGTGGATTCCGAAACGGCGTGAGACGAAGGCGGAGCGGAAGATCGTCATCGACTGATCGGAGAAAATGATGAGACCAGTTGCCGTCGTCGCCGCCGTGATGGGAGTCGTCGTGGCCATGGTCGCGGGGATGGCGATGCTGCTTCTGCAGCGCCGCATCCATAGCGAACACACCGCGGAAACCGCGGCGCGCGAGGCCGTCGCGGTCCAGGAAGCGGGCAAGGCCGCCGCCTCCGACCGGACGCTCGCCGATCAGCTGGCCGAGGAGCGGCGCCGCCGCGAGGCCGCCGAGGAGCGCGTTTCGGAGCTGGAGGCGAAAGTCAGGACCCTCGAGGGCGCGAAGGCTCCGGCCGAAGCCGCGACGCCGCCTCCGGCCGCGGAGACCGACAAGAAAAAGGGGCTGTGCGTCGGCGAGGAGTTGAGCGAAGAGGCGGTGAAGGACCTCGGGCTGGACCTCGTGGCCGCGAACAACGTGAACCGCATCCTCAAGGAAGAGGAACAGCGCCTGACCGAGGCGCTTCGAGCGTTCTACGCGGAAAACGTGAAGGCGGACGATCCGGCAATCTACGAGCAGACGGCCAAACAGCTCGTGATCGGGATGGTGAACCGCATGACGGCGGACCTGGTCAAGCTTGAGAACCTCCCGGCCGAGGAAAAGGCGAGGATGGAGAACGGCTCCACGAGCCTGGAGGAAATCCTCGGGCCCGAGACGTTCACTTCCAGGCTTGCGCGCGAGATGCACGGAGTGCGCGCCGGGACGTACGACGAGCTCGGGCGTTTCCTCAACAAAGAGCAGCTCGAGAAACTCCGCGGCACCTGGCTCGGCGAGGGCGCCTTCATCTGGCCCGGCGGCGTCAACGCGGACCTCGGGCCCGCGCCGCCTGATCTCCGGCGCTGACCCGGCGGAACTCCAAGGGGAAAAAGGCACTTTCAACGGGCAACGCTCTCCGCGCGAAATAAACCCGTACGGAATCGCGCGGCTTCGGCTTTGAGGGAATCGAGGCCGGAATCAGCGGAGGGCGGGCGATGCGGAAACTGGGGGCAATTCTCGGGACGATCTGGCTGTGCGCGCTGGCGTCGGCGGAGGAACCGAAGGGGTTCCCGGGCTATGAAGCCCTCCGCGAAAAGGTCCGGCCGTGGTGGACTGGCGAGAACGCCGCGGGCGGGTCGTATGCCGTGCTGGTCCCGCCAGGTTCGCCGCTCCGGAAGGCGGCGGAGAAACTCGCGCAGGCGCGGAACGGCGAGATCTTCGCGTACGCGCCCGACGCGCCCGAAGACTGCCTCGCGGCGCTCATCGCGAAACGCGCGCGGTACGCGGCGATCTTCGTCGAGCCGAAGGACATGGACGTCAACCTGCTCCGGAAGTTCATCGTCCTCTCGACGCTGCTCGACGCCGACCCGTTCTGCGACGTCGCCTTCGGCTTCGTGACCGCCTCTTCCCCGAAGAAAGTCGACGAGTTCGTGGATCGCATCCTCGCGGCGGAGCGGGAGGGCCTGACGGACTACGCGATCCAGGTGAGCGCCTCGAACATCAGCCAGAAATACGAGGGCTCGAGCTTCCTGACCGGCATGAAAGGGGAGGCCTGGTACATCAAGCAGGGGGACACGGACTTCGCGCGCGAGGCGCTGGGGCGGCTGGGGGAAGCGGGGTTCGTGCACCTGGGGGCGTGTTCCGACCCCGAGGGGATCTGGCTTTTCGACGACCACCGGAATGCCGAGCCGGAAAAATGGTGGCCCTACGACCCGAAGAAAGTCGGGCAGGATCCGAAGGGCGAGATGCCGCGGATTACGGCGGACTATTTCCGGAACGTGAAGCTGAAGAACGCGGTGGTCTGGACGCATGCGTGCCATCTGGGGGCGGTGGGGCGGGTGTACGTGGAAGGGGACATCGTGTCGACGTTCGGGACGTCGGACAAGCTGGAGGTCTACACGATTCCGGAGGGGCGGAGCATGGGGCTGGCGATCATCGACGCCGGCGTCAGCGCGTACATCGCTCCGGTGGGGGCCAATTTCGGAGCGCAGTCGAGCCTGGAGCGGGACTTCGCCTCCGAGACGGGGGTGCCGTTCGGGGACGTCCTGCGGCGCGCGTATCACGACGTCGTGATGGACACGGAGGGGCATCCCGAGCAGATCGGCGTTTTCATCGCGGGAAAGCCGAAGCACTGGGACCCCGACGGATTCACGAACAACAACGCGCCGCAGCACCGGGTCCTCTACGGCGACCCCCTGTTCGCGCCGTTCGAGAAGCGGAAGAGTCCCGAGACGGTCACGGTGACCGCCGAGGAAAAGGAAGACGGGGTCCGGATTTCGTTCAAGCTGAACGCTTCGGGCTACGACGTCGGGCGGACGTGGTACGGGAATCGCGGCCGGGAGGAGTCGGGCCGCGGGCGGTTCTACGAGGCGATTCCGGTCAGGAAGGACGTCGAGCAGGCGTACATCGCGGAGATCCGGACGAGCGACGCCGACGGGAAGGCGTTCGAAGTCTCGCGCCAGGCGCTGCTCGTCGAGAAAATCGACGGGAAGACGCTCCTCCACGTCCAGATCGTCACCGCGGATCTCGCGCGGCTCGAGTGGAGCGGCGGCGGGTCGGCGGAAGTTTCCGTGCTGCAGAAGGCCGGCGCGACGGCGGAGGTGTTCGTGAAGTTCGGGCCGGCGCCCGCGGGCGGGGTGAAGCGCGGAGACCGCCCGAAGGAACCGCCGAAGCCCGCGGCCGGCGAGCGCGCGTGGCAACCGGGACCGGAGCAGGAGACGCCCGAGCTCGCGGCCCGGCTCAAGTCGCTTCTCGCGCAGTACAGAAAGCTGAAGAGCCCCTCCGAATACGTGGAGCGCGCCGGGGTCGTCCTCGACATCGGCCGGCTCAGGACGCTTCCCGCGCTGCGGGCCCTGCTGGAAATTCTCGCCGAAGACAAGGACGCGTACGTCCGGATGCTGCTGGTG
>JACPRD010000171.1 GCA_016190145.1 Planctomycetota bacterium | reverse complement strand
GTATTCAGGAATGCGGTGGAGCATGCGATGAGGGCGTAAAGACAATTATTAATTTTGAATTATTAAGTATGAATTAGAGAGGGGTCATTTGGGGACGGGAAGGACAAGGCCGGAATCGGGATCGATGAGGTAGCCCGCCGTGCCCCCGGGCGCGCGCAGGAGACGGAAATCCCCGGTCACGTCGCGGCGCTCCTGTTCCTCGTCCGGCGTCGAACCCCCGGCGCGCTCGATGAAATATCCTTCCATGCGCGTCACGTCCTGGTAGGCGCGCGTCCCCCGGTACGGCGTCACGCCTTCGCGCGTCACGATCACGGCATTGTCGTAGGAGCCGTTCTTCAGGACCGCGCAGCCGCGCGACCAGGGATTCAGCCGCACGTAAAACTCCTCGGGGCCGAGCACGAACACCAGCAGGTGGTAGGGCGTCTGGTTCACGATGCCCGCCACGGAATGCCCCGCGACGAGCGACGACCCCTCGCGCGCGGGAACCGCCGACGCCTTCGGCGCCATCCCCTTCACGATCTCCCGTCCCTTCGCCAGCGCCTCCTCTGCCGCGGCCACCCCGGCGGGGTCGTCGGGAAGCGCATCGGCGAGGAGGCTGAGGAGGAAGACGCGGGTGGTGGGGAGGTCGCGCGCGAGGTCCGCGGCGCGGGTGAGCGAGTCGCGGAGGAAGGTGCGGAAGGGGTCGTCGGCGGGAAGGGGGCCGACCTCGGCGACGTGGAACCCGAGGAGGTCGCAGAGCCAGGTGAATTCTTCGATGCCCGGTTTCTCCGCGAGCCCGCCCGACTCCGCCATCCACGCGACCTTGCCCTGCGACTCGCGGATTTCGCTCTCGATCGTATCTCGCGCGTCCTCCGCCGCCTTCGTTCCCTTGTAGAGCCGCAGCACGCGCCGCAGCGCATCCAGCGCCTGCCCGCGTCGCGAGGGAAGCTGCATGTCCATGCGCGCCTGCTCGGCCTGCGCAACGGCGCTGCGCTCGCGGACGGTCTCGACCATCGCCTCGACGCCCGTCGCCTGCGGGACCAGGAACTCGCCCTTCTCCGCGGCGCGCTTCAAGGCCTCGATCCGCGCCGGCGCGTCCGCGTGCGCCGCCTCGATCCGGCGTTTCACGTCCGCAGGGACCCCCCGCCACGCGTCCCCGCCCGCCTTCACGTCGTCCTCCCAGAGGAGCACCGCAGTCCGCCTCGCGGCCTCGCGGAGCTTCGCGTCGGCCTGGGGGAACATCTCGTTCTCGGCGTAGAGGCGGACCCAGTCGAGCTGGAGGGCCAGCAGCGTCTCGGCGGCGGCGCGCCAGGCCTGGTGGTCCGCGGCGAACGAGGGGCGCTGGAGGAGCTGGCCGTAGTATTTCTCCGCGGAGGCGAACCCCTCCCAGGAGACGATCTTCTTCGCCCATCCGGCGGCGTAGCGCGCGATGCCCAGCAGGCAGCGGTCGATCCGCTCCGCGGCGCCCGGCGTGTCCGTGGGAAGGGCCTCGAAGCAGGCGAGGGCCGCGCCGTTCAGTCCTTTCTTGAGCATCTCGTCCCCGCGCGCGAGAAGCTGCTCGGGCGTCCACTCCGCGCGAACGGCCTCCCGCAGCGCGGCGGGATCGACGGCGTGCGAGAATTTCGCGACGACCTCCGCGAGCGCCGCGCCGGCCTCCTCGCCGCGTCCCGCGGTTCGCGCGGCTTTCCAGCGCATGAGAAGGGCCTCCGGCTGGTGGCGGTCGTCGGCGGGGGCCGAGACGTAGTACGGGTGGGGACCCTTGTCGGCGAAGATCTTCTTCACGGCCTCCCAGTCCCCGTCCGCGGCGGCCCTGCGCCAGCGCGCCTCGCGGATCATCCGGTACATGGTCGGGACGATCCCATTATCCCGTCGGTCCGCGTCCTCGGCGTCGGCGTGGACGCGGTCGAAGAACGCCTCCGCCCCAGCAAAATCGCCCGCGGCGAGCAGCGTCTCGACCCGTCCCATCAGGTACGGCGCGACCGGCTTGAGGTCGATCCGCCGATTCTGCCGCTTCGCCGCCTCGATCATCGCCCCGAACCACCGGCCCGCGGCGCCGTCGTCGCCCGCGCGCGCGGCCAGGACGCACGCCTGCCGGGCGAAATCCTCGCGCTCGCGGAACGGCCGGTGCGCGCCGCCGAGGCGCGGGTCGTCGAGGAGGCCCGCGAACGCCGCGTCGGCGCCCTCCACGTCGCCGCTCTCGAACTTCGCCCGCCAGGCGCGCGCGAGGCGCAGGAACACCGGATCGTCCCACGACACCGGCCGCCACCGCGGACTCGCGAACAGCGCTTCCGCGACCCGGTCCATTTCGGCCGGATCGGAAGGGGCTTTCGCGGCGCGGGTGAGGAGCGCGCTGATCCAGAGGCGCTCGACCGTGTCGGCGATTCGCGGCTCGATTTCCGACGAGGCCCGGACCTCCTCCACGATCGCCGAGCAGGCGGCCCAGTCTCCCGCGTCCTTCTTCGCGTGCATCAGCCTTTCGAGACAGCGCAGGCGCAGCGAATCCAGCGCGGGCTGCTGCTCCGGTCCCGCGCGGCCGAGCAGTTCGCGGCATTTCGCCAGCGCTTCCTCCGGCTTTCCACGCCGATCGAGAAGCTCCTCCACGCCCTCCGGCGTGTCCGGCACGGCTGCCTGGGATTCCGGCCCGGGGGAGTCGGAGCGGCAGCCGTAGTATAGGAAAGGGCCGCCGAGGAGGAGGGCGGTGGCGAGGGCGCAGCCGATGCGGAGGCGGAGGTGACGGTCCATGGTGGGGCTCCGAGGGGCGCGCGGCAGCGCTCATGATCCCAGAAATCAAAGTTCGTGGGAAGGATCTGCCGATGAATGGGGTGCGGAGGACGCGCCCCGAGTGGCGCCGGCTGGCGACGGATCACGCCTGATCGAACGCGGCTCCGCAAAATGCGGCGGCACGCCCTCCGGGCCCGGATAGAGGCGGGGGAGGCGTGCCGCCGGTTTATTTGAGGGGGGGGCCGATGCCGGATCTCATCATCCACATCGACGGCGGGTCGCGCGGCAACCCCGGGCCGGCCGCGATCGGGGTCATCCTGATGACGCCGGACGGCGTCGAGATCGTGACGCGCGGCGAGTTCATCGGCGAGGCCACGAACAACGTGGCGGAGTACCGGGCGCTGATCGACGCGCTCACTCGCGCCCCGCAATTCCTGACGAAGTTCGCCGCGCCGGAAGTCGAGGTGCGCAGCGACAGCGAGCTGCTGATCCGGCAGATGAAGGGAGAATACCGGGTGAAGAACGCGGGGCTGATTCCGCTGGTCGCGCAGGTCCGGCTGCTCATGAAGAAGGTCGGAAACGTCAGCTGGAAGCACATCTACCGCGAGGAGAACGAGCGCGCCGACAAGCTCTGCAACAGGGCGATGAACTGCAGGGGCGTGGTGGAGGAACTTGACTGAGGCGGGTGCGTGGCGGAAATTCATGGCCGGCCCGTGACTTCGTGTCCCGTTCTTCGTTTCTCGTTCAGGACGGCAAGGCGAGGCCGGGGCTTCGTGGTATCCTCCCGCCCTGTCACTGCAAAGGGAGGTGGAAACATGAAACGCGCGGCGCTGGGCGTCATGGTCGCTGTCATCGTGGCGGGCGGCCTTTTCGCGGGGAGACGGGCGAGCGGCGAGGACCCGCCCGCAAAACCGAAAGCTCGATTCGCCCTCGTGTACGGACAGGGCGAAAAATGGGTGAAGGGCAAGAGCATCTACGAGCAGCCTCTGATGGAGCACGGGAAGTACATGGGCAGCCTCCTGAAGGATGGCAGCATGCTGCTCGCGGGGCCGTTCGAGGACAGCACGGGCGGACTCGCGATCGTCGAATGCGCCGACGTGAAGGCCGCGCAGGCGATCGTCGACGCCGACCCGGCCGTGAAGGACAAGGTTCTGAAGGCCGAGGTCCACGAGTGGAATACCGTCTTCGATAAGTTCGCAAAGTAGGCCCATCCACGGTGAACCATTTGCCCGTCAAGAGCGTTATCCTGTCGGAGAACGGTGTTTCATGAAATTGTGAGAGGAAGCGATCGCAGGAGCGGTCGGGGCGAGCTCGCGAAGCGAGCGAGGTCCGACCGCGCCGGAGATCGATTCCTCTCACAATTTCAGGGTGGGCGGACGGCCGCTTCCCGAAGAGTCCGTCCCCGCTCCGCGGGGGTCCGGCCTGAGGGGGGAGGAAAGTCCGAGCTCCACAGGGCAGGGTGGTCGCTAACGGCGACCGGGGCGCTCCCGCGAGGGACGCTTCAGGGAAAGTGCCACAGAAAATACACCGCCGACCTCGGGGGCGACTCCGGGGGGCAAGGGTGAAAAGGTGGGGTAAGAGCCCACCGCCGTCCTGGTGACAGGGCGGGCATGGCAAACCCCACCCGGAGAAAGGCCAAATAAGACGGCGTTTGAGGTCGGCCCGGCCGAGCCGTCGGGTAGGCCGTTGGAGGCGGCAGGCAACTGCCGTCCCAGTTTAATGGCCGTCACCGCAGGTCCGAAGGGATCTGCGGGACAGAACTCGGCTTACAGCCCATCCGCACGTCGGGCCGCTTCCGAAAGGGGGCGGCCCGACCCTTTTCTGCGGGGACAAAAGAAGGGCCACGGCGAATGGCCGTGGCCCCTGGAGATCGCGGTCTCGAACCTACTTCGCGCCGAGCCTGACCTCGAGGTCGAGCTCCGCGTCGCCCCGTTTCACGACCAGCGGGATGATTTTCTTGGCGGGGACCTTCTTGAGAAGGGACTTGAGCGAGTCGGCCGATTTCACGGCCTGGCCGTTGAACTTCAGGATCCGGTCGCCTTCCTTCAGCCCTTTCTTTGCGGCGTCCGACTTGGAGCTGACCTTCAGGATCGTGGCGCCTTCGCCCTCCTCGGCATCTCCGAAGGTCGCGCCGAGGTCGGGCACGCGGCGGGCGGCGGAGGGAAGGGTCTGTTTGTCGAGCTTCACGCTGAGTTCGGTGACTTCTCCCTCGCGCTGGACCTTGATTTTCACGGTCGTGCCGCCGGGGAACGTGCCGAGGACGCCGAGGGCGCGCATGTTGTTGTGGATACGGTACCCCTGGAATTCCACGATCTTGTCGCCCGTGCGGAAGCCGGCTTTCTCCGCGGTGCTCTCCTTCGAAACCGACTTGACGACGGCGCCCGTTCCGTCCTGGGCCGTCGCGTCGGCGTCGAAGTTGAGGCCGCCGATGCGGGCGTGGGGGACGTAGCCGCCCTTCTTGAACGAGCGCATGAAGTTCTTGATCTGGTTCACCGGGATCGCGTAGCCGATCCCCGAATTGACGCGGTTCCCGAAGCGCGGCGCGATCCGGCCGTTGATGCCCAGGAGCTTGCCGTCGATCGAATAGAGCGGGCCGCCGGAATTGCCGGGGTTGACCGCCGCGTCGGTCTGGATCGCGT
>JACPRD010000177.1 GCA_016190145.1 Planctomycetota bacterium | reverse complement strand
GGCCTGCACCGCGCGTCGAGGGACCCAGACTCGACCGCCAGCCTGAAACGCGCGGTGCAGGACGTGACGCGAGGGGCGGCACGCGAATGTTTCTCAGACTCTGAGAACGCGGGCCAAAACCTCCCTGCGGCGCGCGGCACGGGTCCGACCGGCGCGCAACGAGGGCATGGGGTCGTGCCCGGGCTTCCGGCGCGCGCCGCCCGGACCCGCGCCACGCGTCCTCGGTTGGGCTGACGTCGCGCGCCGCAGGGCGATTGTTGCTCACGTTCTCAGTGGAATCCCTGAGTTCGACCTCAGATCCCTGAAGTGCTTTTCCGGCCATTGGAGTAGCATGGGCCCACTGGTCCTGCTTTCGCCGACGGCATTTCGGGAGGGGCGCGAAATGAAGTTGTCTCGTGCATCAACGTATGCGCTCTACGGCCTTGCGTATCTCGCGGCCCAGGCTGCAGGGCGCCGGGTCCCGCTCTCCGAGATCGGTCGATACAACGGAGTACCGGAAAAGCACCTCGGGAAGATCTTCGTCATCCTGAAGCGCTCCAGGATCCTCGCGTCGTCGCGCGGGGTCAACGGCGGCTTCTACCTCGCCCGTTCGCCGCGTGACGTCAGCCTGCTCGAAGTCATCGAGGCCGTCGACGGCCCGCTGCGAGATGATGGTTGCCTCCTCACTCGCAAGCCGTGCCAGGATTTCACCGCCTGCCGGCTCAATCTCTTCTGGAAGAGGGCCAGGACGGGGATGCTGGGCGTGCTGGCCGCCGCGACGCTTTCAGACATTGCGGGACCGACGCCCGCGCTGCTGAAACCCGGAAAGCGTTTCAGCAGGTCGGCCCGGCGCCGGTAGACTTCGCCGGGGTCCGCGGGGAGAATCGAAGGTCCGCATGCGCGCGCTCTCCGCCCCCGGATTCGACCTCGGTCTCACGCTCCGCAGCGGGCAGTTTTTTCGTTATCGGGAAGAGGGGGGCGACTGGTTCGTGTTCGACCGCGACCTGGCCGTCCGGGTGCGACAGGTGCGGGAGGAACTCCGGTATGACGGCGCGTCCGGAGCGGCCGTCCGGAGGCTGTTCGGCCTCGACACCGATCACGCGGGCGCGCTGAGGTCGTTCGCCGCCGACGGGCGGCTCGGCCCGCTGCTCCCGCGCTTTGGTGGAATGCGCGTGATGAGGCAGGACCCGTGGCAGTGCCTGGTTTCCTTCGTTTGCTCGGCCATGTCGAACATCCGCCGCATCACGGCGAACGTCGAGGGAATCGCGGCGAAACTCGGATCGCCCGGGAGCCGGGCCCCGGCGTTTCCCGCGCCGCGCCCGATTCCCGCCGGCGCGCTCCGCGACCTGCGCCTCGGCTGGCGGGGGCCCTGGATCGAGGCGCTGTTCGCGCGCGTGACCGATCCCTGGCTGTCCTCTCTCGCCTCGCTTCCCTTCGACGACGCACGCTCCGCCCTGGTCGAGCTGCCCGGGGTCGGCGTGAAGGTCGCGGAGTGCGTGATGGCTTTCTCTCTCGGCTTCGGTGAAGCCTGCCCCGTGGACGTCTGGATCCGGCGCCTGGCCCGCCGCCACTTCTTCGGCGGCCGGAAAGTCCCGGACCGCCGCATCGCGGAGTCCTTCCGCCGCCGTTTCGGTCCCCACACCGCGCTCGCGCAGCAGATCCTGTTCACGGCCGGCCGTGAAGGCGCGATTTAAGCTCCGCGGTACTCGACCGGTGCAGGTCTCTTCCCACCGAACAGGGTCGAGAAGAAAGATCCGACGCCGACGGCGGCGTAATAGGGGAAGAAGCCGAACCAGCCGACGAAGGGGAAGATGGAGACGAGGGAGAAGACGGCCCAGCCGGCGGCGAGGTGGCCGACGCGGTTGCCTTCCTTGCCCGAGAGGTGCCAGAGGTTGCGGCCGATCTGTTCGGAGACGCCTGCGAGTCCGATGAGAACGGCGGCGGTGAAGATCGGCAGGAGGACGAACCCGAGGATTCCTTTCGTGACGGCGGTGGCGAAGGCGCCGACGAGGAGGGCCGCGGCGCCGACGAAGAAGGAGCGAAGGGGGTGGTCGCGGGTGGCCATGGAAGCGCGGGCGGTGGCGTTGGGGGCGATGCCCGCGGTGAAGATGAGGAGGGCGCCCAGGGACAGGATGGTGCAGAAGGTGGTGAGGACGATCATGACGGTGACGGCGGCTTCGCGCACCTGCCCGGCGCTGTGGAGCACGCCGCGCCATTCGTGGTTCTCGATCGGCTGGTCGACGGCCGTCGGCCTCTTCCCGGGGGCGGAGTCGAGCGTCTCGGTTTCCTTCGCGGGGTCCCCGGTTTCCGGCGCCGCCGGTTTCTCACCGAGCGCCCAGCTCCCCGCCGCCGCCACGATCACCAACGCCGCCAGGATCCGTCTCATGGTGTGCCTCAATTCGTCGTCTGCCGGGCCTTGAGAATCGCCGCGCCGCCGAGCGCGCCCGCGACGGCGCAGGCTGCGGCGACCCAGGCGGAGAGCGTCCAGGAAGAGCCTTCGGAGGCGCGCGCCCACGCGACCTCCGAGATGCCGTTCAGGGCTCCGTTCACCTGCGCGAGCATCGGGGCGGCGAGGTCGGAGACGTACGCGAACTGGAAGGCGAGGAGGCCGCCCGCGACGAGCAGGCCGGCGGCCACGAACGGCATAGTCTCGCGGCGCGGGGCGGTGACGGGCGGAAGCGCGGCCATGACGCGGTCGGCGAAGTCCGGCGGGGGAGCGGGGGCCTCGGCCATCATCGACTCGAGGCGGAGGAGCGTGCGCCACTCCGGGCCGCAGATCGCGCAGTCCGCGCAGTGCGACTCGATGCCGCGCCGGAGTTCGCCGCCCGGAGGGCCGTCGAGCGCCTCGCTGAAACGCAACCGGATTTCCCTGCAGTTCACCGCTCCACCTCCCACTCGGGGGCCAGCATCGCGCGCAATCGTTCGCGAGCGCGGAATAGCCACGTCTTCACCGTCCCGACCGGCACCTCCATCGCCTTCGCGACCTCCGCCACATCCATGCCCCTTTCGTAACGGAGCGCGATGGCGGCCCGCGCCTCGTCGGGCAGGCCGGACATGGCGCGCTGAAGAGCCTCGCGGGCCTCGTCCTGCCTCTGGGCCTCGGCCGCCGGGTCACGCGGGTCCGCGACGTCGTATCCTTCGTCGTCGGGGCCCATCCGGTCGAGCGAAGCGGGTTTCAGGTTCCTCCGTTTCTTCCAGTTCAGGCAGACGTTCGCGGCGAGTCGGTACATCCACGGCGCGAACGGCTGGGTCGGGTCGAACAGGGCCAGCTTGTTGTACAGGCGGAGGAAGATCTCCTGGGAGAGGTCCTCAGCCTCCGTGCGATCGAAACAGAACCGGTAGGTGAGCCCGAACACGGCGCCGCTCCACGCCTCGACGACGGTGCGGAAGGCGGTGCGGTCGCCCGCCTGTGCGAGACGGACGACGGAGATCGGGACTCCCGGGTCCTGCATCTAACCTCCGTGAAGAGAATACAGTCTGGAGGCGGAGAGGGTTTCAGCAGTGTATAGATTCCGGCGGGGGTAGAGGTAAGCCTCGCGGCGGGACTTTGCGGAATTCGCAAGTGATTGGTGTTGAGGGAGTTGCGAGTTTGGCGTTCGAGGTTCGGCGTTCGGCGTTGCACGCGGGCCGGGCTTTCCGGCGATCTGCGAGTTTTCAGGCAGGTTGGAGCTCCGCCCTTTGAACTCATACCGACCCGGAACCGTCGTATAGGTACAATGCCCGACCTCTTCCCCAGTAAACGGAACCTCATGAAACTGCTGCTTGCCATTCCGGCCGCCTGCTTCCTCTCCCTCGCCGCCTCCGCCCAGGTCAGCCTCGTCGACAATGAAGGCGCCGTGCGGAAAGGACGCGAATTCACGGTCAGCGCCTCGGGCGAGGCTTCCCTCACGGCCGACAACGGGGGCACCACGCGCCTCAAGCTCGAGGAAATCGCCGAGGTCGTCTTCGAGTCCCGCCAGCTCAGCCGCGCCGACTGGGAACTCCAGCTCAACAACGCCAACGCCCGCAACCGCGACACGCTGGCCGGAAAAATCGCGGCGCCCGCCAACGAGGGCGACGGTACCCTGCAGCTTCAGGGAACGGATGCCGGCGACCTCTCCATTCCCCTCGAATACGCGTTCTCCCTCCGCAGCCTCAGCGGCGCCGGCAGCTTCCAGTTCGACGAGCGCGGCACCGCCGGCGGCGCGGACTCGGATACCCTCTTCATCCGCCGCGAGGGACGCCCCGCCGATCGCGACAAGGGCACGGTCCTGCTGATCACCGCGACCGAAGTGAAGTTCGAGTCGGACACGTTCAAGGCCGAACGCACGTACAAGCTCTCCGACGTCGAGGGGATCCTCTTCGCCTCCCTCAAGGTCGCCGAACCCGAACCCGGGCTCCAGGTCACCGTCTCTACCCGCAATGGCATGCGCGTCACGGGGGCGCTTCTCGAAATGACCGACAAGGTCTGCCGCATCCGGACCGCGCACAGGACGAAGGACAAGCCGTGGGTCTTGGACATCCAGGCCGTGCAGGTGATGTCGATCCACGTGGTGAACGGCAATCTGATGTACCTGTCCGACATGACTCCTCGGCTGATCGACACGCCGCACGAGGGGATTCTCGATGCCGACGGAAAGTCCGCCGACGCCGGCCCGTGGTTCTTCCTCGACCGGATGGCACGCGCGAACAAGCCGATCGAGATCGGGGGGAAGCGGTACCGGAAGGGGATTGCGACGCGGAAGCGAGTGGAGATGGAGTTCGACCTCGGGGGGCAGTACTCGAAGTTTCACGCGCAGGTGGGGCTGACGTCCGACGCGGCGCCGACGCCGGCGGCGGTGCCGGTGCTGACGTTCGTGGTGCGGGCGGACGGGAAGGTGGTGTGGACGAGCCGGAAGGCGACGTGGGAATCCGGGGCGGAGGCCGTTTCGCTGGAGGTGAAGGGGGTGCAGAAGCTGCTGTTGTCGGTGGAGTACGCGGACGATCTCGACACGTTGTGTTACGGGGCGTGGGCGGACGCGCGGGTGGTGAAGTAGAGGTGAAGAGCAACTTCAAACGCAAATTTACAATTCCAAAGGGCATCAAGAGGTGGACCTCACAGGGGGTGAGATCGGAGTGAGCGGCGCCCGATTTGGCCGGTTCATTGCCCTTTGAAGTTGCGGTTTCTGTCTTTGAAGTTCAATACTGTCCCCCATGTTCTTCGAATCCCCGGTCCTGTTCCTCGTCCTCCTGCCTCTTGCGCCGCTCCTCTGGTTCACGGTGCGCGACGGCCGGCGGGGCGGCGTGCGGCTGGCGATAGCGGCGTGCCTGGCGGCGGCGCTGGCGCGGCCGGTGAGCGAACGTGAGGAGGAATTCCGCGGACCGGTGGTGCGGGCGCGGGACGTGTCGCTCTCGGTGCGGCCGGGAGAGCTCGATGGGGCGGAGCGGGAGCCTGGCGTCGACTTCGAGAATCCTGCGGACGGCATCGCTCGTGCCGCCGCGGCCGCGGGGCCTGGCGGGGCGGTGATTCTCGCGACGGACGCGCGCTGGGACGCCGCAGACGTCGCCGCGGCGCGGCGCGAAGCCGCGCTTTCGGGCGTGCCCGTGTTCCGCCATCCGGCGGCGCCCGGCGTTCCTGACGCCGCGCCCGTCGCCGTCTACCTCTCGGGCCCCGCGCGCGCGGGAGAGCCCGCGGAGATTCACGCGCGGATCCGCGGCGAAGCCGGCGCCCGCGGCCAGGCGCTCCTCCTCGTCGACGACGTCCCCGCCGGCCGCGCCCCATGGGCCGCGCCCGAAGCCCGACTCCGTTTCCCTGTCACCCTCGAAGCCGGCTTCCACCGATTCGCCCTCCGCCTCGAGCCCGAAGTCGACGGCGACCCGCGCAACAATCTCGCGCTCGGAGGGGCCGAGGTCGCGGGGGCGCCGCGCGTGCTGGTGGTGGAGGGCGGGGCGGGG
>JACPRD010000188.1 GCA_016190145.1 Planctomycetota bacterium | reverse complement strand
TCCGCCCTCCCGCCCTTTCGCCCTGTCCTTCCGCCCTGTCCTTCCGCCCTGCCCCATCGCCCTGTCCTTGACAGACGTAAGTCGGGTCTGGCAATGTACCTCCAATAGTCGGCATCCCTAACCCATTCGAGGCCGCCCCATGCGAACGGCTCTGTCCACACTCTTCGCCGTGCTGGCCGCCGCTTCTCTCGCTCCCGCCCAGGAACAGTTCGAACCCAAGGTGGAAAAAGGGGATAAGTGGACGGTGCGGAGCGAATCGAGCCTGACGCTGAACCTCAAGGTCACGTCGATGGAGGGGGGCGCCGCGGGGGAGACGCGCGAGCGACAGCTCAAGACGAAGCGGACGGAGGTGAAGGATCTGGAGTTCACGGACGTGGAGAAGGGGGTTCCGGTCGGCTGGAAGGTGACGTACGCGGACGCGAAGGTGCGCACGGGGCCGGCGAACTCGACGGACGCGGAGCTCGAGATGTCGACGGCGGAGGTCGAGGGGAAGACCTACTTCGTTTCGGGCGCGGACGTGACGCCGGAGGACACGCCTGCGGACATCAAGGCGGGGCTGCGCGAGCCCGAGTCCTTCTATCTGCTGTTGCCGAAGGACAGGAAGTCGCTGAACGACTCCTGGGAAATTCCCGCCACGAAGGTCTCGAAGCTGATCGTGCGCGGCGCCTGGGAGGATCCCTCCGACGACTCCAAGGTCCGCGTGACGCTGTCCGAGATCGTGAACCAGGACGGCAGCTCGATCGCGGTTCTCGCGCTCACGGGCACGATCAAAGCCGACAGCAAGCAGGGCTTCCAGGTGGAGTTCGAGTTCACGGGGAGCCTGCGCTACGACCTGACGAACCAGCGGCCGCTGTCGCTCGAGGTATCGGGCGAGGCGAAGAGCCTGGTCGGCAAGATCGTGGACGGGCACGGGCAGGAGGTCGGGCACGTCGACGCGCAGGGGTCGGCGTTCCGGCTCGAGGTGTTCTACAGCCCGAAGTAAGGCTGGGGCGTTCCTCGTTGCTCGTTCATCGTTTCTCGTTCCGGCACTCCGGCCGGGGTCGGCGCGAATCTGCGTGGCGGCCAGCTTCGTGCGCCGTGCTTCGTGCCTCGTGTCCGCCGAGCGACCCACGATGCACGAAGCACGAGGCACGCGAGGGACTCGCCACCCCCCGAGCGCGCTGCAGGCGCGAACGAGAAACGAGTAACGAGAAACGAGGAACGCCCTTCTCCCCCCGCTCAAGCCCCGCCCCGATGTCCGCCGATCTTAGTAGCGGCTGACCGTCCGCCGCTCGGAGATCGTGCGATGCAGAAATACCGCGTCTGGGCCGAACTCGATCTCGACGCGCTCGCCGCGAACGTCCGCACCGTGATCGCCCACGTCGGCCCCTCGACCGCGGTGCTTGCGGTCGCCAAGGCCGACGCGTACGGCCACGGCGCCGCCCCCTGCGCGCGCGTGGCCATCGAGGCCGGCGCTTCCATGATCGGCGTCGGTGATTCCACCGAGGCCATCGAACTGCGCGAAGCGGGAATTCTCGCGCCGATCCTGGTGCTCGGGGCGGTGATCGAGGAGGAGATCGGCTGGGTCGTTTCGTACGACATCACGCCGACGATCCATTCCGCCCCGATGGTGAACCGGATCGCGGAAGAGGCGCGGCGGCAGGAGAAGCGGCAGAAGGTCCACCTGAAGCTCGACACGGGGATGGGGCGGCTGGGCGCGTCGCTGCACCGCGCGATGGAGATCGCGGAGCGGATCGTCGCGGACCCGAACCTCGAGCTGGAGGGGATCTCGACGCACTTCAGCTCGAGCTACGGCACCGACCGCGACTCCGTGGAGGCCACCCGCCAGCAGGTCGCGCGCTTCCGGCAGTTCGCCGAGGCCCTCGCGACCGCCGGCATCCGGCCCCCCCTTCAGCACCTCGCCAACTCCGGCGCGCTCTTCAGCTCCGACGACCCGCCGGGCAACATGGTGCGTCCCGGCATCGCACTGTACGGGCTCGACCCGGGGATCTTCCGGGTGAACGACGTCTTCCTCAAGCCGGTGCTCTCGCTCCGCACCCAGATCGCCTTCCTCAAGGGCGTCCGCGCCGGGACCACGATCGGCTACAACCGGACGCACCTCACCCGGACGAAAACGGCGATCGCGACGCTTCCCGTCGGCTACAACGACGGCTACCCGTACCTGCTGTCGAACAAGGCCTGCGTCCTCGTGCGCGGGCACGTGGCGCCCGTCGTGGGCACGGTGACGATGGACTACCTGACGGTGGACGTCGGCGGGATTCCCGGCGTGCAGGTCGGCGACGAGGTCGTGCTCGTCGGGAGGCAGGGCAGCCACGAGATCAAGGTCACGCATCTCGCGAGCCTCATCGGAACCAATCCGCTGGAGATTACCTGCGGGCTTGGGAAGCGGGTGAGGCGCGTGTACGTGTCGGAGAACCGGGCGCACGCGAAATGGCACCGGTTCCATCTCGAGAGGAAGCAGGAGTCAGGGGTCAGGTGTGAGTAGTGAGGAAGGGCAGGGGCGCGGCCGGCGGGCGGTCTTGCTCTCTTTCTTGATCTCGTACATGGCGGCGTCGGCGCGCTTGTAAAACTCGGGGGTCGTCTCGGTGGCACCGAGTTCGACCACGCCGACGGAAACTCCGGCTCCGAATTCAAGGAGGGCGCCCGGTCCCCGGGTGGCGGTCGACCGGATCCGGTCCAGGACTTCTCGCGCCTCGGCCGCGGCCGCACCCGGGAGGAGCAGCGCGAATTCGTCGCCGCCGAGGCGGTAGGCCGCGTCGGAGTCGCAGCGGATGCCCGATTCGAGGGCGGCGGCGACGTTGCGCAGGAGGGCGTCACCGGCGTCGTGCCCGAACCTGTCGTTGACCGATTTGAAATCGTCGAGGTCCAGGAACGCCAGCGTCAGGGGGCGCCCGAGCCCGCGCGCGCGCGGGACCTCGCGTGCGAGATCGGCGTCGAAGCGGCGGCGGTTGCCGAGGCCGGTCAGCGAATCCGTGAGGTTCTGGACCGCCAGGCGATCGGACTGCCGGCCGAGGAGGGAAACGCCAGCCGCGATCAGGACGGCCATGCTGGCTTCCGTCACGAGGTCGATGGGCGCGCGCGGCAAGTGACCTTCCTCGATCGCGTCCGTCAGGAACGGAATCGCGACGAGCAGGTAGAACCAGCGCCAGCGGATGCGCGGAAGCATGGGGTCTCGAGAGAGTAACCGCCTGCACGACGCGATCATTCCCATTCAGCCCGACTTCACGGGCCGATCATCGGGGGTTCATGTAGAAGCGCGCCGACAAAAGAAGCGCGAAGAATCGAGCTCTCCGCGCTTCGAGGTTCAGGAAGATTACTGTCCGTCTCCGTCGCCCACCTTCGGCCGGTCGCCGCCGGGGCCGCGGTTTCGGCCGCCGCCGCCGAAGCCGAGAAGCCCGCCCTGCTGCTTTTTCAACTCGTCGTAGGACGTCACCTGCTCGGCGGTCAGGTACGACTTGACCTGCGTGTCGGCGGCCTGGACGGTCTGCTGGATCTGGCCCCTGACTTCCTCGCGGTTTTCCGGAGTGATCGTGTCGCGCAGCGTGCGGACCGCGGTGGACGTGTCGTTCACGATCTTGCCGATCGCCTGCGCCTGCGCCTCGGTCAGCTTCAGTTTCTCGCTCAGGCGCGCCACCATCCACTCCTGCTGGCGCTCGTCGCGCTTCGCCTCCTGCTCGTTGCGCTGCTTCTCGAGGACGGCGAGAACTTCCTTTTCGAACGAAGCGCGTTCGGTTTCGGTCCAGGTTTCGGGCGGGCCGAGGCGCGAGGCGACCGAGCCGTCGGTGCCTGCCGGGGCCGTGCTTTCCGGCTTGCGGGCGACCGGGCTGTCGGCCGTGCCGGCATCGAAGATCGTTCCCGCGGCGGCATCCGAGGGAGCTCCGGCGGCGGCGGAGATTCCGGAAGCGATGGATTTCGGGGCGGAGGCGGCGGGTTCGGCGGCGGGGCGGTCGGCGATCGCGGACACTTTCGTTTCCAGGTCCTGGACCTGCCTGCGGAGGTCGACGACGGTCCAGGCGCTGAACACCAGGCCCGCGGTCATGAAGACGAACAGCCCGGCGACGGCGATTTTCATGGCGTGGTTCTCGATAAGAGGGAGTGGTTACCGATTCGGGGGGGTCCGAAACAACGGGTGATTCCGATTCGAGGTGCGGGCGGGCCAGTGGCGCGCCCGCACTCCGAAACAGATCTGGCGATGTTTCGGGATCCTAACACCCGGGCGGCGGGGAAGTTCCGGCGACGCCGAATTTCACTTCGGCCTCCGTCGGCCGCAAGTACAGCGGGGCCAGGGACATGCAGGGAACGGTGGCGCCGGCCTGAAGCGCCTGCCACCCGAGGCGCGCGACCACCGAGGCGCGCGGCACCGCCAGCCCGGCGTCGCCTTTCCGCCACCTCCGGAAAACCGCCCCGTACCGATCGAGCCCGCTTCCGAAAACCGTCGTCTCCGGCGGCAGCCGCGCGGCGAGTTCCTCGGGGCGCCAGGCGGCGGGCCCTTCCGTCCGCAGCCAGACCCAGTCGCGCCGGTACAGCGCCGCGTACACCTGCTCCCAGCGCGCGTCGATGATCGGGCAGAGGTCGTCCTCGACGTCCTCGGCGTTCTCGGCGAGCACGTCGGTGGAGACGATGGGCGCGGCCGGGCAGCCGATTGCGTAAGCCAGCATTTTCGCGGCCGCCACGCCGACGCGCACGCCGGTGTAAGAGCCCGGCCCCACGTCGACCGCGACCAGCTCCAGGTCCCGCGGCCCGATCCCCGCCTTCCGCAGCATCCGGTCGAGCGCCGGCATCAGCTCGCGTCCGTGCACCATCCCCTCCTCGAACGCGATTTCCTCGAGCAGGTCCTCGCCGTCCGCCAGTGCCACCCCGCCGCGGGGCCCCGAAGATTCGATGCCGATGAGGAACATTCCGGAAGGGTAGCCCGGATCGGCCGTCCGCGCCGATCGTTTTTCCCTTTGAAGTTGAAGTTGTCATTTGCCGGCCCCCCCGCTTCCCGTCCAAAATCCGCGCCCCCCGGCGGGCCTCTCCGTATAATCCGCAGCACCGCATGTCCGCTCCCAGCGACGAAATCCTGCTCGGCAAGCTCGCCCTCACTGCGGGCCTCGTTTCGCGCGAACAGCTCGACGCGTGCGTGAAGGAGCAGGAGGCGACGAGGCGTCCGCTGGGCGAAGTTCTGGTGAAGCGGGGGATCCTGAGCCAGGTCGATCTCCAGACCCTGCTTGCCCAGCAGGAACTCAATCTCCAGAAGCGCCACGAGACGACGCTATTGCGGAAGCAGGACTCCCTGTTCGGCCGGGTGGCCATCATCCTGAGGATGGTCTCGCAGGAGGCGGCGAACGGGGCGATCCGCGAGCAGGCGCGGCTGGAGACGGAGGGCCACCGCGTGCGGCTCGGGAAGGTGATGGTGCAGCGCGGGCTGCTCACGCTCGAGCAGGTCGTGCAGATCCTCGATTACCAGAAGAAGCAGGTGCTCTTCTGCGAAAAGTGCGACGCGCTGTTCAACGCCCCCAAGGCGGCGGCGGGAAAGTCCATCGCGTGCCGCTACTGCGGCGCGAGCCTGGTGATCCCGCAGCGCGTGACGCATTGCGAGGTCGAGGAGCTGTTCCAGGCGACGGACGAAACGCAGATCTCGCCGGGGACGGGGCCCGCGGGCCAGCCGACGACCCGCCCGGACGAGACCACCGACGTGTCCAACGCCGGATCCACGCGCGAGACCCTTCCCCCGCCCCCCGACCACATCATCGAGCACGACGACTGGTTCGTCGTGCGGGACGGCAAGCCCGCGGGGCCGTTCGAGTACAGGGCGCTCGCGTCGATGGCGGAGCAGGGCGGTCTCACGCCCGCGTCGTTCGTGTGGCGGCCGGAGATGGACTCGTGGAAGACGGCCGGAGACGTTCCGGAGGTCGCCGCGGTCTTCACGACGCCCGCTTCCGAAACCGCCATCGTCGCCCCGCCCGCGCCGACGATGCCCGCGGGGGTGGCGACGCCCGAGATCGAGGGGTACCACATCACGGGCTACCTGGGGATGGGCGGCCTGGGGCACGTCTTCCGGGCGAAGCAGGTCGCGATGGACCGCGAGGTCGCGATCAAGACGCTCGAGAGGGACTTCATGGAGGACGAGGACTTCGTGCAGAAGCTCGTCCGCGATTCCCGGGCGTCCGCGCGCGTCACACACCCCGGCATCGTGCAGTGGATCGACATGCGGCAGGCGGGGGGCACGTGGCATTTCATCAGCGAGTTCGTGGAGGGCCCGCGCGTCTCGGAGCTCATCACGGGCGGCGCCACGATGACGGAGGTGCGCGCGCTGCAGGTCTGCCGCGCGGTGGCCGCCGCGCTCGACGCCGCCCACCGGCAGAGCGTCCTCCACCGCGATGTGCGCCCTGCCAACATCAAGCTCACGGCCGACGGCCAGGCCAAACTCTGCGACCTTGGGCTCACCCGCCGCCCCGAACACCCGCAGGACGGCGCCCTGGGCACGCCCCCCTGGGTCGCCCCCGAAACGCGCACCGCCATGCGCCTCGACACCCGGAGCGAAGTCTGCGCGCTCGGCCTCACCCTGTTCTCGATGCTCACCGGCGCGGAGCCCCCCGACTCGCCGGGGCTCGACCCGCGGCTCTGGCATCCGCCGATTTCGGACTCGACGGCGGCGCTTGTGAAGCGGATGACCGCGCGCGAGCCCGAGGCACGGCCGGCGACGGCGGGGGACGTGGCGAAGGAGATCGACGGGATTCTGGCGAAGGGAATGTCGACGCCTCCGGCGACGCGGCCGGCGCCCTACGCGCCCGCGCAGGGGTGGCCGGGTCCGATGGCCGCCCCGGCGCCGCAGGCCGCGCAGAAGAAGCCGCTTCCCGGCGGCCTGCGCAAACGGTTCCGCCGGAAATAGGTTGCCCGTGCCCTCTTTCACCTGCGGTGACGATTCCGGCCGGCGGTTTCGTTCCTCGTTACTCGTTACCCGTTCCGCGGGAACCTGCGGAGAGCGAAGGTGCGGTTTGCGGTTCGGGTCTACGGATAGCGGAACGAGAAACGAGTAACGAGGAACGAGGAACGAACGAGAATGCCTCCCCTGAAGGACAAGCTCGCCGCCCTCCCCGACGCGCCCGGCGTCTACCTCATGAAGGACGCCCGGGGCCGCGTCCTCTACGTCGGCAAGGCGAAGTCGCTCCGGTCGCGCGTCTCCTCGTACTTCCAGCCGTCGGCCGACCACGAACCGCGCATCGCCGCCATGGTCGTGCAGGTCGAGGACGTCGAAACGCTGGAGGCGGACAGCGAGGTCGACGCGCTTCTCATGGAGGCCCGCCTCGTCAAGGACGTCCAGCCCCGCTACAACGCCATGCTCAAGGACGACAAGTCCTTCACCGTCCTGGGCATCTCGCAGGAGGAATACCCGATGGTCTTCCTCACGCGGGAAATGGACGTCCTCGCCCGCCAGCGCGCCGCCGCCCGCGGCGAAACTTACGTCCCCCCCGGCGAGCCCGACAAGGCCTCCTTCATCGGCCCCTTCACCTCCAGCGGCCAGCTCCGCGCCGCCCTCAAGGTCTTCCAGCGCATCTTCCGCTTCCGCACCTGCACCCTCGACATCCGCGAGACCGACGACAAGCGCCGTTTCTTCCGCCCCTGCCTCCTCTGGAACATCGGCCGCTGCACGGCTCCGTGCGCGGACAAGGTCGCGCGCGAGGCGTACGCGGAGGACATGCGGAACTTCCGACGGATGCTGGGGGGTGCGAAGCGCGAGCTGCTCCGGGACCTGCGGGCGAAGATGAAGGCGCACTCCGCGGCGCGCGAATACGAGGTCGCCGCGGATGTGCGCGACCAGATCCACGCGATCGAGGGGCTGCGCGACCACCGCGACCTCGACGACGCGCTGGAGACGGACCTGATTCCGCTCGACCCCGTGAAAAGCGTGGACGACCTGCGCGAACTGCTCGGGCTGGAGCTGCGGCCGCGCGTGATCGAGGGCACGGACATTTCGCACCTGCAGGGGACCGACGCCGTGGGAAGCCTGGTGTCGTTCGTGGACGGCGTTCCGTTCAAGAGCGGCTACCGGCGCTACAAGATCCGGACCGTCGAGCAGATCGACGACTACGCCTCGATCCGCGAGGTCGTGCGCCGGCGGTTCACGCGGCTCAAGAACGAGGAGGCGGCGTTCCCCGACGTCCTCATGATCGACGGCGGCCAGGCGCACCTCAACGCCGCGCTCGCGGAGCTGGCCGCCAACGGAATCCGCCCCCCGTTCTGCGTCGGGCTCGCCAAGCACGAGGGCGACCACCTGTGGATCGCCGGCCGCGCCGAGCCCCTGCGCCCCGACCCGCACCGCCCTGGATTCCGCCTGCTCCAGTACGTGCGCGACGAGGCCCACCGGTTCGCGCAGAACTACCACCATATTCTCAGAAGGAAGAGGACGATCGGGTGAGCCCGAGGTCCGAGAGTCACGGAAGACCCGTTCGGCTTCCGCGGGGCATGCCCCGCACCCGCGGTCCGAAGTAACGGATATCCCCGGTCCGATTCACCGGGGTTCCCACCTCCCCCTTCCTGAAAGAGCCCCGCCTCCCGTAGAATCTTCCTCACCCACAAGGAGCTCACCCCGCTTGCCTGTCCTTGCCATCGGCGACTTCGATATCTTTACGGACAAGATCCTCGGCAAGGGAGGCTGGGGGAAGGTCTACCTCGGCCGCCAGCGCTCCCTTAACCGCCAGGTGGCCGTCAAGTTCCTGAACCCCGAGATGACACGCGAGCCGGACTTCGTCGCACGCTTCCGCCGCGAAGCCCAGTGCCTCGCCTCCATCGCCGACGACCACATCATCCAGGTCTACGGCGCCGGCGAGCACGAGGGCTCCCAGTGGTTCGCGATGGAATTCGTCGAAGGCGCGACCCTTCAGAGATTCATCGAAAAAGGCCGCAAGTTCGAGGAAGGCGAGGTCGCGGTGGTCGGCCTCGCGGTGTCGAAGGCGCTCAGGGCGGCGTGGAACACGACGGAGAAAATCGTCCACCGCGACATCAAGCCGTCGAACATCCTGGTCGCGAGCGGCGGATCGCCGGAGAACCTCCAGCCGTACGCCGAGACGCGCAAGCACGGCTCCAGCGTCCTCTACACGAACTTCCGCGCCGTGAAGATCAAGGTCATGGACTTCGGCCTCGCGAAGCTCAAGAAGGAGGACAACGAGAAGACCCTTCCCGGCACCGTCATGGGCACCCCCAAGTACATCTCTCCCGAGCAGGCGCAGGGGCGTCCGGCGGACATCCGGAGCGACATCTACTCGCTGGGCGTGGTGATGTTCCAGCTCGCGGCGGGGCGGGCGCCGTTCGAGGGGGACACCGCGATCAGCATGCTGTCGAAGCACATTTACGACGAGCCGCCGGTGCCGAGCTCAATCGATCCGAAGGTCACGCGCGAGATGGACGCGATCATCCTCAAGTGCCTGGGCAAGACGCCGGACGAGCGGTACCAGTCGCCCGAGGCGCTGATCGAGGACCTGGAGAACTACCTGCACGGGAAGCGCCCGCGGATCGCGATGGGCGAGAAGACGATGGTGGTGCAGAAGGGGATCGAGTCGACGGGCGTGACGGTCGTGAAGCGGCGGTCGAAGGGGCGGCTGGTGGCGGCGGTTCTGCCGGTGCTGCTGCTGGGGAGCGTGGGGGCGCTGGGGTTCATTTCGCCGGAGGGGGGAAACCGCGGGTACGTGGAGAACCTGAAGGCGCACGCCGACCGGGTGCTGGCGATGTTCGAGAAGCCCGCGGCGAAGCCCGAGCCGGAACCCGCGCTTCCCGGCGAAGATCCGGTGGCGTCGGCGCGGCGCATCGCGCGCCGGGAGCTGGAGGCCGCGCGCGAGGCGCTTTTCGGGAACAAGCTCGAGGACGCGCGCCGGCTGTTCGAGCGCGCGAAGAAGATCGACGAGAAGCTCCCCGAGCTGGCGGAGTTCGAGAAGGACCTGAAGGATCGCGAGGCTCAGGACCAGGCCGAGCGCGTCCGTGCGAAGGCGCAGGGGGAGTTCGACAAGCTGCTGGAGGAGGGGAAGCGCGTTCTGCTGTCGAACCCGAGGGATGCGGTGGACCCGCTGGAGAAGGCGATCGCGCTGGCGAAGGAGCACGGGCTGGCGGGGCTGGCGGACGCCGAGAGTCGGCTGGTGGAGGCGAGGAAGCGGGTCAAGGACTCGGACGACTACGCGCGGCTCGTGCGCGAGGCGGGGCAGGAGAGCGATTCCGAGAAGGCGCTCGATCTGTATTCGCAGGCGTCGAAGATCGCGACGAACGAGCAGCTCACGGTCCTGCTCGGCCTGATGGACAAGCGGCGGGCCGAGGCCGCCGACAAGCTCGTGCAGGCGGGGGTGAAGCTCGAGGGGGAGAAGCGGCTGTTCGAGGCCGTGCAGTCCTACGAGAAGGCGCTGACCTTCATGGGTTCGCACAAGGACGCGGCGGAAGGAAAGGCGCGGGTGCTCAAGCTGATGCCGGCGGAATGCGCCTACGTGCCGCCGGGGGAATTCCCGTTCGGGGAGGCGAAGCAGCCGCGGGAGGTGAAGGGCTTCTGGATCCAGCGCCACGAGGTCACGAACGACGAGTACGTGGCGTTCCTGGAGGCGATGAAGGGGGCGGAGAAGCCTCCGACGGTGCCCAAGCACTGGGTGAACGGGAAGCCGCCGGATGGGAAGGGGAACTTGCCGGCGCGCGGGCTGACGTTCGAGGACGCGCGGCGGTACGCGGAGTGGAAGGGGGCGGGCTGGCGGCTGCCGTCGGAGGAGGAGTGGGAGAAGGCCGCGCGCGGGACCGACGGCCGGCTGTATCCGTGGGGAGAGGCCTTCGAGGCCGGGAAGGCGAACACGGCCGCGTTCGCGACGACGGCGCTTCCGCCGGGCTCGATGAAGGACAGCGACGTGAGTCCCTACGGGGTGTTCGACATGTGCGGGAACGTGGCGGAGTGGACGACGACCTTTTTCGATCCGGAGAAGCCTCTTTACGCGAAGTCGCGCACGATTCGCGGCGGGAGCTATCTCACGACGGAGAAGGACGCTTCGCTCATCGCCCGTCGTCCGGGGACGGAGATCGCGGCGGACGACGTGGGGATCCGTTGTGTGTGGACTCCCCCGTAGAGCGGGAGGGTGCGGGCCGGGTCGCTCGCGGGGGGCGGGGCCCGCGGCGCGCCGCGCGGGGCGGGACGGAGACCGGCCGGATGATCGGGGGCGCGCCCCGGGCCCGCCCCCCGCTTGCTCCCCCGGCCCGCGCCCTCCCGCTCTACGGGGGCGTTGGGGGTGAAACGGGTCGGGCGTCGCTCGCTTCGCTCGCTCGCCCGACAGGGGATCGTGGCGCGGGGACGGAGATTCGGATATGCTCGCGCACTCATATCCCCAACGCGCCAACTCAGGGAGGGAAGATGAAGAAGATACTGGTCCTGGCGGCTCTCGCGTACGGAAGCGGCTGCGGCGTCAGTTCGTCGACGCTGGACGAGGAGATGGCGAAGGCGAAGGGCGAGTGGGAGGCCTATGCGAAGGCCGAGGCTGAGAACCAGGCGAAGGAGGTGCAGGGCGCGGTCATGAAGCGGGTGGTCGACGTGGAGTCGAACTTCGCGACGCGGACGGCGATGGAGGAGGCGATCCGCAAGAGCCAGGTGAAGACGCTGGACGAGTGCGACAAGAAACTGGCGGTCCTCGAGGGGCAGGTCGAGGAGATGAAGAAGAAAGTCGACGTCGCGAACATGGCGACCAAGGAGGAGCTGCTCCGGATCCTGGACGGGCTGCGGGCGATCACGGTCACGATGGTGCAGCAGCTCCGGAAGCAGCAGGAGGCGATTGACGCGTCGATCAAGCAGCTCGAGGCGTTCAACGTGCCGGAGTTGCCGCCGGACGGGGACAAGCCCAAGTAAGCTATAAGCTATAAGCCATAAGCCATAAGCTAGGAAGGGCGGCCTCGAAGGCCGCCCTTTTTTCGTGAACGGAGGGTTCCGAAAACGGCCTCGAGGGCCATGGATTCGGCGGCGCGCATGGCGCGGCGCTGGGCGGCGGTGCGGTCGTCGAGGCCGCGCAGGTGAAGGACGCCATGGACGGCGTAGAGCGCCAGCTCGCGGGCGGTCGGAAGGCCCCGTCGGCGGGCTTCCCGCGCGGCGGTTTCCGCCGAGATCAGGATCTCACCCCAGAGCCCGGGCTCGCCGGCGGGGAAGGTGCAGACGTCGGTGGCGCGGTCGTGGCCGAGAAAGTCGCGGTTCACGGCGCGGATGGCGCGGTCGTCGACGACGGTGATCTCGACGGGCCCTTCCAGCGGTCCCGCCGCGCGCGCGGCGCGGCGGAGCAGGGCGGAGGGAACGGCGCGGCGCTGGCGGTTGAACACCCGGACCGCGGGCGTCCTCACGGCCTCTTCTCGGCCAGCCGCGGATCTCCCGCCGCGACCTGCGGTGCGCGGTCCAGTTCGGCGTCGGGTTTCTGTCCCGGGTACCGGATGCGCGAGTGGTAGATACCGGCCAGCGTCCGCACGAACGAATCGATGACCTTTTCCAGTTCCTGCATCGTCAGGTTGCACTCGCTGAACTGACCGTCATTCAGGCGTTTCTGAGCGATGTCGCGCACGAGGCCCTCGAGGCGCGTGGGTGTCGGGTCGGTGAGGCTGCGCGCGGCGGCCTCGACACCGTCGGCCAGCATGGCAATGGCCGTCTCGCGCGTCTGGGGCCTCGGGCCGCCGTAACGGAACGCCTCCGGGTCCACCTGCTCTCCGGCCCCGGCCTCCTCGGCCTGCGAAATCGCCTCGCGGTAGAAGTACTCGATCAGCATCGTCCCGTGGTGCTGCGGAATGAACTCCACGACCTCCGGCGGCAGCCCGTAGTACTCGCCCATCTCCACCCCGTCCTTCACGTGCGCCTTGATGATCAGCGTCGACATCGCCGGCGACAGACTCTTGTGCTTCGCCCCCGCGTTCGGGTCGTTCTCGACGAAGTACTCGGGCTTGTTCGTCTTCCCGATGTCGTGGTAGAGGCAGCCGACGCGGGTGAGAAGAGCGTTCGCGCCGATGCCGGCGGCGGCGGCCTCCGCGAGTTCGGAAACGCGGATCGAGTGGTAGTGGGTGCCCGGCGCCTCGAGGGAGAGCTTCTTGAGCAGTGGCTGGTTGAAATCCGACCATTCCAGGAGGGAAAGGTCGGTCGTGATGCCGAAGACGTTCTCGAGGAAGGGGAGGAGGCCGGTGACGACGAAGGCGGTGGCCGCGCCGTTGACGAAGCCGAGGGCGGCCTCGTTCTCGAGGAATCCGAGGTGCTCGTGCATATCGAAGCGGTCCCGGGTGACGAGGTGGATGCCGACGAGGGTGGCGGCGTGGACGAGCCCGGCGATGATCCCGACGTTGAGGATGCGGGAGCGGCGGCGGAGGGTGCGCATGCCGAACACGGCGAGTGCGGAGCCTGGAAAGAGGGCGAGCACCGCGTGGTATTCGTCGCCGACGAGAAGCCCCGTGAGCCGGGCGAGGAGAGTGAAGACGAAGATGTTGGCGATGGCGAGGCCGTGGCCGAAGGCGATGGCGAGGACCATGCCGACGAGCGTGACGGGAACGAGTTCGAGCGGCCAGCCGGCGCGCGGGTAGATGCGGACGAGGGCGAAGAGGGCGACGAGGGCGAGGCCCCAGCAGAAGACGCGGCGGGGCTGGAAGCGCATCTCGGGGTGGAGGATGCGGACGTAGAGGGCGAGGACGACGGTCGAGAGGCCGGTGAGGACGGCGTAGCCGCCGAGGCGGAGCCAGACCTGCGCGGGATTGGCGGCGATCGCGCCGTAGTTGAGGATGGCGACGGTGGCGAGGGCAAAGAGGGTCGCGACGAGGGCGTTGAACGTGATGGGGCTGCGTTCAACGGTCTCGATCGGCAGCGCCGGACCGGGCCGGTTCAATGCGAACCGGCGAGGCTTAGCCCGCCAGAAGAGCATAACAACCCCCTAACAAGGACCGATCCATGAGAGTAACGCGGATGGCGCGCGAAACAAAGCCGAAACCACGGAAGCGCCCGCCGCCCGGAACGAGAAACGAGAAACGGGAAACGACGACGACACCCGCATTCGCGCAACCGCCCCGGGAAGCGGCGGCGCTATAATCCTCTTCACACTCATGCGCAAAGCGTCCGTCCTCGCCATCGTGTTCCTGTCGCTCGCGCGGTTTTCCGCGCGCGCGGAGGATGCGCCGCCGACCGTGGAACAGCTCGTCGAAAAACTGCTGAGCCGGTTCCTCGAGGATCGGGAACAGGCCGCGGCGGCGCTCGTCAAGCTCGGGAAGGAGGCCGTCCCGCTCGTCGCGCCGCTCGCGGAGGACCGGGACGCGCGCGTGCAGCGCGCGGCCGTGGAGATCCTCGGGCGGATCGGGACGCCCGAGTCGGTCCGGGCGCTCCTGCCGCTCCTCGACCACGCGGACGCCGGCATCCGCGGCAGCGTGCGCGCCTCGTTCCTGCGCGCCGGGCGCGCCTGCAAGCCCATCCTGCGTTCCGAAGCCGAACAGAACCCGGCGGTGAAGGGGGAGGTCGAGAAGCTCCTCGTCGATCTCACGGTGCAGGACATCGAGGCCGTGTTCCGCAGGCAGATCACCTCTTCCGGCGAAAGCGGGTTTTATCACGGGCAGTACGACGACCTGAAAGAACTGGGGCCCGACGGCGTCGCGGTCCTCACGCGGATGTTCACGGACCCGGAGTTCCCTTTCCAGGATCCCGCCGCGCCGGGATACCAGTACCGGCAGATGGCGGTGGATGCTCTGGGGGATGTCGGGGACGCTTCCGTGATCCCCGAGCTCGTGAACATGGAGGATCCGTCGTCGCGCCTGGGCAGAGGTGCGGCGTTCACGCTCTACAAGCTGGGGCACCAGGAGCCGGTTCTGAAGATGGAGAAGGACCTGCGCGACGGGCTGGCTGAGGCGGACTCGCAGCAGCAGGGGAGGATCTGGGCCGACCTGGCGGAGATTGCGGCGCGGGTGGGCGAGCAGGACCGGGCGATCGAGGCCTACCGGAACGTCATCCGGCTCGGCCACGAGACGTACGTGGTGCACTACAATCTCGCGTGCGCGTACTCGATGAAGGGGATGAAGGCGGAGGCGATCGCGGAGATGCGGCGGGCGAAGGATGCGGGCTACCGGAATGCGGAGTGGATTCAGCTCGACCGCGACCTCGACGGCATCCGTGGCGAGCCCGAATTCCGGAAGATTCTCGAGGAGTTAGGTCCGGCGCCGGCGCCCCCTGGTGGGGGCCATTCGCCCGCGGGGCCGTCGGACTAAGCTGTCCGGGCGCGGCAATCCAGGCCGGAGCCCGGGGATGCCGCCCGCCGGCATTCCGGATTCCGGGAACCGAAGCCCCGGCACGCGTGTTGCTGTATGGGGGATCGGGGAATTTGACCAACGGGTCGCGGGTCGCGTCGTAGAACAGGGCAGCGAAATGGGGGAGAGGGATGACGGGGAAGAGGCGATGCGGGAGGTGCGACCTCGAATTCGACGGGGGAAACTCCGTCTCCGCGTCGTGCCCCAAGTGCGGCCTCATGATCTTTGACGACGAATCCCGGCCCACGCTGATCCCAGAGGCTTACGGACCCGGCGAGCTCGGCATCGAGCGGCTTGCCCGGCCACGCATCGATCCGGCCCCGCCCGTGGACGTGAACGCGCCGACGGTCAATCTGGGCGCGGCCGACGTCGTGGTCCCGAGCGACCTGCATTTCCCGCCGGTCACGCGCGTGGCCCACTACGACATTCTGGGTGAAATCGCGCGAGGAGGCATGGGCGTCGTGTACCGCGCGCGCGACACCAAGCTCAACCGCCTCGTCGCCCTCAAGGTCCTGCTCGAGGGCGAACACGCTTCCCCCGAAAGCGTCGAACGATTCCTCCGCGAAGCCCAGTCCACCGCGCGCCTGCGGCACCCGAACATCGTGCCGATCTACGACCTCGGCGTGCACGAGGGACGGAACTTCCTCGTCATGGAGTACGTCGTCGGGCAGCCGCTGTCGGCGCTTCTCCGTTCGAGAGACCTGACCCACGCGCGGGCCGTGGAGATCATGACGCAGGTGGCGGACGCGGTGGACCACGCGCATCGCGAGGGGATCGTTCACCGCGACATCAAGCCCGCGAACATCCTCGTCGACACGGAGTGGAGGGCGAAGGTGACGGACTTCGGGCTCGCGAAGGCGGCGAAGGGAGCGAGCGATCTGACGAAGAGCGGGACGGCGATGGGGACGCCGTACTACATGCCGCCCGAGCAGGCGCGCGGCGACATGCGGGCGGTGGATCAGCGGAGCGACGTGTACTCGATGGGGGCGGTGCTCTACGAGTGCCTCGCGGGCGTGCCGCCGTTCGTGGGCGAGAACGACATCGACACGATCATCAAGGTAGTGAACGAGGATCCGCTGCCGCCGGGGAAGCAGGGCCGCGACGTGGCGGCGGATCTCGACCACGTGTGCCTGAAGGCGCTCGAGAAGGAGTCGGCGCGCCGCTACGCGAGCGCGCGCGAATTCGGCGACGAGCTGCGCCGTTTCCGGTCGGGCGAGGGCGTCCTCGCGCGCGGGACCGGACCGCTCAGCCGCGTGCTCCGGCACGCCCGCCGCCACCGCGCCCTCTTCGCCGCCGGCTTCATCGGCTTTGCCGCCGCCGTCTCCCTGTTCGGAATCATCCGTCTGGGAAGAGGCGCGCAGGCGCGCCGGAACCTGCCGCCGGTCACGGTCCGGACCGAACCGCGCCCGGTGGTGCCCTTCTATGAGGAACGAACCGTCACGTGGGCGGGCGAGGGCTGGCGGATCGGGGACGAGCAGGGGGACGAGGTGTGGGAGGGGAAGTCGGGGGCGGAGAAGAAGCTCGTCGCGACGGGCGCGCACGACGGGGCGCTGCGCGTGTCGCTTACGCTCAGTTTCGATCCGAACGATCCCGGGGAGGTGGCGCTTCGGCTGTTCGGGAACGCGCGCGCGGCCGACGAAGGCTACGTGGTGAGGTTCGCCCGGGCGGGCGGGAACATGCGCGTCGAGGCGGAGCGCAAGGGCATGGGCACGCCGCGCCGCGTGCAGCGGCGCGTGCCGATCGCGTTCAGGTGGATGCCGGTGCAGGTCGAGCGCCGGATCGACGGGCTCTGGGTCTGGGCCGGCGGAAACCCGGAGCCGGTGATCGAGATGTTCGATCCGGCCCCGGGGTTCAAGCGGGACAGCCGGGAGGTTTCGCTGGCCATCTCGGGCGGCGCGGCGCGCGTGGGAGGGCTGCACCTCGAGGGCCAGTCCGACGCGTACCGCCGGCACGCCGTGGGCGTCGGCGACCGGTTTTTCGACCTCCAGGCGTACGACGTGGCGGAGGAGCAGTACCGGTTCGCGGCTCCCGACGTTCCGAAAACGGAGCTCGACTGGGAAGCGGTGTACCGGACGGGGCTTTGCGAGCTGCAGACGGCGGAGGCGGGCGGGCCGCCGGAAAGCTACCGCCTGGCCGCGGAGGTCTTCGCGCGCGTCCTGCGCGAGGCGCGCCGATCGGCGTGCGCCCGGGGCGCCGCCTGGGCGATCCCGCTCGCGGTGGCACACCTCGACAACGCGGACGCCTACGCCGACGTCCTGCCCGCCAGCGGCTCCATGACGAACGCCGTGGCGTCCCAGACCCGCGTCGCGGGCTACCCGGGCCCCGTGGAGGTCGAGGGGAACAACCCGGTCGCCCAGCTGCTCGCGCTCGGGCGACTGCTCGTCGAGGACGCGGATCCCGCGGAGGCCGAGCGCGCCTGCCGCAAGACGCTGGCTTCGTGCCCTCGGAATCCCGACATGCACTGCGCCAACACGCTTTCGCGTCTCGGCGAAATCTTCTACCGCCGCCGCCTCTACGCGGAGGCCGAGCGGAATGCCTCCGAACTCCTCCGCATGCTCGAGGAACTCTCGAAGAAACAGGGCGAAAACGGCGTTCGCGACCTCGTGCTCGGGAAAAATCGGAACAAGATCTCCGAAGAAGAAGCCGACGCGCTTCTCGACCGCTACGGCACCCCGATGGCCGTCTTCGAAATGCAGCGGCGTGCCCGCGAAATGCTCGCCCGGTCGGTGGCCTGCGCGGGCCGCCCGCTCGACGCCGTCGCGCTCCTGGACGCCTGGCTGGCCGAGGCCGAACGGGAGACCCTCGCCACGCGGTACCCTCTTCTCATGGCCAAGGCCGACATCCTCCGCGCCTCCGGTGGAACCGCCGAGGCCTGCGACATCTACCGGAAGCTGGCCGACGGCAGCAACGACATGTTCGCGGTGCCGGCCGCGCGCGAATCGATCCGCACGCGCATCGCCGCGGGCGAGCTCAAGGCCGCGCGCGAGGAAATCGACCGGGCCGCCGCGCGCCGCCCGCGTCACGCCGCCGGGTTCGAGTACGACCGCGGTCTCGTCGCGGTGTGCGAGGGGAACAACGAGGAAGCGCTGGCGCATTTCGAGCGCGTCGCCCAGGACAAGGAGGCCGAGGACGTGCTCAAGGTGGTGTGCTGGTATCTGGCGGGCAAGGTTCCGAAGCGGGCGCTCGACGCGGCGCTGACGGTGGCGGCCGCGAGCCGCGCGCATCTCGAGTACATCTCCGGTCTGGCCGCGGAACTCGCGGGGCGGCCCCGCGACGCGCTCGCCGCCTACCGGCGCGCGGAGGACATGTGCTACGGCCAGGAGGCGCCGTGGCTCATGGTCCGCGCGCGGCTCGCCGCGCTCGGGCCCGAGCCGCGGTAGACTGGGCGCGTGCGACCGCGCGTCTACCTCGTCGACAACTTCGACTCCTTCGCCTGGAACCTCTTCCAGGCCCTCGCCTTCCTCGGCGCCCGCGTCGACGTCGTGCGCAACGACCGCGCGACCCCCGGGGCGGCGCTCCGGCGCGACCGGATCGTGATCTCGCCGGGACCGTGCGGGCCGGGGGAAGCGGGGGCATCGCTGCGGATCGCGCGCGCGGCGGCGGGGCGGCGGCCTCTTCTCGGCGTCTGCCTCGGACACCAGACGATCGCCGCCGCGTTCGGCGGACGCGTCGGCCGCGCGCCTCAGCCGGTGCACGGCCGCACTTCGCCCGTCTTCCACGACGGCACGGGCCCGTTCCGCGGAATTCCCTCGCCTTTTGACGCAGCGCGTTATCACTCCCTGGCCGTGACGCGGATGCCCCCGGGGTTTGAGCGGACGGCATGGACCGCGGACGGCGTCGTCATGGGCCTGCGCCGCGGGGACGTCGAAGGCTGGCAGTTCCACCCGGAGTCGTTCATGACCGGGGCCGGGCTCGAGCTCCTGCGCCACTGGCTCCTGAGAACGTGAGCGACAATCGCCGTGCGGCGCGCGACGTCAGCCCATCCGGCGCGCGCGTGAGATGGAGGTGAGGAACCGGGGCTAACGAGGCGCGCCGGACGGGCCGACGCCGCACGCCTCCGGGCGACCGTCGCTCACGTTCTCAGGACGGACCGGTTTTGGAAGGGACGCGGGCGACCGCCTCTTGGGCTAGTCCGGGGACCCGGGCGGCGGGAGGGCCGAGCCGTTCGAGCCCTCTTTCTTCGCGTCGTTTTCCGGAGCCCCCGCCGGAGTCCCCTTCGCCTCCTCCGCGGACGGCGGCCGCGCCGGCCGCTCCCGGCGCATTTCGTCCTGGAACGCCTCGCGCTTGATCTGGTCCTCGACGTCCTTCATGTGGCGCTTGAAATCGCCGATCGTTCGCCCGACCGTCCGCGCCACCGTCGGCAGGTTCTTGCCGTAAAGCAGGATCCCCAGGATCACCAGCCCGATGAACTCCGCCGTCCCAAGCCCCGAGAAAATCGCCAGCGGGACCGCATTCATCGGCGGAACATCTCCCTGAACAGACGGGGAGATTCCTTCAGAAGCTGCGGCGCTTCCTTCATGGTCTGCGGAAGATGCTTCAGGTCGTCGACCGTGAGTTTCTTCATGCCGAAAAGCGTGCCGCCTCCGCCGAGCACGAGCACGAGGATCACGAGGAGCGTCACGAGCAGCTTCTTGCTGCGTTTCTTCGGCGCCTCCGCCACGGTCTCGACCTCGTCGACCGGCGCGGGCGGCTTTTCCGCGGGCCTGGCGGCCGCGGGGCGCGGGCGGACGCGCGTTCCGCCTCCCGCCGCAGGCGCCGCCGTCACCCGGCGCGTCTCCTTCTTCGGCGGCTCCGGCGGGGTCGGATTCTTCACCATCACCGGCTTCTGCCCCGGCTTGTCTCCCGCGCGGATCTCGAAGTCCGGCAGGTCGCTCTGCGTGATGAACCCCGAGTCCTCGGGCTTCAGCATCCGGCCGGGCGCCTTGATCTGTCCCTCCACCGGCACCGCCGGCGCGGTCGGCGGATTGTCGGCGGCCGCCGGCGCCGCGGGAGCCGTCTCCTCCGCGGCTCCCGGCGGCAACTCGAACGGAGGCGCGTCCGGCGGTATGACCTTGGAATCGTCGAGGGGGCTGGGAAGCGGTTTCGAGTCCGCGTCGATGCCGGCGGGCAGCCTGCCCGCGGGGGTCGCGGCGCCCGGAACGGACACGGGCCTCGGCACCTCGATGGGAGCCTCGGGAGCGTCGGTGAGTTTTCCCGCGGGCGTCTGGGAGGGGAGATTGACCGGATTGAACAGCCGGGTCTGGTCCTTCTTCTGCTTCGGCGCACTCGTCACGTTCTCGCCGAACACTCCCTGGACTTCCGGCTTGTCGTCGACCAGCCCGAGCTGGAAAGCCTCGGTCTTCGGCCGGCCCTGGTCCGTTTTTCCCGGCTCGAACCTCTGCGTCTTCGGCTTTCCCGGCGGCGCCGCGACGTCGAACCTCTGCGTCCGGGGCTTCGACCCTTCGCCGGCCGGCGCGAATTTCTGCGTGCCGGGTTTCGGTCCCTCGCCCGCCGGGGCGAATCTCTGCGTCGCGGGCCGCGCGCCGCCCGCCGGAGGCGCGGCCGGGGCCGCGCCGGCGTCGAACGTGAACCGCTCCGTCTTCGGCCGGGCACCCGGAGGAGCGGCCTGGCCGGCGTTCACGCGCGACGGATCGAACCGGTCCGTGTGCGGTTTCGGCGCGCCCGGCTGGCCGGCCGCCGGCGCCGCGGGGACGCCCGGTGCCACCGGCGCCGCGGGCGCGGCGGGCGCCATGCCGGACGACGGCGGGCCCACATGCCTCATGTTCGCCGAACCGAAACTCTGCGTCCGCGGCTGCGTCCCGCTCTTGAGCTTCGAAGGATCGAATCGCTGGGACGGAGGCTGACCGGAACGGGAAGCGGGCCCCTGCCCGGGCGAAGGCGCACTCTGGGCGGCGGGTGAAGCGGCCGGCTGGTCGAACCGCGAGGAGTCGAACTTCGCGGTCTGAGGCTTGGGCTGGATCGCCGGCGTCGGCGTTCCCGAAATGCGCGACGGGTCGAACGCGGCGGTCCGACCGGTCCGCGGAGGCGGAGGGACGGGCCGCGGTGTCGGCGAATCGCCTCCCGGCCCTAACGGAGAGGGCAACGGCGCCGGCGTCGGAATCCCCGCGCCGCGGCCGGGCGGCAGGTCGGGGGCAGGCATCGGGCGCGGCGTCGGAATGCCCGTCCTCGGCGAACCCTGGCCCGGCGCCGCCTGCGCGGCCGCCGGCCGCGCGATGCTCGCGGGCCGCGGCGCGGGCGGCGAAGATTTCGCGCCATACACCGGCGCCACCGGACTCTCGCCCGGCTGAAACGGCGCCGGCGCCGGCTCCTCAGTCCGCACGACAATCGCCGGCCCGGTCGCCGCTTCCGTCTCGTCGATCCCCACCTCGAGCCCCCCGTCGAGGTGCTCGATCGTGACGTTGACCAGCTTCATGAGCTCGATCAGCCGGGGACCCGTGACGATCCCGGCGCGGAGCATCACCTGCCCGAGCGGAAGCCCGGTGTCGCGCTGCTGCTTCTGCAGCTCCGCCAGCGTCTCCCGCGTGACGATCCCGCGCTCGACGGCGACGTTGCCGAGAATGATGTCCTTCAGTTCGGGCATAGTTTCTCCGCGACCATCTTAACAGAGTTTCAGAATCCTTCGAGTGGCGTGGCATCAAGATGCGGAATCCCCGGAGACGGTCCCCGCGTCGCGCGGAATGCACTCCCGCCTAGACGCCGGCCTTCCAGGCGCGAAGCGGCTTCCGGATTTTCCCCGACTTGATGCACCGGGTGCAGACCCACATGCGGCCAGCCACCCCGTCGCGCAGCGCGCGGATGCGCTGTAGATTCGGGCGGAAGGACCGGCGCGTGATGCCGGTGGTCTTCTTGCCGACGCCGCCTTCCTTCTTGGCCTTTCCGCGACGCACGATCATGTTGCCCAGTTTCGGGCCGCGTCCGCAGACTTCGCATTTTTGTGGCATGACGTTGGGTCCTCCGTGAAGAGCGGGAATGATAGCGGGCGAGCGGCCTGTGTCAAGGCGGAACGGGAAATGGACTCCCGGCCCGGCCCGGTCTGCCCAGGGGGCGGCTTCAAGGAATCCCCCCGCATCCCGGAGCGCGCGAAGCGCGCCGCTTATGGCTTATGGCTCACAACCCCCCCGCGCCTTTACCGCATGCGCCCAGAATGCTACCCTCTTCCAATGATCTGGGGCCTCCGCGTGGCCTTCGCGTTTCTTCTCGCCCTCATGGGCCGCCACGTCACCATCATGTGGTGGACCGAGTACTTCCCTCTCGAGGCGCCCCCGTGGTGGTGGGGATCGCTCGCCGGCCTCCTCATCGCCGGCACCTTCATCCTCATCGAGATCGGGTTCACGCGCCGGTTCATCGGCATCATCAGCATCGTCATGTTCGGCGTCGTCTTCGGTTTCATCGCATCCTTCATCTTCGTGCAGACCCTCTTCCTGATTCCCGCCATGAACAAGGGCCCCGAAGGATTCCGCGAGTGGGTCCAGTTCTCTTCCATGGCAATCTTCGTCTACCTCGCGGTCATCGGCATCCTGCAGTCGAAGGACGACTTCAAGTTCGTGATCCCGTTCGTCGAGGTCGTGCGCGAGCACTCCGGGCCCAAGCCGCTTCTCGTCGATACGAGCGTCATCATCGACGGCCGGATCGCCGATGTCGTCGACCTCAAGCTGATCACGGCGAAGGTGGTGCTGCCGAAGTTCGTGCTGCACGAGCTTCAGCAGATCGCGGATTCACAGGACAAGCTGAAGAGGAACCGCGGGCGGCGGGGGCTGGACATCCTGGGGCGGATGCAGAAGACGAAGGGGACGCAGATCGAGATTTACGACGGGAACATTCCGGGGATCGAGGGGGTGGACTCGAAGCTGGTGGCGCTGGCGAAGCACATGGATGCGCGGATCGTGACGAACGACTTCAACCTGAACAAGGTGGCGCAGCTTCAGGGGGTCGAGGTGATCAACCTGAACGACCTGGCGACGGCGATGCGGCCGGTGATCCTGCCGGGCGAGGCGATGGAGGTGCGGATTCAGAAGCCGGGCGAGGAGCACGGTCAGGGTGTGGGATTCCTCGATGACGGGACGATGGTCGTGGTCGAGGGCGGGTACTCCCGGATCGGGCAGACGGTGACGATTTCGGTGACGAACGCGATGCAGACGAGCGCGGGGCGGATGATTTTCGGGCAGATCAAGGGGCAGTCGCAGGTGCCGCAGGTGGCCGACGCGGGGAAGAAGAAGTCGGAGGGATCGGGGCTGCACCGGACCGGCGGCGGCGATCGCCGGGAGGGGTCGGGGCTGACGGCGATTCCTCAGGATCGGAAGGAGGGGTCCGGTGTGCATTCGGTGACGGCTCCTGAGAAGGACGTGGGCGAGGGCGGCGGGAAGCGTTCCCAGGGCTGAGAGCATGAGAAAAATTCGATCTACGGCGTGGTCGGACCTCGCTCGCTTCGCGAGCTCGCCCCGACCGCGCCTGCGATCGAATTTTTTCATGCTCTCAGGAAGTGCTTTGCCTCCCAGAGATTGTGAAAAAATCGGGCTGCGGGGCGGAGTCGGCCGGCTCGTCCAGTCTTTGCCTGCCGTGGGCCTTCCTGCAGGCCGACGGAGCATCCCAGCCCGATTTTTTCACAAACTCTGAGCTCGACTTTTGCCCTTTTTTGAGGGGTGTCATGCCGCTGCTGCCATTGCGGAGAGCAGGGTTTCGCGTATGTTTCGCGGGAGATTTTTGAACGAGGCACCTTTGGCAGGGGTGTTGAGAATCCAATCCTGCCAGATCCAGCGGCGGACCGCCCGCATCGCGTCCGAGAAGGTGATCGTCTCCTTGCCCACCCATTCGATCGAGCCCGCTCTCTGCTTTTCCTGT
>JACPRD010000023.1 GCA_016190145.1 Planctomycetota bacterium | reverse complement strand
CTCCGGCACCGTCCCCCCCGCCCCCGCCACCTCCGCCACCACCGTCTGGTCGTACGGCCCCGTCCCCCCGATCGCCAGCGACGCATGCTTTCCGTACCTCACGTACGCCTCCCTCTCCACCCGCCTCACCCCGACGTCCGCCACCGCCACGTACACCCGATACCGCATCCACGACAGCTTCCGGTCGAACGGCGCGTCCTTCCCCCCGCCCGCAAACGTCTGGTCGAACGCCTTCGCGCATACCTCCACGTGCGCTTTCAATTCCTCCACCCCCGCCTCAACCTCGATCACCCGGCACGCCGCTCCCCCCGCTTCCGCGTCGAGGAGGAAGCGGGCCCGCGCGGATCCGGCGAGCACGGAGGCGAGAAGGGCATCCGGCAGGGGAAGCGCCGCCGCGCGCCGCGCGTCTTCGCCGGCCGAGGCCGCGGGGACCAGGGCGCCGAAGCGATCCTCGGCGAACGCCGCGGCGCCGCGGCGGAACAGGACCGTGCCGGGCGTGGCCGCCGTTCCCGCGGGGCGCGCGACGAGCCCCGACTTGTCGAGCGCGAGCCTTACGATCCCGTTCTTCCACGCGTACCCCTGTGCCGCCACGCCGTAGTTGCTTCCCTTCGCCGTCCACCGGAACCCGTACCCGTCCGATTGACGCAGTGCGGCAATCGCCTTCGCGGCGACCTGGCGCGCCGGCATCGTCCCGATCCGGTCGGCCGGCGGCTCCGGAGGCGCCTGTGGCTCCGGCTTCGGCTCCGGCGCGACCTCACCCTCCAGCGTCCGCCCCTCCCGGCAGAGCTTCCGAAGGTCGTGTACCTGCCCGAGCAGCCCCTCGAACCCCTCCCGGCTTCCCGGATACACGTCGAGCGCGTCCAGCGCCTGCGTCTCGATCTCGAACAGCAGGTCGAGCGCCGATTTCAGCGATTCGTCTCCCCCCGCCCCGTACAGCCCCTTCGCCTTCTCGTAGTCCGCCGTCAACAGCGCCAGCAACGCCTCGGGCGCCGGGTAGACCTTCTTCACGTCCGCGTTCCGCACGAAAACCCCTTCCGGAAAATCCGCGTTCCGGACTCTCAACCCCTCGTCCTCGCGGCTCACGTCGCCGATGTACCGCGCCCCGTTCTTGAGGAGCACGGCGTCGCTGAATCCCGGCAGGGCGGCGGCGAGGACGATCAGGACGGCGGCGGCGTGGCGCATGGGATTCTCCCGCGGATGAGGGGTGTGAAGCTGGAATACGCCGCGAGCGGGGGAGTGCTCCCCACATTGCGGAACCGGCGCGCGGCGAAGCCGCGCCCCCTTTACCTTTACCTTCCCCTTCCCCTTTCCCTGTCGTTCGAACGGCAGGGAAAGGTAAAGGTAGAAGGTAAAGGTAAAGGGAGCCGCTTCGCGGCCAGCCCCAATTTCCCGGGAGCCAATTCCCCCTCGCGGCGTATACACTCTCATGCCGTTGGTGCGCCCACCCATGCCACGCCCCCCCGATATCGGCGGCGAGACGATCCCCATCCAGTGGTCCCAGGAATCCGACGCGGACCTCATGGAACGGCTGCGCCGCGGGGAAGCCCGCGCCCTCGAACTCCTCATCCAGCGATGGTCCGGCCGCCTCTCCAGTTTCCTCTACCGCCTCACCGGCGACGCCGGCGCCGTCGAAGACCTCCTCCAGGAAACCTTCCTCCGCGTCTACGCCGCGCGCGACTCGTGGCAGCACGGCGGCAATTTCTCCGCCTGGGTCCATACCATCGCCCGCCGCCTCTCCATGGACCGCGCCCGCACCCGCCGGCGGAAACCCCTTCACCAGGCCTCCGACCGCGCGGGCGGCCCCGGCGCCACCACGACCCTCCTCGGCAAGATCCCCGACGACGCCCCAACGCCCTTCGCCGCCCTCTCCAGACTCGAACTCCTCGTGAAGCTCGACGAGGCCCTGCGCGGGGTGCCGGAGATCTACCGTGAAGCGGTGGTTCTGTGCGACCTGCAGCACCTCTCCTACGACGAGGCGGGCGAGGTGCTGGGCGTTCCGGCGAAGACGGTGAGTTCGCGTCTCGCGCGCGGCCGCGAACACCTGCGCGAGGCGCTCAAGGCCTACCGCAGCGGAGCGATCGGATGAACTGCGAATCCGTCCTCGACGGCCTGTCCGCTCTGCTCGACGGGGCGCTTCCGGCGCCCGATCGCGCGGCCGTGGAGGGGCACCTCGCCGCCTGCGCGTCGTGCCGGTCGCGGCGCGCTGAGCTCGACGAAGTCAGGCTTCTTCTGCGCTCGCTCGAGGACGCCGACGCGCTCGCGCCCGCAGGGGTGCGCGAGCGGGTGATGGCCGCGCTCGCCGCGCCTCCCGCGCGCCGGCAGCGCTCCGTCCTCCCGCTGGTGATCGCGGGGACGGTCCTCGGCGTCCTGGTCGCGGCGCCGGTGGCGCTTCACCTGGTGAAACGATCGACTCCGCGGCCGATCGCCGCGGCGCCCCGGGAGACGCCGAAGAAATCGGAGCCCGCGAAGATCGAGCTGCCGGCGCCGACCCCCGTCTGGACGCCGCCGCCGCTTCCCGATCCTGATCCTCCGCCGCCCGAACCTGTGCGGCCGCCGCCGCGACCGCAACCCGAACCGTCCCCGCCTCTCGCGGGCGCCACGGAGAGGGTCCATCTCGAGGCCGTCGTGGAGGACCCCGCGGTCCTCGCCGCTCTCGAGGCTCTGCTCGCCGACTACCCCGGCACGGTCGACTCGGAGCCGCTCGATGCCGGCGCCGGCCTGCATGGGCTGTCGGCGGACATGGAAGGAACCGTCTCGGCGAAGACAAGTGAGTTCACGAAGAAGCTGCTGGCGTTTCAGCAGGAACACCTCATGGACCTGCGAAAATGGCGCATGAGTTCGGGGACGAGATAGGCGAGGCGGTCGCGGATCGGGAAGAACGCGACGCTGCAGCGCCGTTGGAATTCCGGTCGGTCGCCTGACGGCGAAGGGCAATTTTGAATGTTGAATTCTGAAATTTGAATTGGGACTCCGAACAGTGCTCGCCGTGTTCGAAGTCGCCATTCAAAATTGAAAATTCAAAATTCAAAATTGCCCTGCCCTGACCACCCCTCCCACCCTCACGCTATACTCCCCCCCACAATGCCCGACAATCCCCTCGGCCAACTCGCCGTCGAACAGGGCTGGATCACTGCGGAACAGCGCGACGAAGCCCTCCGGCTCCAGGCCGACCTGCGCAAGAGCGGACTCTTCATGCGCGTCGGCGAACTCCTCTCCCGCCGCGCCTTCCTCCAGACCGGCCAGGTCCGCGAGCTGCTCCAGCGCCAGGGAATCGCCCTCGTCCGCTGCGCGGCGTGCGGAAAGCAGTTCAACGCGCGCAACTGGTCCGCGGGGCGCGGCACGTGCGCCTGCGGCGGCGCGCTCGACCCGGCGCCGGCCGAAGCTCCCCTCTCCGTCGCCGGCAACGCCGCGATGGCCGCCCTCGGCGACGCCGCGCCCGGCAAGGCCGCCCCCCCGCCCGGCGCGCTCCGCGGGCGATACTTCGGAAAGTACCCGCTCCTCGAAGAGCTCGGCCGAGGCGCCATGGGTCTCGTCTACAAAGCCTGGGACCCCGCCCTCGGCCGCCCCGTCGCCGTCAAGGTCCTCATCGACGCGGGAAATCCCGACGAAAGCGCGAAGCGCCGCCACCAGTTCCTCCAGGAAGTCCGCTCCGCCGCGCGCCTCAGGCACTCCTCCATCGTCTCCGTCCACGAAGTCGGTCAGTCCGACGGCCAGGGCTTCTTCACCATGGACTTCATCGACGGCGCGCCCCTCTCCGCGCTCGTCCGCGAAGAAGAAGGCGCCCCGCCCCTCGCCTTCGAGAAGTCCGAAAAACCCCTTCCCCACGTCATCGAGTGGATCCGCGACGTCGCCCTCGCCCTCCAGCACGCCCACCAGAACGGCCTCCTGCATTGCGACGTCAAGCCCGGCAACATCCTCATCGACCGCCGCAACAAGGCCCTCCTCTCCGATTTCTCCGCCGCGCGCTCCCTGCGGCTCGACCTGAGCGACCCGAACACCAAACGCGTCCTCGGCACCCTGTTCTACATGTCCCCCGAACAGGCCCGCGGCGTCGCACAGGAAGTCGGCCCCGCGGCCGACATCTGGGGCGCCGGCGCCGTCCTGTACCTGCTCCTCACCGGAAAACGCCCCTTCAGCGGCGAGAATCCCGTCGAAGTCCGCAAGTCCATCGCGGTCCGCCCCTGCCCCTCGCCGCGATCGCTCAACGCGAAGATCCCGAAGGCCCTGGAGGCGATCGTGGTGAAGTGCCTGCAGAAGGAGCCAGCGGCGCGCTACGGATCCGCGAAGGAGCTGGCCGACGACCTCCAGCGCTTCCTCGATGGCCAGCCCGTGCAGGCGCCGGTTCTGAAGGAAGCGGGGTCCGCGCCGTTCTGGCACGACCGGCGGGCCTGGATCGCGATCGCCGCGGGGGTGCTCCTGCTCGCGGGGATGCTGCTGGTCAAGTTCGTGATGTCGAAAGGGACCGAGCGGAAGGGGATGTACGAGTTGCCGGAGGAGACGCGGTAGGGGGAAAGTTGACGGGAACGGCAATTATGAATTATGAATTTTGAATTATTAATTGTGAGCCATTCGAACGCGGATCGAATTCACAATCCATCATTCAAAATTCAAAATTGTCCTTCGCCCGTCCCTCCCCGGCTAAGATACGCCCCCTTATGCCCCGGATCATCCGCCCCGAAATGAACGGCGCCGGACGCCGCTTCGCCATCGTCGCCGCCCTCTTCAATGAGGACATCGTAAAACGCCTGGTGGACGGCGCCATCGGCGTGCTCACGTCGCACGGGGTGAAGGACGGGGATATCACGGTCGCGTGGGTGCCGGGCGCGTTCGAGATTCCGCTCGTCGCGCGGCGCCTGGCGGCGCAGGGGCGGTACATGGGCGTGATCTGCGTGGGCGCGGTCATCCAGGGCGAGACGATGCACGACGTCTACGTGAGCGAGAACGCGGCGCGCGGGATTTCGGAGGTGTCGCGCGACACGGGCGTGCCGTGCACGTTCGGCGTCATCACGGCGCTCGACCGGGCGCAGGCGGAGGCGCGGAGCGGGACCGAGGTGAACCGCGGCGCCGAGGCGGCCGAGGCTGCCCTGGAGATGGCGCACCTGCTGACCCGGCTCGAATGAGGCGGCGCACCCAGTCCCGGCGGCTCGCGCTCCAGTGGCTCTACAAGTGCGACCTCTGCGGGGGCGACGACGCGAAGGACCTCGAGTCGTTCCTCGCGATGCGCGGCGACCCGCCCGAGGTACGGCTGCGCGCGCGGGAGATCATCGAAGGGGTGGAGCGGGAGCACGAGGGGATCGACGCGGAGATCACGCGCGTGGCGGAGAACTGGGACGTCTCGCGCATGGCGACGATCGACCGGAACGTGCTGCGGCTCGCGACGTGGGAGCTGGTGTTCACGGACACGCCCAGCGCGGTCGTGCTGAACGAGGCGGTCGAGCTCGCGAAGACGTTTTCCACCGAGAACTCCGGCGCGTTCGTAAACGGCATTCTCGACCGCATCCGCCCCGAGCGGGAGAAGCTGCGGGCGGCGTTGACCCGGAAGCCGGAGGTTGGCGGGTGAAGGGCAGGGCGGGACG
>JACPRD010000170.1 GCA_016190145.1 Planctomycetota bacterium | reverse complement strand
GGGAGGCAAAGCACTTCCTGAGAGCATGAAAAAATTCGATCGCAGGCGCGGTCGGGGCGAGCTCGCGAAGCGAGCGAGGTCCGACCACGCCGTAGATCGAATTTTTCTCATGCTCTCAGACTCTCATTTCGATCCGGCGGCGGGGTCCCGGCTGCCGACGACCGGCTTGCGTTCCTCCGTCGGGGGCGGCGGCTCGCGTTTCACGGGAGGCCGCGGTTTCGCGGGCGCCGGATCTCCGGGCCCGTCATCGCCGCCAGTCCAGCGAAGCGTCCGGCGCCGGTCCAGCTGGATCCCGGCGAGGCCCGCGAAGAAGTCCACGAATTCGCCGGGCGAGAATCCGATCGTGAAACCGACGGGACCGAACGTGACGCCGGCCTCGATGTCGTTCGAGTGAAGGTCCGGGTTTCTGGAGTCCGGGGTCTTCAGCGGCGGAGGAGGCTCGACGTCCGCAAGCTCGCCCTGCGTGTCGCGGGTGGCCGTCCATCCCCGGATGCGCGACACGACGCGGAGAAGCCCGCCGTCGAAACGCGGCGCCAGATCCAGGTCGCCATAGCAGGCCCCGATCCGGATCCCCGCTTCCGTCCCCTCGTCGAGGCTCCACCCGTCGCCGAATCTCGCGGACCCCCGGACGCCCGCGCCGAACTGGAACTCCATCCGCCATATTTCCGCGAAGTCCCGCCCGTGTTCCGGGGCGGCGGAGCAGCCGGCGAACACGAGGGCGAGCAGCGGCGCAAATCGGATTCTCATGTTACCTCGGGAAGGCACGCGCGCATTCTAGCGAGCCGCGCGGATTCCGCGACGACCGAACGCGACGCCGACAGGGAAATCTCGTGCCACCGGTTGACGCCCCCGGAAGGCGCCGGTACGCTTCCCCTTCCTGTCTGTCAGGAACGCCGTGTCCGAGGGGGAATTACGGAGGACCCATGAGAACGCTCGTGCTGTTCGTGATGCTCTCCACCGCCGCGCTGGCCGCGCAGCCCGTCTTCGTCGCCCCGGAAGCCGCCGGCTGGGACCGCGACTGGCTGACCATCGGAGTGAAGAACGACGGCAAGGAGGATCTGAAGCTCGAAAAGGGCTTGCTCGAAGGGCTGACGGCTGCGGACGCGAGAGGGGCGAATGCCGCGATGAAGGCGGGAGCCGATCTCGCGGGCGTTGTGATCCCGGCGGGCGAAACGCTGACGCGCCGGATCTGCCCCGCGGTGTATTTCGCGGACCTGGGTACCGCGGGCACCTGGACGCTCACCTGGGCGCATCCGCTCTTCAAGGACAGGGAGCCGCTTCGCGCCACCGTCGAAGTCGTCACCCAGTACGCGGTCATGGAGGTCGCGGACTACGGAACGCTGGTCATCCGCTTCTTCGCGGACAAGGCGCCGAAGACGGTCGAGAACTTCAAGAAGCTCACGACTCAGGGCTTCTACAACAACCTGACGTTTCACCGCGTCATCAAGGGGTTCATGATGCAGGGCGGCTGCCCGCGCGGCGACGGGACCGGCGATCCGGGGTACAAATTCGAGGACGAGGCGTCGGGCGTGCTTCACGCGCCGGGCATCCTGTCGATGGCGAACTCGGGGCCGAACACGAACGGGAGCCAGTTCTTCATCTGTTTCGAGGCGACGCCGTGGCTCGACGGAAAGCACACGACGTTCGGGCGGGTGATCGAAGGGCTGGACGTGGTGTTCAAGGTGGAGAAGCAGTGCCGGGTGCCGGATCCGAAGAGCGGGCGGCCGCTCAAGGCGCCGAAGATGACCAGGGTCGAGTGGCACGAGAAGAAATAGGGGGGAAACCGATGGCGAAGAAGGTGCTGATCGACACGGACAGGGGCGGGATCACGGTCGAATTGCTGCCGGAGAAGGCTCCGAAGACGGTGGACAATTTCGTGAAGCTGGTGAAGAGCGGGTACTACAACGGGCTGCAGTTCCACCGGATCATCAAGGGATTCATGATGCAGGGAGGGTGTCCGAAGGGGACCGGGACGGGCGGTCCGGGGTACACGATCAAGGACGAGTTCAACGACACGAAGCACGTGCTGGGGACGCTCTCGATGGCGCGCACGAGCGTGCCGGACAGCGCGGGCTCGCAGTTCTTCATCTGTTTCGAAGCCGCGCCGCACCTGGACGGGCAGTATACGGCGTTCGGGAAGGTGGTGGAGGGGATCGAGGTGGTGAAGGACATCGAGAAGGTGGCGGTGGGGGCGAACGACCGGCCGAAGCAGCCGGTGAAGATGGACAAGGTGACGGTGATCGAAGGGTAGGACGAACGGCAGGGGTTAGGGGTGAGGGGTGAGGAGTGAGGAAAGGCTGAGGGACGCACAACACAGGCCCGCCGGGGCGACCGGCGGGCTTTTTTTGCACACACGGGAGGAGAAATGACGACGCTTCTGGTCCAGGACAATGCGGGCGTGCGGCGGATCACGGTGAACCGGCCGGAGAAGCTGAACGCGCTGAACTCGCAGGTGATTGCGGATCTGGACGAGGCGTTCGCGGCGGCGGCGAAGGACGACACGGTGCGGGCGGTGGTGCTGACGGGGGTGGGGGAGAAGGCGTTCGTGGCGGGGGCCGACATCGCGGAGATGGCGGCCCTGGGCCCGTCGGAGGCGCGGCGCTTCGCGGAATGCGGCCAGCGCGCGTTCGACCGGATTGAGAACTGCGGGAAACCGGTGGTGGCGGCGGTGAACGGGTTCGCGCTGGGGGGCGGTTGCGAACTGGCGCTGGCGTGCCACGTGCGGTTCGCGAGCCCGAACGCGAAGCTCGGTGCGCCGGAGGTGACACTGGGGCTGATCCAGGGATTCGGCGGGTCGCAGCGGCTGCCGCGGATCGTGGGAACGGGGCGGGCGCTCGAGTGGATCCTGTCGGGCGACGCGATGGACGCGGCGGAGGCGCACCGGATCGGGCTGGTGAACCGGATAGTCGAGCCGGCGAAGCTGGTGGAGGAGGCGACCGCCTTCGCGGCGCGGCTGGCCTCGCGCGGTCCCGTGGCGCTCCGGCTGGCGCTCGAGTGCGTGATCGGCGGCGCGGGCCTCTCGTTCGCGGAAGGGCAGCGGCTCGAAGCCTCGAATTTCGGCCTGGTTTTCGCGACCGAGGACATGAAGGAGGGGACGAAGGCGTTCCTGGAAAAGCGGAAACCGGCATACAAGGGGCGGTAAGTCGTTCCTGGTTTCTCGTTCTTCGTTTCTCGTTGATGGCTCCCGGTGAGCGGCGACGCCGGACTACGCGGACCCCGTGGAACCGCGTCGCTTCTGGCTTCTGGCTTATCGCTTATGGCGATCGCGACCTGCCGTCCACTTCCCGCCAATTCAACAGTTCCCGCATCGCCTTGTCAGAGGTAGCCTTGATCCCGTACGGACCGTCGCCACCGGTCCAGGCGTCGATCCCGCAACCCGATCTGCACCGGAGGAACCCATGTCCGAAGATCTCGTCATTCTTGGCGGCGCGCGCACGGCGATGGCGGAGTATTCCGGGACGCCCGGGGGAGGGGCGTTCAGGGACGTGAGCGCCAACGTTCTTGGCGGGCACGCGATCAAGGCGGCGCTCGAGCGGACGAAGGTGAAGCCGGAGGCGGTCGACCACGTCGTGATGGGGAACGCGATGCAGACGGGCGCCGATTCGATCTACGGCGCGCGGCACGCGGGGCTTCACGCGGGCATTCCGAAGGAGGTGCCGGCGCTGACGGTCAATCGGCTGTGCGGAAGCGGGATCCAGTCGATCGTGAGCGCGGGGCACATGCTGCTGGCGGGTGAAGCGGCGATGGTGGTGGCGGGCGGCATGGAGAACATGTCGCAGGCGCCGCACGTGGTGCGGGGGTTGCGCGGTCAGGGTCTCCGGCTGGGGCAGCAGCCGGCCATCGAGGATTCGCTGATGGTGAACCTCATGGACGGCGTCTGCGGGCTCTACATGGCGCAGACGGCGGAGAAGCTGGCGAAGCAGTACGGGATCACGCGGCAGGCGCAGGACGAGTTCGCGATGCGGAGCCACCGCGAGGGTACGCGCGCGGTGCAGAGCGGGATCTTCAGGGATGAGATCGTGCCGGTGCCGGTGAAGAAGGGGGTGTGGGAGAAGGACGACCACATCAAGCCCGAGACGTCGATCGAGGCGCTGTCGCAGCTCATGCCGGCGTTCGGCAAGGAAGGGACGGTCACGGCGGGGAACGCGAGCGGGATCGTGGACGCGGCGGCGGCGGTGGTGGTGACGACTGCGAAGAGGGCGAAGGCGGACGGGCTGGCGCCGCAGGGGCGGATCGTGTCGTGGGCGACGGTCGGCGTCGATCCTTCGATCATGGGGATCGGGCCCGCGCCGGCGATCCGGAAAGCGTGCGAGAAGGCGGGATTGAAGCAGGACCAGATCGACCTGTTCGAGATCAACGAGGCCTTCTCCGCGCAGTACCTGGCGGTCGAGAAGGAGCTCGGACTCGACCGGAACCGTGTGAACGTGAACGGCGGCGCGGTGGCGATCGGCCATCCGCTCGCCGCGACCGGCACGCGGCTTATCCTGACTCTTCTGGGCGAGCTGCGCCGTCGCGGAAAGAAGTACGGCTGCGCTTCGGCCTGCATCGGCGGCGGGCAGGGGATCGCGATGATCGTGGAGCGCGTGTGACGCAGCGCGTCAAAGCGGCCTTTCTCGCGGCGGCCGTCGCGACCGCCGCGTGCGTTTCCGCCGGGGCGGAGACGCCCGAAGAGGAGATTCTCCGCGCGATCGCGCAGCTCGGCGCGGAGAAGTACGAGGACCGCGGAAAGGCCGAGGCGCTGCTGGCGGAGATCGGGCCCGAGGCGGCGCTTCTCTACCGCCCCGACGACCAGGGCAAGGATCCGGAGATCCGCTCCAGGATGTCCGTTCTCCTCGAGAAATGGGAATTCCGCTCGATCGACGCGCTCAGGGCTTCGCCCCGGAACACCCGGCTTCTTCCCTGGGAAAACATCGGATACGTCCCGCGCCACTGGTGGGGCTACCTCGACGACGACCGCCTCGCCCCCTGGCTCGCCGACCGGGCCGGAGACGACTCGCAGGCCTGCGTCTTCTGCCTCACGTGCGAACGCCTGGCGCTCGCGCCGTCAGTCCTCGAAAAGGGCCTCTCGCGGGACCCCCGCGGGCTCGTCCGAGCCCTGGCGTCGCGCTCCACGATCCCGTTTCCGGAACAGACCCTCGAGAAACTCCGCGAAATCGCGCGCGCCGACGCCGCCGGACCCGGCGCCGACGCGCCCGGCCTTTTCCTCTGGCGACTCGGCGAACGCGAGCCGCTGCTCAAGGCGGTCCGGGAGAAGCGGGTGCTTGGCGACCCGGTCCTGGACGCGCTCCGCGGCGACCGCGAATTCTGCGAGGCGATCGGTGAGGCTTACGCGGACGGTTCGGGTCCGTCGTCGGTTCCCGCCCGTTTTCCCTCCGTTCGATTCGTCGACATTTACGTCAGGGCATCGAACGCCGACGCGCTGGGTGTCCTGCCGCGGGATGCGGCGGAGCCGGCGCTGCGGAAGCTTCTGGAGGGGGACGCGGTCGCGCGGTTCCGCGCGGCGGCGTACCTGAACGCGATGGGCGCCGACGCTCCGGGGCTCGAGGCGTTCGACGATCCCGCCGTCAGGGCGCCCGACGAGCGGGGGTGGGCGCCGGAGGCGCTGGTGGCGGCGGCGAAGAGGATTCCCGGGGAGCGGGTGGAAGTCCGGCTGCGGCGGCTGGTGGAGGATCTCGCTCCGTCGAACCGCGATCGCGCGCTCGCGCTCCGGGTGCTGGCGGCCCGGGAGCGGGAGCAGGACATCACGTTCATTTATTCGCACCTGAAGGAGCTTTCCCCGGAGAGGCAGGCCGAGGTCGCCGTCGCGCTGGCCGGCCGGGGAAACGCCTCCGGCGTCGGCGTGCTCCTGCCGGCCCTGACGGGCGTCGACTTCCGCGCGCGCCGTGCCGCCGCCGATGCGCTGAAGACGATCACGGGTCAGGACTTCGGCTACGACCCGGCAGGCACACTGCCCGCGCGCTGCCGCGCCGCGCGCCGGTGGGCGCTGTGGTGGGCGGGGAACAAGGCCACGTTCTCGCCGGAGCGACCGAAGTAACGGCGCGAGGGCGCTTCCCGTCCCTGTGCCCGCATCCGGTTTTAGAATAAACTCCCCTCATGCCGCCGCTCGCCGAGCTGCCGCCGGGCTTCGGCTGGATCCTCCTGGGGATCGGGGTGCTGACCGCCCTCACGATCGTGCAGCGCGCGCGCGCCCGCCGGCGCGATCTGGGGGTCGACCTGGTCGACAAGCGGAGGGAGCGGGTGGAGGGAAGGGAATCGCTGGACGAGATCTTCGTCAAGCTGCAGGAGTTTTCGCGAGACACGCTCGCGCGGCTCGACACGAAGATCCGGATGCTGAACGAGCTTCTGGCGCGCGCGGATTCGCGGATCGCGGAGCTCAGGGCGCTGTCGGAATCCAGGCCCCGGCCGCCGGAGCCGCCGCCCGGCAGGGCCGCAAATCCGCTTCATGAGAAGATCTTCCGCCTCGCCGACGAGGGCCGGACGCAGCCCGAGATCACGGAGGCGACGGGTCTCCAGCGGGGGGAAATCGAGCTGATCCTGGGGTTGAGGGAGAAGCGGACGTGATCGATCCGCTGGGGCTGGCGTTTCCGGTGGCGCCGCTCGACGACCTGCTCCTGCGGTTGCCGGTGGGGTCGGCGTTCGACGCGGTGGTGCAGGCGAAGACGGGGGAGGGGCGCTACAGGCTGTCGGTGTCGGGGATGACGATCGAGCTGGAGACGGCGGTCGTGTTCGCGCCGCGGGAGCGGGTGCGGCTGGCGGTGAAGTCGGCGGCGCCGCTGACGCTGGAACTGTCGCGGCCGCCGGCGGGACCGGCGCGCGGGGAGGCGCCGGCGGCGGCGCCGGAGCGGACGCTGGCGCCGGAACTGGAGACCGCGGTGCGCCAGTTCGCGGCCGCCCGGCCGGCGGAGCCCCGCGCCGCGGAGGCGGCCCGGTTCCTCGCGGAGCGGGGACTCGGAGTCGATCCGCGCGCCGCCGCGGGCGCGCTCTCCCTCGCCGCGCGGCCCGGAGGCGCGGCGCCGCTTCTCGAACGGGCCGTCGCCGCCCTCGAGCCCGCCGCCCCCGCGCTCCGCACCCTTCCCGCCCGCCCTCCCGCACGGGGACTGGTGGAAATGCTGGTGAGGGCGCTCGGCGGGGAGATGGTCGTCCAGGTCGAAGAAGCGGTGCGCGCGGTGCGCGCGGCCGCGGCCGAAACGCTCGCCTCCGTTCCGGAGCTCGCCGCGCTGGACCGGCGGCTGGCCGTCGCGCCGGAGGCGGAGGCCGAGGCGGCCGAGGCCGCGGCGGTGCGCCGCCATCCGCTGGCCGGGCCGCTCCGGACCGCGCTCGAGGCGGCGCGCGAGCTCGGAGACCGCGCCCTCGCGGTGCGCGTGCTGAACGGCGAAGCGGCGGCGCGCGGCGAGAGTCCTCAACTCCTGGATCTCGTCTGGGTGCGCCACGGCAGGTTCGAGAGCGCGTTCGCGCGCGTGGAGCGGAGGGAGGCTGGAAGCGCGGGGGAGGCGGCGGGGGAGGGCGTGGTGGTCACGGTGGATCTCTCGCGCCTCGGGGCCGTGCGCGCCGCGCTCGGCGTCGCCGCGGGGCTCGCGACGGTCGCGATCACCGCCGCTTCCGGAAAGTCACGCCGGGAGCTGGAGCGCCGGAAACAGGGGCTCGTGGAGGCGCTGGTGCGGCTGGGGATGCGCGCCGAAGTGCGGATTTCGGAGGGGCCGGTGGAGGCCGTGCTTCCGCTCGCGGGCGGGGGGCTGGACGTGCGCGCATGAGCGAGCGACAGCTGGCGGTGGCGCTTCGGTACCTGGCGGGCGTCGACGACGCGCCGCGCGTCGTGGCGCGCGGGCGCGGGGAAGTCGCGGAGCGGATCGTGGCGATCGCGCGCGAGCACGGGGTGCGCGTGCATCCCGATGCAGACCTCGTCGAGTCGCTCGCGGCCCTCGACGTGGGCGCGGCGATTCCGCCGGGGCTGTACCCGGCGGTCGCGGAAATTCTCGCGTTCCTCTACCTCGTGAACCGGAAGATGGATGGAAGTCGAGGGTCCGCCATGAGATAGGCCCGTCCTTGATTTCTCTCGGGCGCGGGTTATGATCCGCAATCCGACCCTCGCGGAGGCACCATTGCCGGTCAAGGCCATCATCTCGGACATCCACGCCAACATCGAAGCGTTGGAAGTGGTTCTCAAGGACATCGAGTCCAAGGGCATCACCGACATCTACTGCCTCGGGGACGTCATCGGCTACGGGCCCAATCCCCGCGAGTGCATCCTCCGCGCGCGCAACTTCAACGACTGCATCCGCGGCAACCACGAGGACGCGCTGCTGTTCATCGCCGCCGATCTCAACATGGAGGCGGCGCGCTCGATCGAGTGGACGCGTAAGCAGTTGAACCGCAAGGACACGCCGCGCGAGGAGAACCACTCCCTCTGGAACTTCCTCGGCGACCTCGGCGACCGGATCGTCGACGACAAGGTCCTCCTGATCCACGGCTCGCCCCGCGTGCCCACGCGCGAATACGTCCGCCCGGCCGACTGCCACGATCACGAGAAGATGGACGAAATCTTCTCCATGATCGACCACCTCTGTTTCGTCGGGCACACGCACGAGCCCGGCGTCTTCACTCCCGACCACAAATTCATTTTTCCCAAGCAGATGGCCTACACCTGGAAGGTCACCGAACAGAAAGCCCTCATCAACGTGGGCTCTGTCGGCCAGCCGCGCGACCGCGACCCGCGCGCCTGCTACGTCACGTTCGACGGCGAGACCGTCCGCTACCACAGGCTCGCCTACGACGTGGACACCACCATGAAAAAGATCCTCGCGGCGAAGGAGCTCCCGGAGTACCACGCCCTGCGGCTCAAGGACGGAAGGTAACCTTGGGATTCTTCGACAAGTTCCTCGGCGGCGGCGGCAGCTCGGGCTCGACCGGCAAACTCCCCAAGGAAACCCCCTTCTTCCGCGAGTACGAACACGTCCAGGACATGCTCGCCGGCGCCATGAGCTCCATCGCCAAGGTCCGCCACTTCACCTCGAAACGCCTCCACGTCATCAAGAAGGTCAATCCGCAGACGCCCGAGGCGAAAAGGAAACTCCAGCGCGAGCTCGAAGTCTCCTTCCAGATGCAGCATGAAAACGTCATCCGCTTCATCGCCTGGGAAAAGCGCGGCAACGAGACCTGGATCCTCATGGAGTACGTCGACGGCCCGAGCCTCCGCGGGTTCCTCCGCGACCAGCTCGTCCTCCGCCAGGCGAAACCGCCACTTCTCTCCGGCCGCGATTTCATCACCGTCTACTGCCAGTGCGCGCGCGCCCTGCAGTACGTCCACGGCAAGGGCTACCTCCATCTCGACGTCAAGCCCGAGAATTTCCTCGTGACGGGGCTCAAGTCCGTGGGCGAGACGAAGGTCGACCGCTCCAAGGACACGCAAGTGTTCAAACGCGAGGTGCTGGAGCAGGCCGGCGGGATCTCGGTGAAGCTGATCGATTTCGGCATCTCGATGCGCATCGACGAGCCCAAGGTGGGCGTCGGCGGCTCCATCCTCTACGTGGCGCCGGAAGTCGTCGGCGGCGTCCAGACGCAGTCTCAGGTCGGCCCCGCCTCGGATCTCTGGTCGCTCGGCGCGACCATGTACGAAGTCGCCACCGGCCGGCCCCCGTACCTGCCTGCGTGGTTCGAGGGCAAGCCCCAGCACTGGCAGACGCTCTGGAACGAGTACGAAAAACAGGACGCCTCCGTGAAGAAGGCGTACGACGGGGACATGCTGAAGAAGCGGATTTCCACGCCCGTCGACGTCTCGAAGGCCCCGTACAGCGACGCCATCCGGGGCGTTTTGAAGAAATGCCTGGAGTTGCCGATGACCCGGCGGTTCACGAGCTCGGCGGCGCTGGTCTCAGAGCTGGAGAAATTCCTGTAGCGCCCTACTTCGGCGTCGCGGTCTCCTTCGGCGTCCGAAACGGCGGATGCTGGATCTTCCACTTGTCGAACTCCCGGATCGTCGTGAACAACAGCTTCCCGTTCGGGTGGTTCGGCGCGTCCAGCACGACGCTCGCGATGTTCGGGTCGTCCTTGTCGATTGCGATCGTGTGCAGCCGCAGGCTGCCCGACTGCTCCCGGATCAGCTGCGCGTTCTCCTCCCAGTCCTGCCGGCACGTCTCGAGCGGATACCGGTTCCGGTCGGCCTCGCAGAGCGAGGCGTGATAGACCTCGGGCTTCATCTGCTGCATCGCGTGGATCGTGGCCTCGATCAGCTCCGTGATCTCCTCCTTCGAGTCCTCGACTTCCTTCTTCTTCGCCTCTTCAGGATCGTTCCCGCACCCGGCCGCCAGCACGGCGGCGGCGAGGGGAAGCACCAGGGCCAGTTTCCGCATCGGGTCGACTCCTTCGAAGTTGTCCGGCGAACGGTTGGGGATTGTACGGGGTGAGGGGGGCGGCTGGAAGGGCCGGTTGGCGGGGCTTGGCCATTCCGCTTCCGCTCCGGCTGGCATACCATGGGCTCCCATGCCCATCCGGATCCTCGACGCCACCGTCGTCAACCTCATCGCCGCGGGCGAAGTGCTCGAGCGTCCGGCGAGCGCGGTGAAGGAGATGATCGAGAACTCGCTCGACGCGGGCGCGACGCGCGTCAGCGTGGAGATCGAGGACGGCGGCCGTCGCCTGATCCGCGTCACCGACGACGGCGCGGGCATGGGGCCGGAGGATCTCGCGCTCGCGTTCGTGCCGCACGCGACGTCGAAACTCGAGAAGGCCGAGGATCTCTCGGCGATTCACTCGTTCGGGTTTCGCGGGGAAGCGCTGGCCTCCATCGCCGAGGTCGCCCGCGCGCGGGTCGTGTCGCGGGTGCGGGGAAGCGAGCTGGCGCACGAGGCGGAGGCGGAGTGCGGGAAGGGGGCGCCGGTGAAGCCGTCGGCGGCGCCGGAGGGGACGACGGTCGAAGTGTGGGACCTTTTCGGGAACATCCCGGCGCGGCGGAAGTTCCTGAAGACGTCGCCGGTCGAGGCGGCGCACGTCGGGGACGTCGTGACGCGGTTCGCGCTCGCGCGGCCGGACGTGCGGTTCGAGCTGCGGAGCGACGGTGTGCCGGTCGCGACGCTGCCGCCGGTCAAGGACATCTCCGAACGCGTGGGGCACTACTTCGGGCGCGACCTGCGCCAGGCGCTGGTCCCCGTCGAGGCCGAGGCGCGCGGGCTCAAACTCACCGGCTACGCCGCGCGCCCGACGTTCACAAGCCACAACACCCGCCTCCAGTTCACGTGGGTCAACGGCCGCTACGTGCGCGACAAGGTCCTCTTCCGCGCCATCACCGAGGCGTTCTCCGACCTCGTCATGGTCCGCCGCGCCCCCGCCGTGTTCCTCTTCCTCGAAATCGAGCCGAAGGACATCGACGTCAACGTCCACCCCGCCAAGATCGAAATCCGCTTCCTGAATTCGTCCCGCATCCACGATTTCGTGCGCGACGAGATCCGGCGGCGGCTGATGGCGGGGGGCGTTCCGCCGGCGTTCGTGCCGAAGGACGCGTGGGGGAGCTTCGTGAACCAGACGCCGGAGCAGCGCGTCGCGGACCGCGAGCAGTCGCTGAACGAGTTTTTCGCGCGGCCGGCGGACCAGCCGGTGTTCTTCACGCCGCCCCCGGGCAAGGCCGCGATGCCCGAACCGCGGGACATTCCCCCGGGCGTCGTGGACCCGACGCCGCCGTTCCGGCCGTTGACCGCGGAAGGGCGCGCGGTGCAGATCCACGACGCGTACATCCTCGAGGAGATTCCGGGCGGGTTCAACGTGATCGACCAGCACGCCCTTCATGAACGCGTCCTCTATTTCCGCATCCGCGAGCGCGTGCTGTCGCACGACGTCGCGCGCCAGCGGCTGCTGGTGCCGGCCATCGTCCGCGACACGGGCCGCGAAAAGGTGATCGCCGCCGCGCGTCCCCTTCTCGACCGGCTCGGGTTCGAAGTCGAGGAGTTCGGCCCCGGGGCGCTCGCGATCCACGCCGCGCCGGACTGGATCGGCTCCAAGGACCCCGCGGGCGTCGTGCGCGACATTCTCGCCGACTTCGACCAGCCCGATCCGGGCCGCGCCGCCGACGACGCGCTCGACCATTTCATCGCCACCTGCGCGTGCAAGGCCGCGATCAAGGCCGGCGACCGCCTCGCCCCCGAGGAAATTCGCGCCCTCCTGAACGAGCGCGGCCGCGTCGAGCACTCCCAGACCTGCCCGCACGGCCGCCCCGTTACCCTGCGCGTCACCCTTGACGAGCTCGAAAAGCACTTCGGGAGGAAATGATGAAACCCGCCGGCCGCTGGGCCGACTTCCACATCTACGACCTCGACGCCGGCATCACCCTGTTCGTCCAGCCGACCGACCGGTTCAAGAATACGTTCCTCCGCCTGTTCGTCCGCTCGCACCTCTCCGAGGACGCCTCCGCGACCGCCGTCCTCCCCCACATCCTGATGCGCGGCACTCGCCGCCGCCCGACGATGGCGAAAGTCTCGGCCTACCTCGACACCCTCTTCGGCGCCACTGCGTCCGCCGACTCCGGCAAGATCGGCGAGAACCAGGTCCTGAGCTTCCGCGTCGACGCCGTCAACGACCGCCACCTCCCCGGCCGCGCCCGCAACGTCCGCCGCGGCCTCGAGTTCCTCCGCGAAATGGCCCTCGACCCGGCCCGCGAGGGCCGGGACCTCCGCCACGATTACGTGGAGCAGGAACTCCACAACCAGAAACGAGCCCTCGAAGACCTGATGTCGGACCGCGCGGAATGGGCGTCCCAGCGCTGCGTCGAGGAGATGTGCCGCGGCGAAGCCTACGCCGTCCACGAAATGGGGTCGCTCGAAGGCCTCGCCCGCGCCACCCCCGCCTCCATCACCGCCCGCCACCGGGAACTGCTCGATAAATGCCCCGTCGAAATCTACGTCGCCGGCCGCGTGAAACCCGACGACGTCGCCTCCCTCTGCAACGACCTGTTCCATGCCCGCACCCGCCGCGCTCCCCGCCCGGTCCCCGACACGATCGTCGACGTCCCCGTCCGCGAGCCCCGCCGCATCACCGAAACGATGGAGGTCGAGCAGGGCAGGCTCGTCATGGGCTACCGCACCTACACCACCTACCGCGACCGCCTCTCCACGCCCCTCTCGTTCCTCAACGGCATATTCGGCGGCTTCTCCCACTCCCGCCTCTTCCTCAACGTCCGCGAACGCGAGGGCCTCGCGTACTCCGCCGGCTCGTCGCTCGAGAAAACCAAGGGCCTTCTCATGGTCTACGTCGGAATCGACCCGGAGAAGTTCGACAAGTGCTTCGCGGTGATCGGCGAAGAGCTGGATTCGATCCGCGCGGGCAAGGTCACCGACGAGGAGCTCGAGGCGACGCGCAAGGCCCTCTCCGAACGCGCCCGCGGCGTGCTGGACTCGCCCTCGCGCGCGATTTACGGGCTATTCGAGCGGCGATTGAGTGGAAGGGTGCAGACGGTGGAAGAGGTGCTGAAGGAGATAGCGGGGACGACGAAGGCGGACGTGGTGGAAGTGGCGAACAGGGTGAAGCTGGACATGGTTTACTGGCTGACGGCGCAACCCTGAGGACGGGCGCCTTTGTGGAGACGTAACCTATTTAGCGCACATAGGTTATGATGATGACCTGATCCCGGCGCCTCGAAACTCGCTTCCCCGAGACTTTGCCGCCACTCCCGGGTTTAAACCCCAGTCCACAACGGGAGCCCACCTCATGATCCGAACCCTCTTCCTGACCCTCACCCTCGCCGGCCTCGCCCTCGCCGACGACACCAAAGCCCTCGAAGCCGACGCCAGGGCGCGCGTCGATGCGCTGAAGCTCGCGGCGAAGGAGAAGGACAGCGAGCCGCGCGCGCAGGCGATCGCGTCGTGTGGCGAAGTCGCCCACCCGCTCACGGCGGCGGCGATCGCGCCGTTCCTGGGCGATCCGGTCGACGACGTGCGGCTCCAGGCGGCGAAGGCGCTCGGGCGCATGGCGGGACTCGCGGAGGCCGCGAAGGCCCTTCACGCTGGACTCAAGGCGAACGAGGCGAAGACGAAGGTGCTCGCGGAGGTTTTCACGGCGATGGGGGACGTCAACAGCTACAGTTCCGTCGCCGTGTGCAGGGACTGGATCAACGGGCGGATGTCGAAGAGGGACACTTCGGACCAGACGAGCATCAACTACGCGATCGCGTGCCTGGGCGCTTTGAAGTTCAAGGCGAGCGTGACGGCGCTGATCGACCTGGGGAAGAAGAACATCGTGGCGAACGGCGCTCGGGGCGGGCACGGGATGCGGTGGCGGAGCGACGTGCGATTCAACAGGGCGCTTCAGCAGCTGACGGCGGAGTCGTTCGAGGACATCGACTCGTGGGACGACTGGTGGAAGAAGAGCGCGGGGAAGTTCAACGAAGACATGACGGTCCGATAGAGCTTCGAAAAGGAGAGGATTCATGCGCCGGATGCTTCTGTGCTCGTCGTTCGTGCTGGCCCTGGGCGCGGTCGTTCCGGCGCAGGATCCGGCGGCCGGGAAGCCCACGGACGCGGACGCGAAGGCGATGGTGGAGAAATGGAACGAGGCGGTGAAGGCGGCGACGCAGGAGGCGAAAGAGGGGGCGATCCAGGAGATGGCGACGTGTCCGCACCCCACGGTGATCGTGCTGCTCTCGAAGATCGTCGCGGGCGAAGTCGACGAGTTGCGCATCCGCGGCGCGGCCGCGCTGGGGCAGATGACGGACAACATCGACGCCGCGAAGGCGCTTCATGCCGGCCTGAAGCCCAATGAAAAGAAAACATCCGTGATGGAAGCGGTGTTCAAGGCGATCGAGTCGGTGAACCATCCGACGTCGGTGGCGGTGTGCCTGAAGTGGGCGAGCGACCGGGTGTCGCAGCGCGACGGGGAGGACTGGGCGGGGCTGAGCGGGGCGATCGACGCGCTGGGGGGGCTCAAGTGGAAGACGTCGGTGGACGCGCTGATCGACCTCTGGCACAAGTCGCGGGTGGCGGGGAAGGACCGCGGGACGCCGTTCAAGGAGAAGACGCGCAAGCGGTGCGACCAGGCGCTGCGGCGGCTGACGGGCGAGAACATGCCGAACCAGGACGGGTGGGACGACTGGTGGAAGGACAACGCGAAGAAGTTCAACGCGGACATGACGATGAAGTGAGGGCGGGGAAAGGGGACGGGAGAACGGGGAACGGGAGACGCAGTCCCGGTAGTGCGATTGCCCCGGCGATTCGGTAGGATGACGGGCCATGAAGCCGCTCCGATTTACCTGCGTCCTGCTCGCGCTGGCTTCCCTCGCCGCGGCGCAGGAACCCGCGGCCACCGACGCCGACGCCAAGGCGGCGCTCGACTCGTGGAACGAGGCGGCGAAGATCGGGACGGACGAGGCGAAGGAGATGGGGATCGAGAAGCTCGCCGCGTGCCGGCACGCGATGACCGCGGCGAAGCTGGGATGGCTCGCGACGGTCGAATCGGAAGACCTGCGCGTCGCCTGCGCGAAGGCGCTCGGGAAAATGGGCGGGTTCGCCGACGCGGCAAAGGCGCTTCACGGCGCGATCAAGGCGAACGAGGCGAACAAGAAGGTCCACGGGGCGATCTTCGACGCGATCGCCGACGTCAATCACCCGAGCTCGGTCGCGGTGTGCAAGGACTGGGCGAGCGACCGCGTTTCGCACCGCGACTGGGAGGACGTGCCGATCATCACGGCCGCGATCGAGGCGCTGGGCGGGCTCAAATGGAAGTCCGCGGTCGAGGCGCTGCTCGATCTCTGGCAGAAGAACAAGGTAGTGGACCGGAAGAGCGACGGGTTCCGGTCGAAGGTGCGCAGCGCGTGCTCGCAGGCGCTGCGGAGGCTGACGGGGGAGAAGCTGGGGAACCTGGACGAGTGGGAGGGCTGGTGGAAGGCGGAAAAGGGGAAGCTGCGGGAAGACCTGACGCCGAGGTGATCGGCGTCACTCATTGATTCCTCCACCGCGTTCGCCGTGCCTGCCGAAGTTCAAAGGCCGAACGCGGATGGGCGAGCTCAAAACTTCACGACCGCCGCCTTCCAGTCCGCCTCCAGCTGGTCGATGTCGAGCTTTCCGAACGACTCGTTGAACGCCTTCTCCCCGTCCTTCGTCTGCCGGAGCAGCTTCATGAAGTTCTCGATCACGCCCTGGTACTTGGGGTCCTTCGTGGTCCAGAGGAAGTAGGCGACCGACCAGCCCTGGGCGTAGCAGAGGCCGGCGTTTGAGTAGTACTGGGCCTGGGTGTACTGGAAGAGTTTCTTGAGGGGGACGAACGATCCGTCGCGCGCGGCCTGGCGGATGGTATCGATGCGGACCTTATTGGGGCCGATGGAGAACCGGCCGGTCTGCTCGCTGAACTCGCCGCCGAAGAAGTACTCGGCCATGCCTTCGTTGAGCCAGATGGGGATGCGGACTTCCTCGCCGAAGAGCGCGTGGAGGTACTGGTGCATGGCCTCGTGGTACATGATGTGGATGGAGAGGTCCTTGCCCTGGTCCTTGGTCATGTAGCCGACGAGTTCGTTCTGGGCGGGGCTGAAGTAGGCGGCGGCGCCGCCGACGCCGTTGGAGTTGGCGTAGCTCTGGAACTCGTCGTTCGTGTTGAACATTTTGACGGTCATGCGCTCGAGCGTGGTCTTCTGGCTCACGGGCTGGTTTTCCTTGCCCTCGATGAGCGCGGGGGAGCCGCCGAACGAGTCGAGCGGGAAGTACTTCTGGTACTCGAGGAGGATGGCTTCCATGTGGTTGCCGACGAGGACCGCGAAGGCCTTGGGGCAGTTGAACTGGATGTCGTAGTTCTTCGTCTTGTGGACCTGCCAGCCGGGGAGGAGCGGCGGCTTGATCTTGGCGAGCGCGGCGATTTCCTTCTCGTTGAGGAACTTGAAGGACTGGAAGTTCTTCATCCAGTCCGGGATCTTTTTCTCGATGCGGGCGGCGCTCATGTGGAATTCCATCGCGAACGCCTTTTCGCCGTCGGAGAAGAAGGCGACCAGGTAGCCGAAGCTGCCGGACCGACTCGGGACGTGGGCGAGGACCCAGCGGGCCTTGAGTTTCCCGGCGATCATGAAATCCTGCTGCTTCTTGATGTCGAATTCGCGGCCGCCACGCGTCTGGTTGCTGGTGTACTCCTTGATTGCGGCGTCGAGGTCCTTCGTGTCGCGGATGATGTTGAGTTCGGCGCCGACCGAGTAGTTGTCCGCGTCGGCCTGCGGCGCCTCCCATTTGGCGATCATCTTGACCTTCTCTTCTTCCAGCCACTGGTACTTCATTTCCTTCGGCGTCGGAATGCACTTCCACTTGTCGGGCGGCATGACGGCGATGCCGTTGTCGAGGTCGATGAAGGGTTGGGCCTTGGCCTGGGCGGGAGCGGGGATGGCGAAGGCGAGGGCGAGGACGAGGGGCAGCAGAGTCCGCTTCATCGTGTTCGTTCCTCCCTGGGGAAAAATGTGCTCCTGTTAAGACGCTGGAGGAAGCGAATAGTTTGCCGAAACTTGGGGGAACAGTGCGTATTCTGCAAACCGCACGCACACAAGGGTTTGTGACGAATCCGTACAGGGCTGGCCCCGCGGCTCGAGAGGGATAAACGTAAAGATCTGTACAAGGCGGTGTATCTGTCTGGTGCCGAGCGTACCTGGGGCCCGCAGGGCGCGCGCGACACCGGGTTAGATCTTGGCCGCTCGGGCCGGCAGGGCTACGATGGCGGCGGTGGCCGATTTCGCCAACGCGGTGCATGTCAGGACCGACGACCAGGGGGCCGTGCTCCAGGCCGTGGAGGAAGTGCTCGCGCGCGCCGGGTACGACCCGGTGGTCACGCTGGAAGTCGACGAGGACGCTCCTGTCGACCCGACCCATTCGAAGGTGAGGCGGTTTTTCGTCAGCCCTTCGACCGGCGGCTGGGTGTCGGTCTTCGACGAGAACTTCGTCGAGATTTTCGACCTGGCGCCCTCGCTGTCGGCGGAGTTGAAGTGTCCGGTGCTGGACCTCTGGAGCCAGCGGGACCGGTCGTGGGGTTACACGCTGAACGACGTGGGGCGGAAGATCGACCAGTACTCGACCGATCCAAACTACCTGGAGGGAGCGTCTCAGGGGCAGCCCGAAGTTCTGTGCGAGTACTCTTCAGGCACGCTCGAGCAATTCCGGCTGTTGTTTGCGGAGGGGAAGGGGCTTTCGCGTGCGTCGATGAAGGTGTTCGCGAAGCTGTTCGGGATTCAGAATGCGGACAGTGATTTCGAGGACTTGGCGGCTGGGGATTCGGCCGGTGTGGAGGAATTCGAGGAGTTCGTGAAGTTGACGTTCGTTCACCGTTAGTTCATTGTCATAAACCAATTACCATCAAATACTTGCGCTCCGCTGCTCCGGATACACGGCCGTTAGATTGTGCTCCCGCGGGTCCGAAGGCGAGCCGCCCTTCCGCCCTCTCGCCCTTTCGCCCTCGCCCTATCGCCCTTCCGCCCTCCCGCCCCGCCCTCCGGGGCGGAAACAGGCTGGAGTCCGACGCGCCAATTTCACGATAAATGACCCGGAGTCGCTTGACGATGGAGGCATTGCGGCGTAGAGTCTTCTTTATACTTTATAT
>JACPRD010000172.1 GCA_016190145.1 Planctomycetota bacterium | reverse complement strand
CCTCTGCCCCCGCTGCCGCCTCGACCTCCCGTTCTGCCTCTGCGCCTCCATCCCCCGCGTCGACGTCCGGACGGCCTTCGTCATCGTGCGCCACGTGAAGGAGGGGCTCAAGCGCACGAACACCGCCCGCATCGCAGCACTCGCGATTCCCGATTGCGAGATCCTCGAACACGGCGCGCTCGGGGCGGTGGTGGAAGCGGGCCGGCTCGACAGGCCGGGCACGTGGCTGCTCTATACCGGGGGACCGCCCGCCGACCCCGCGGGCCCGAAACCCGACCGCCTCGTGGTCCTCGACGGCACGTGGGCCCAGGCGCGCCGCATGCTCCACCGCCTCCCCGCCATCCAGCAGCTCCCGCGCCTCACTCTTCCACCGCCCTCCTCCGTCCACGCCCGCCGGCTCCGGCGCGCCCCCGCGCCTCACGCGATGGCCACGCTCGAGGCCATCGCGCACGCGGTCGCGTTCCTGGAAGGAGTGGAAGCGGCCGAGCCGCTTCACCGCCTGTACGCCGCCTTCGTCGAGCGAAACGTCCGGAGCGCGAAACACGGGGGACGCCGGCCGATCGGCGGGACGTAATCGCCATTCTCAGAATCGCTTCGCAGCGCCGTTCCGGCGTGCGAAACTTGCGGCATGCTGAAAGCACCCCGCGTCCTCGGGCTGATCCTCGCCGGCGGGAAGGGCGAACGCCTCCATCCGCTCACCAAGGAGCGTTCGAAGCCTGCGGTGCCGTTCGGGGGGCGCTACCGGATCGTGGATTTCGTCCTCTCGAACTTCATCAACTCCGGCATCTACGGCATCCACCTCATCGTCCAGTACAAGTCGCAGTCGCTCATCGACCACCTGAACGCCGCCTGGCGGCTCGCGCCGCTCGTCCGGGACCACTTCATCTCCGTCGTCCCGCCGCAGATGCGCTGGGGGAACGACTGGTACAAGGGGACCGCGGACGCCGTCTACCAGAACCTCAACCTCATCGCGGACTACAACCCCGATCTCGTGGCGATCTTCGGCGCGGATCACATTTACCGCATCGACATCGGCCAGATGATCGAGTTCCATCTCGAGAGGAAGGCGGACATCACCGTCTGCGCCCGCCCCGTCCCCGTGGACCGCGCGTCGGGCTTCGGCATCATCCAGGTCGACAAGGAGAGCCGCTTCATCGGGTTCGAGGAAAAACCGCGCGCCCCCAAACCCATGCCCGGCGAGCCCGGCATGGCGTTCAGCTCGATGGGCAACTACCTGTTCGACGCCCAGCTCCTGCGCGAGGTCCTCGAAGCCGACGCCCAGCGCACCTCCGAGCACGACTTCGGCAGGACGATCCTGCCGTCGCTCTTCGGACAGAAACGCATCTTCGCCTACGATTTCCGCCGGAACGTCATTCCCGGGACGCGGCCCTACGAGGAGCCTGCCTACTGGCGCGACGTGGGGGACCTGTACAGCTACTGGGAAGCGCACATGGATCTCCTGGGCGCGACGCCGAAGATGGACCTGAACAACTCCGACTGGCCGATCCAGGGGACGACGGTGCGGAGCGGGTCGGCGCGCGTGGTCAGCGGCGAGATCACGGATTCGATGATCGGCGGCGGCGCGGTGATCTGGGGAGGCAAGGTGAGCCGTTGCGTGATCTCGCGGGACGTGTCGGTTGGCGAGGGGGCGGAGCTGGAGGAGTGCGTGATTTGCGACCACACCAAGATCGGGGCGGGGGCGAAATTGAAGCGTGTGATCGTGGACCGGTGGAACGACATCCCGGAGAACGCGCGGATCAGCGCGGACGAGGTGAAGGGGCGCGGGGGGCACACGCTGGATGCGTCGGGGATCGTGGTGGTGTCGAGGGGGAAGACGAGGTCGCTGCAGTAGGGGAAGGGGAAGTTCAAAGGGGAACTTCAACTTCAAACAGCAAGTAACTTCAAAGTGAAAGAGGGAGAACTTCAACTGAGCAGGGGGGTGCAGGTCCGGCTGTTGGGGTGGTTTCAGACGGCCGCGAGGGACCTGCCCTGGCGGCGGGAGCGGAGCGCGTGGAGGACGTGGGTCAGCGAGCTGATGCTCCAGCAGACCACGGTTGGAACGGTGGCGCCGCGGTTCGAGGAGTTTCTCAGGCGGTTTCCGGACGCGCGCGCGATGGCGGCGGCTTCGGAACAGGATGTGGTCGAAGCCTGGGCCGGTCTCGGCTACTACTCGCGCGCGCGCAATCTCCATCGCGCCGCGCGTATCGTGGCGGAGAAACACGGCGGGGAAGTTCCGCGCACGTGGGACGACGTGAGGGCGCTTCCCGGCATCGGCGACTACACCGCGGGCGCGGTGCTTTCGCTCGCGCACGGCGTGCGGGTGCCGTGCGTGGACGGGAATGTCCGGCGTGTGCTGTCGCGACTGGCGGGGCGCGATCTCGACGGGCGCGAGCTGGCGGAGCGCGCGGCGGAGCTCGTCCCGGAAAGCGCGCCGGGGAAATGGAACGAGGCTCTGATGGAGCTGGGCGCGACGGTCTGCCGCCCGCGCGATCCTGCGTGCGGCGCGTGCCCGCTCGCGGCGGGGTGCCGCGCGCGGATCGAGGGAAGCGCGGACCGCCTTCCGGCGCCGAAGGTCCGGCCCGCGACGGTGAAGGCGAAGGCGTCGTACGCCTGGATCGAACGGCGCGGGCGCGTCCTCCTGGGCCGCCGCCCGCCGGGCCCGCTCGGCGGCCTCTGGGAATTCCCCGGCGACCGCGTCCCCCGCGCGTGCCTTGCCGCCGCCCTGCGCGCCCGCCTCGGAGTCGCCGCCCGAGTCGGCGCGCGCATCGCCTCGGCGCGCCACACGATCACCCACCACCGCATCGACGCGGCCCTCTACGCCGCGACGCTGCGCGCGGATCCCCGCGCTGCGGGGTACGCCGAACTGAGCTGGATACGCGAGCGCGATCTGCCGGCGCTCCCCATGACCGCCGCCGCGCGGAAACTCTCCGGGGATCGGAACGGGTCCGCGCGGGTGTGGAAGGTGATCGAATGAAACGGACCCGCGCCCTCCGGTCACGGCAGAAATTGAAGTCAAGGCCGGTTCACGCAAAGCGTTGCGTCATCCTTCCCATGATTACGCGGGCGGAGGGGCTTATCTGGTGACGTTTTCCACGCTCAGATCTACGAACCTTCTGGGCCGCATCGAAGACGGCGGATTGGTTGCGACTCCGGCGGGCAGAATTGTCATGGCGTGCGTCAGCGAGATTCCGGCCCACTATCCCCACGCAGAGGTTCGGGCCTGGGCCGTGATGCCGAATCACGTCCACCTGGTGCTCATCCTGGGACCATCGAGAACAAGTGTGCCTCCGACCAGGTTTGGTGCCGTCTCCCGTCCCCTGGTGCCCGGCTCTCTCGGCTCGATCATTGGGAAGCTCAAGGAGGCCGCCACGAAGCGGATCAACGCCCTCGGCGTGCCGGGGGCCCGTGTGTGGCGGACCCGGTATCACGACAGGATTCTGCCGGACGAGGAGGCGGTTGGACGGGCAGTCGAGTATGTCCGTCTCAATCCCGAGCGGTATGTCCGGAGACATGGGGGATGGAAAGGGAGGAGTTGAGGGGGTTGGGTCAGCGGTCAGTCGAAGCGAGCACGACAAACCACCAGACACTTTCCGATGGGACAGGAAAATCACCCAGCACTGTTTCGAGGTGCGGGCGCGCCAGTGGCGCGCCCGCACACCGAAACAGATCTTCGACATTTTCCCGATCCACCCCGAAACAGATCTTCGTCTCTTTCCGGATCCACCCCGAAACAGATCTCCGTCTCTTCCCGGATCCACTCCGAACCACGTCCCGTCCCCGCCGACGGTCCCCTTCGACGGCTTCCGCCTCACCTCCTCCCCATCACAAACCCCTCCTTCGACAACCTCGCCGCCAGCCCGTCCCCGTCCGCCTCCGGCGCGACCCTCAACGCCCCCTCCGGTCCGCCTTCCACGATCCACGGACGCAGCCACTTCACACGCCGCAGCTTGAGCAGGATCATCGGATCCGTCGCCCGCAGCAGCATCGCCTTCGCGTCCCACGTCACCTGCGCCGCGCCGCCCGCCAGCTCGTCGAGGAGGAATTTCACGGTTTCGGGAAGAGGATTGCGCGAGTGCTCCTCGAGGAATTCGCGGATGTCCGCCGCCGACATGCCGGCGTTGAGGCCGGCCGCGAGGCTCTTGCGGTCGATCTTGTAGACGAACGCCGCGTCGGCGCGCTCGAGGCGGGCGATGCGGGCGAGCGCGGTCAGGAGGGTCGCGCCGCCGGCGGGGGAGGCGAGGATCTCGAGCGTCGGGAGGACTGCGAAACCGGTCTCGGGCGGCGGCGCGGAGCGCGGGGCGCGCGCGGCGGCGGCCGGAGGTCTCTTTCCAAGCAGCGCCCATTTCGTGGCTGTCGCGAGGCGGTAGGCTTCGTGCGTGGCCCCGCCGGCACGCTCCGCGAAGCCGAGGCGGTGCAGCGCCCGCAGGTCGGCGGTCGCGCGCTCGCGGATCCAGTGGTCCTCGGGCGGGCCGGCCTCGCCCGCGTGACAGGCCTCGTACGCCCCGTGCGCGGCAGGGTCCTTGCCGAGGTGCGCGCCCAGCGCGTCCAGCGCGATCCACCGCTCCCCGGCGCTCTCCACGATCTCCACCAGGTGCCGGCGGAGATCGCTCAGCCAGCCCGCGGGGCCGTAGAAATCCTCCGCCAGCTCCTGCGTCTGCTGCGACGCCGGGAGCGCAAGCCAGACCTCCAGCCCCGCGCCCCCCAGCGGCTCCGCGTCCCCGCCCTTCCGCGCCGCGAACTCCAGCAGCCCGTCCAGCACCGCCTCCTCCATGTGCAGCACGTGCACCAGCCGCTTCCGCGCCGCCCGCCCCAGCCGGCCGCCCTTGCCCGCGTGCACGCGGTCGACGTGGGTCACGAGCGCGAGCCGTCGCAACTCCGCGGCGAACTGTCCGGGGCGCGCGTCGGGGTGGGCGTCGGGGAGCGCGGCGGCGAGGCGCCTGCGCGAGGAGGCGAGATCGCGGCGGAGTTTCTCGAGAAGCGGCCCGCAGGCGGCGTCGCGGAGTTCTTCAGGGATGGCGACCTGGGGGAAGGCGGACCATCCGGGCTCCCCGCAGGGCGCCAGCAGGGCGCGGCGGGCGAGGAGCTGGGCCGGGGAGTTGGGGGAGAAGCGGGCGCCGACGAGGTCGTCGGCGGCGAGGGGGAGGCGCAGGGCCCAGTCGGGACGCTGCGAGGCGAGGCGGTCCGAGAGGGCGCGCGCGGCGACGACCCCGCCGCGCGAGGCGACGTGTTCGAGAAGCGACGCCGCGGCGGGGGCGAGGTTGTGCGTCAGGCGGGCGGCGTTCTGGATGAGTTTGCGGTGGAGGAGAGCGAGAGTCGCGGCGCGGGGAAGGGCGGTCCGGAGGCCGAGCTCGGTGGCGAGGACGCGCGCGCCTGCGTCGGAGTAATGGCGCAGGCCCTGGCAGAGTGACTGGGGGCCGGTGCCCGGCATGTCGGGCATGAAGAAATACTCGTAGGGGAACTCGACGGTTTCGGCGCGCTGGGCGAAGGGGAACGTGAAGAGGAGGCCTGCGGACTCGAGTTCGACGAGGTCGGCGACCGCGGGTTTTTCGAGCAGGTCCTTGATCTCGACGATGCCGCCGCCGCGGTAGAGGGGTTCGAGGAGGCGCCAGAACAGGTCGCGGAGTTCGACGCGGAGGGACCACCAGGTGCGCTTGAAGACCTCGCCGTGGACGAGGACTTCCGAGAGTTCGTCGACGAGTTCGGCGCGGGTGCGCGGAACGGCCTTGGGGGCGAGGCGGCCGTTGGAGAGGGTGAGGAGGGAGCCGTCGCCGAGCTTGGAGAGGATTTCGCGGAGCGTGAGCGTGCTCTCCGGGTCAGGACCGGGGTGCGGGTGGAAATGCCAGGAGTGGCGCTTTTTCATGGTGTCGGCGATGGCTTCGATGGGTGGACCTCTTCAGCAAGACACGAACGGCAGATTTTGAATTATGAATTATGAACTTTGAATTTGAGAGCCGGCCGTGGTGGGCTCTCAATTCAAAATTCATAATTGATAATTCAAAATTGTCCTTAGTCCTTACCCCTGCTTCCCCGCCTCCACCTTCCGCCCCAGCCCCGCCATCATCTCCCCCGCATCCAGCACCTCGTACCGGTATCCCTGCTCCGTCAGGAACAGCTGCCTCTTCTGCGCGAAGTCCTCTTCGCGCGTCGCGCGCGTCACCAGGCTGTAGAAGTTCGCCTGCGAGCCGTCCGCCTTCGGGCGCAGGATCCGCCCGAGCCGCTGCGCCTCCTCCTGCCGCGACCCGAATGTCCCGCTCACCTGGATCAGAACGTTCGCGTCGGGGAGATCGAGCGAGAAGTTCCCGACCTTCGAGAGCACCAGCATCTGCCGCTTTCCCGCGCGGAATTCCTCGTAGTACTTCTCGCGCTCGCGGATGGGAGTTTTGCCCGTGATCGAGGGGGCGCCGAGCCCGACCGCGAGCGACTCGACCTGCGACAGGTACTGCCCGATCAGGAGGACGCGGTCGCCGGCGTGCTTCCGCAGCAGCGCCTTCACCACCTCCACTTTCTCGGGATTCTCGCTCGCGACCCGGAACTGCTCGCGTTCGCCGGACGATGCGTAGCGCATGCGCTCGTCGGGCGAGAGGTCGCTCCTCACCTCGCGGCAGACCGCCGTCGCGATCCAGCCCTGTTTTTCCAGCACGCGCCAGGGCACGTCGTACTTCTTCGGGCCGATCAGGCTGAACACGTCTCCCTCGTGGCCGTCCTCGCGCACGAGAGTCGCCGTGAGGCCGAGGCGCCGCCGCGCCTGGATCTCCGCCGTGACCCGGAATACCGGCGCGGGCAGCAGGTGCACCTCGTCGTAGATGATCAGCCCCCAGTTGGCGCGGTTGAAGATCTCGAAGTGCACGAACGGTTCCGTTTTCTTTTTCCGGTACGTGAGGATCTGGTAGGTCGCCATCGTGACCGGCCGGATCTCCTTCACATGTCCCGTGTACTCGCCGATCTGGTCCGCCGTCAGCATCGTCTTGTCCAGAATCTCGTCCCGCCACTGCCGCGCCGCCACGACGTGCGTGCACAGGATCAGCGTGTTCGCCTGCACCTTCGCCATCGCCGCCAGGCCCACCATCGTCTTCCCCGCGCCGCAGGGCAGCACCACCACGCCGCTTCCCCCCTTCGCCGTCCCCCCCGCGTGGAATATGTCCGCCGCTTCCCGCTGGTACGCACGCAGTCCCCAGGTGCCGCCCGCGAGGCGGTTGGGGCGGAGCTGGAGGGGAAGGGGGTCTCCGTCGACGTAGCCGGCGAGGTCCTCGACGGGCCAGCCGATCCTGAGGAGGGCCTGTTTCACGGGGCCGCGCTGGGCGCGGCCGATTTCGATCGTGTTGGGGTCGGGGCGCGCGGCGAGCAGGGCCTTGACCTTGGGGTGCCGCCAGACCTGCTGGATCAGCGCCGCATCGGCGCTTCGGAGGACGTAGTCCGTGCCCGCGCCCTCAAGGCGGATGCGTCCGAAGCGGGCGATCTGTTCGCGGACGTCGGCGCTGACGTTCTGGGGCACGTCGAACTTCGAGTACTTCTCGAGCGCCGAGACGATCTCGCCCGCGGAGAGCCCGGCGGCCGCGGCGTTCCAGAGCGAGAGCGGGGAGATGCGGTAGGTGTGGACGTGCTCGGGGGATTTCTCGAGTTCGGCGAAGCGGGCGAGCGCGTCGCGGGCCTCCTCGTACTGGGGGTGGTCGACCTCGAGGAGGATCGAGCGGTCGGACTGGACGATGAGACAGCGGGACATTCTGGGCTCCGAGTGGCGAGCCCCCTATTGGACACGGTTTGAGAGGTGGGCGCAAGGTGGTTGTAGGGAGGGAAAGGGCAAAGGCAGATTTTCAACTTCAACTTACAAGTAACTTCAAAGGGACAATTTCGACTCCTGCGTCGGTTGGGTTCGGGGAGGCGATGCGAACGACGTGGGTTGACGTTTGAACTTGTCCGTTTGGAGATTACCTGGAAGTTGGAAATTGCTCCTTTCCCTTTGCCTTTTCCCCATACATCCTCTTGTCCGCCAGCGCGAGACTCTCCGCGAGCCCGAGGACCGGGTCGAGCGCCCCGCTGCCCGTGCTCGCGGTCAGCCGATACCCCCTCTTCGCCCCCTCCTTCGCATTCCACCGTTCAAACGCGCCGCGCAGCCGTTCCTCCACCTGAGCCGCCGTTTCCGCGGACCCGTCCGCCATCAGCACCGCGAATTCGTCGCCGCCGACGCGAAACACGATGTCGCCGGCGCGGACCGAGGATTCGAGGATCCGGGCGGCTTCGACGAGCGCGGCGTCCCCCTCGGCGTGGCCGAAGCGGTCGTTAACCTGCTTGAATTCGTCGAGGTCGACGGCGAGGATCCACGGTTGCGCGCCGCGGCGCTCGGCCTCCCGGATCTGGGTGGGAATCATGATGTCGAAGAACCGGCGGTTATGCAGGCCCGTGAGCGCGTCGCGGACCGCGAGGCCGTGCAACTCGGCGCTCAGCGTGCGGATCTGGTGCGCGAGGATGAGCGCGTTCTCGGCGAGCGCCCGCTGCGGATCGGCCAGCGCTTCCCGGAGAACCGGGCAGAGATAGCAACTCCCCAGCTTTCCGGCGATCGTGCCCTGCACCGCGCCTCCGCAGAGCGTTCCGACCTGGAGCCAGCAGCGCTGCGCGCGGGGGTCGTGGGAAGGGCAGTCGAGGCGGCTGCAGTCGAGGCGTTTCCAGCAGGGGAGGCCGGGGAGATCCCCTTTGGCCCAGTCCCCGAGGTGTTCGACGAACAGGGCTTCGGCGGCTTTCAGCCCCGACCGCGAGTCGAGGGCGAGCCGGATGAACGATTCAAGCCTGGCGTTGAGATGTTCGATTGGCTCCAGGGAACTGTCTTCCTGGGCCATGGCGCTGCTCCCAACCTGTGGCGGCCCGCTCCTCATCTTGTCGTTCCGGAGCACCTTTGATTCTCATTCGAACGGCATGCGGCGTCAACACCCGCCGCCCCCCTACTTCGTCAACGTCTTCGCCTTCTCCTCCAGCGCCGCCGCCTCGGTTTCGCGTTTGAGCTTGCGCAGGACCGCGGCCCAGGCCTCGAGCGTGTCGGCGCGTTCGGAAGGCGCCGCCTGCGCCTTTTCCTGGAGCTCCACGGCGCGCTTGTAGAGACCGTCGGCGTCGGCGTCCTTGCCGAGCTTCGCCTTCGATTCGGCGAGGTCGAGAAGTGCGCCCGCGCGGTCTTCGTCGGCGGCTTCCTTCGACTTTTCGACGAGGTCGAGGGCGCGCTGGTAGAGCGTCTCGGCGTCGGCCTCCTTGCCCTGCTTCGAGCGGAGGTCGCCGAGGTCGGTCACGCTGTCGGCGAGGTCGAGGTCTCCGGGGGCGAGCGTCTTCTCGCGGATCTCCAGCGCCCGCTTGAGCTGCGGCTCGGCTTCGGCCAGCTTGCCCCAGCGCAGGTAGAGCGCGCCGAGGTCCGCCACGACTTCCGCGGTTTCGGCGGAAGCCGCGCCCCTGGCTTTCTCGACGAGGGCGAGGGCGCGCTTGAGAAGAGGTTCGGCGGCCGCATACTTCTTCCAGCGCCGGTAGACCCAGGCGAGGTCCGCGAGCGGGTCGGCGAGGTCGGGGTCGTCGGCGCCGAGCGCGGTTTCGTAGGCCGAGAGCGCCTGCTTGTACGACTCCTCGGCGTTGGCGTACTTGTCCTGCGCCATCTGGGCGTCGCCGAGGTTGGAAAGCGTCATGGCGCGCCGCGGGTCCTCCGCCTCGAACGACTCGGCCTCCCGGAGCGCGTCGCGGAATTTCGACTCCGCCTCGGCGGCCTTGCCGGCCTCGAGCAGCTTCTCTCCTTCGTCGAGCGCCTTGTCCCAGCCCGCGTCGTCCGCGCGCGCGGTCGCCGCACCCAGAAGTACCGCCGCCAGCCCGAGAATCCGCTTCACCGCACTCTCCCCCAATGAAACGGGCCCGACCGATTGGCCGGGCCCGCGACGATTCCGGTCTTCGCGACTACTTCCTGCCCGCGCCCCGACGCTCGCCATGGCGCTCGTGGCGCGCAGCCCGCCGCTCGTGGTGGCGGTGGTGGCGGCGCATGCAGTGGCGGCGCTTGTGCTCCATTTTCGGGTGCCGCTTGGCGGCCTCGCGCATCCGCTGTTTTGCCTTCTCCTTGTCGTGGCCGCCGCGCTGGCCGTCGCGGTGTCCGCCGCGCTGGCCGTCGCCGCCGCCCGCGCGGCCGGGTTTCGCGCCTTCGGCGAAGACGTCCGAGGAAGTCAGGAGGATGAGGAGGCCGAGGAGGGTGGCGAAGAGGCGGTTCATGGGGGGGACCTCGAAGGTGGGAAGGGGTGAGTTGCTGTCTTACTGAACCCTTGCGGGGAGGCTGAGTTTCGGGGGGAGGTGGATTATCGTAAGATGCGTAGGCTTAAGGACTAAAGACAATTATGAATTTTGAATTGTGGATTTTGAATTTGAGACTTCGAACGAACGTCTACGGCGTCCGAAGTGTCAAATTCAAAATTCAAAATTCATAATTCAAAAGGCTCATCCGGGATTTCCGTGGGTCCCGGGTGCCATATTTAGCCCGCCACAGTGAAACAGGATCGCGGTCTTGAAGTTCTGCCAGTTCCTGAATCCTCTGGCCATCCTTTTGAT
>JACPRD010000161.1 GCA_016190145.1 Planctomycetota bacterium | reverse complement strand
GGCGAGCTCGCGAAGCGAGCGAGGTCCGACCGCACCGTAGATCGATTTTTTCTCACGCTCTCAGCGCGACCGGATTCCGCGTTCGGTGTTCGTGTCGTTGGATCCGCGTTCGGGCCGCTCGATCAGCGAAACGCCGAACTCCGAACTCCGAACGCCGAACGCCGAACGCCGAACGCCGAACGCCGAACCCGGTGGCTCACCCCCCCGCCGACAAAAAAACCCCCGCCCTCTCCGGGCGGGGGTTCTCTCTCTGCCGTGAAACCTACTTCAGGTGCTTGCTCACGAGCTTCGTCATCTCGAACATCGACACCTGCTTCTTGCCGCCGAACACCGACTTCAGCTTGTCGTCGGCGTTGATCATCCGCTTGTTCTTCTGATCCTGGCAGCCGTTCTTCTTGATGTACGCCCACAGCTTCTTGGTGACTTCCGTGCGGGGCATCGCGCTGCTGCCGATCACCGCCGCCAGATCGGCGCTCGGGGTCATCGGTTTCATGAACGCGGCGCTCGGCTTGCGACCGGACTTTTTCGCGGGCATCGTTCCTCCTCAAAGATTGGGATCCGAAAGGTTTTTCCCTCGCGTGACGGGGGGGATTTCAGGCGGAAACCGCGGGGGACGCAAGAAAAATCGTCGCCTTTTCCCTCGGACCGGAGGCGATTTTCCCTCGGAAAACGCGGACGCGGGTCCTTACGCGCCGTCGCGGGGCGCCGGGAAACGGGCAAATTCGGCGGTGGATTCGCGCCCGATTCGACGCCGGCAGCCCGGCCGTGCGGGGAACGGACCCGGCCGGCGAAGCGGCGCGAGCGATGCCGGCGGAGACTCGCAACCTCATGGGAGCAGAATACTTGCGTCATGAAGCACGACGCTTCCCCGCCGGTTGGATGGCCCGGACCCGCGGCAAACGGTAAGATGCCGCGATGAAGATCCGCATCATGGCCATCGGGGACGTCGTGGGCGCGCCGGGACGCGACGCGATCAAGGGATGGCTCAAGGCGGCGAAGCGCGACCAGGGGATCGAATTCGCAGTCGTGAACGGCGAAAACATCGCGGGCGGCTCCGGAATCACGCCCGCGCTGTATCAGGACCTGATCGACGCGGGCGCGGACGTGCTCACGAGCGGAGACCACATCTACAAGAAGAAGGAGATCCTTCCGCTCCTCTCGAACGGCTGCCGCATCGTGCGGCCGTGCAACTACCCGGAGCAGGCGGCGGGCGCGGGGACGATCGTGGTCGAGTCGAAGAACGGATTCCGCATCGGGGTCGCGCAGGTTCAGGGCCGCGTGTTCATGAACCACCCCGCCGACAATCCGTTCGCGGCCGCCGAGAAGGCCGTCGAATCGATCCGCCGGAAAACGCCCATCGTCGTCCTCGACGTGCACGCCGAGGCGACGAGCGAAAAAGTCGCGCTCGGCTGGATGCTCGACGGCCGCGTGTCGTTCCTGTTCGGCACGCACACCCACATCCAGACCGCGGACCCGACGGTGCTGCCGAAGGGCACGGCCTACATCACCGACGTCGGCATGACCGGGCCGTACGACTCCATCCTCGGCCGCAACAAGGACAAGGTCCTCCACCACTTCCTCACGAGTATGCCGATGCCGTTCGACGTGGCGGAGCGAGACGTGCGCGTGTGCGGCGCCGTCGCCACCGTCGAAACCGACACCGGCCTCGCCTCCGCCTGCGAACCCTTCCAGGTGAAGATCGCTTGAAGCCCGCCACTGCCGCCGATGCCCCGGCCGCCCTCACGCCGAGCGACGTCGCGCGGCGGATGAAGGCGCTGGCCGAAGGCGAAATCGGGCGCGTCTGGGTCGAGGGCGAGCTTTCGAACTACCGGAAGATCCTGCGAAGCGGGCACGCGTACTTCGTGCTCAAGGACTCGACGAGCCAGCTCAAGGTCGCGCTGTTCGCCTCGGCGGGCGCGCGGGTGAAATTCGAAATGAAGGACGGGCAGAAGGTGCTCGCGTTCGGGCGGATCACGGTGTACGAGCCGCAGGGCGAGTACCAGATGGTGGCGGAGCAGGTGGAACCCAAGGGCGTGGGGGCCGCGCAGCTCGCGCTGCGGCAGCTGAAGGAGAAGCTGGAGAAGGAGGGGCTGTTCGACCCGGCGCGCAAACGGGAGCTCCCGTTCCTCCCCCGGCGCGTCGTGCTCGTCACGAGCCCGACGTCGGCCGCGGTCAAAGACATGCTCCAGGTCATCGAGCGGCGCTTCCCCACCATGCCGGTCTGGATCTATCCCGTGCCGGTGCAGGGGGCGGAAGCGGCGCCGGCGATGGTGAGGGCGCTGGCGGAGCTGGCGGCGCGGGACGACGTGGACGTGGTGATCGTCGGGCGCGGGGGCGGGAGCCAGGAGGACCTCTGGGCGTTCAACGACGAGGCGCTCGCGCGGGCGATCGCGGCGTTCCCGGTGCCGGTGATCAGCGCGGTGGGGCACGAGATCGACGTGACGCTGGCGGATCTGGTGGCGGACCGGCGGGCGCAGACGCCGAGCGAGGCGGCGGAGCTGGCGGTGCCGGAGCTGGCGGAGCTCCAGGGGCGGCTGGACGACCTCGGGGCGCGGCTGCGCAAGGCGCTGGTCGAGGACATCCGCGCGCTGCGGCAGCGGCTGGAGGACCTCGCGCGGTCGCGCGGGCTCGCGCGGCCGACGGACCTGGTGGAGCGGTTCCGGCAGCGGCTGGACGGATTATCGCCCCGGCTCGACGGCGGGCTGCGCGGGCTGGCGGAACGGATGCGCGCGAGGATCGACGCCCTCCGGCCGCGGCTGGGGGCGGGACTCACGGCGCGCGTCGGAAGGGCGAGGCGCGAGGCGGACGCGCTGGCGCCGCGGCTCGGCCCGGCGCTGCGGGGGATCGTGGAGCGGCGAAGAGACCGGCTCGCGGGGGCGGCGGGGAAGCTCGACGCGCTGTCGCCGCTTCGCGTCCTGGCGCGCGGCTATTCGATGACGCAGAGCGTCAAGACGGAGGAGGTGCTGCGGGCGGCGGGGCAGGTGGCGCCCGGGGATCTGATCCGGACGACGCTGGAGCGGGCGGTGCTGACGAGCAAGGTGACGGAGGTGAGGCCGGCGTCGAGGGGAAAATCCTGATGGGGGGACCGATGGCGAAGGAAAAAGAGAAGGAGAAGAAGTTCGAGGAGCACCTGTCGTCGCTCGAGAAGGCGGTGACGTCGCTCGAGGCGGGCGAGCTGGGGCTGGAGGAGTCGCTCGCGATGTACGAGGAGGGTGTGGCGGCGCTCAAGAAGTGCCACGAGATCCTCGACCGGGCGGAACGGAAGGTGCAGCTCCTGCTCAAGGGCGAATCGGGCGAGCTGGAGGCGAAGGACTTCGACGTGAAGAAATCGGTCGACCGCGAACGCGAGGAGAGGAAGAAGGGGCCGGCGGGCGGGGAGATCGACTTCTGATGCCGACGCCTCCGGGCCTGAAGATCCTCTCGGCGCTCTCGAGGCGCATCGAACGCTTCCTCGAGAAATCCATCCCCGCCGCCGCCGAGGAACCCGCGCGGCTGCACCGGGCGATGAGGTATTCGCTGTTCGCGGGGGGAAAGCGGCTGCGGCCGGCGCTGGCGATGCTGGCGTGCGAGCTGGTGGGTGGGCGGGAGAAGGAGGTCATGGCGGCGGCGGCGTGCCTCGAGATGATCCACACGTACTCGCTGATTCACGACGACCTGCCCGCGATGGACGACGACGACTTCCGGCGGGGGAAGCCGAGCTGCCACAGGGCGTTCGACGAGGCGACGGCGATTCTCGCGGGGGACGGGCTGCTGACGCTCGCGTTCGAGACGCTGGGGCGGGCTCCGGCGGACCTCGTGCCGGCGCTGGTCGTGGCGGTCGCGGGGGCGGCGGGGTCGCGGGGAATGGTGGGCGGGCAGCAGGCGGATCTCGAAGGCGAGCACGGCAAGCCCACGCCGGCGCTCGTGCGGTTCATCCATCGAAAAAAGACGGCGGCGCTGCTGCGCGCGAGCGTGCAGGCGGGGGCGATCTGCGGGCGGGCGGATTCGGGCGAGCTCGACACGCTGACGCAGTTCGGCGAAAACCTCGGGCTGGCGTTCCAGGTGGCCGACGACATCCTCGACGTGACGGCGACGACGGAGAAGCTCGGCAAGACGGCGGGCAAGGACGCCGCCAGCGGCAAGGCGACGTACCCGGCGGTATTCGGCCTCGACCGCTCGAAGCGCGAGGCCGCGCGCCTCGCCGCCCGCGCGCTCCGCGCGCTGGAGCCGTTCGGCAGGAAGGCGGACAAGCTGCGCGCGATCATGAACTTCGTCGTCAGCAGGGAGTCGTGATGCCAAGGCGTTCCTCGTTACTCGTTACTCGTTTCTCGTTGCTGCCCATCGGGCTGACGATGATCGCCGGATGGTGCGCGGCGGAGGAGCCCGTCCAGTCCCCGCGGTCGGCGCTGTCCATGCCGAGGCCGGACTCGGTGGACCGGTACGTCGTCCTTACGAACGTCGCCGTCGACGACGCGTGGAACACCGTCGTGGACTGGCTCATGAAACGCCACAACGCACCCGTCATCCGGTTCGCCGGAGAAGACCCGACCGCCGCCCGGCCCGACCTGCTCGGCATGGCCCCCGGCACCGTCGCCGTCGTCGTGAAACCCGAGTCCCTCGACGTGGACTTCGTCTACCGCCTCCTCGAAGCCGCCGCTTCCCTCGACGCCGACTTCGCCCTCGACTTCCGCCTCGCGTTCGTCACCGGGCTGTCGCCGAAACACGCCGTCGACCTGCTCGAACGCGAACGGCGCGTCGAACAGGACCGGTCCCTCTTCCCCCGGCGCCTCGTCGATTTCGGCCCGAGCGAGGCCGATCTCGAGGTCGAGGGAGAACAGGCGTGGCTCGAGGGGTGGGAGCGGCTGCTCGCGCGGCATCTCAAGACGAGCGAAGCGGAGGTCAGGAAGCTCGAGGGGGCGGGGGTCGTGCAGTTCTGGGGGTACGGGCGGCCGGAAGGGATCGCGGGGAGCGTGGATGCGGGGCAGCTCGCGGCGGTGAACCTGTTTCCGGCGGTGGCGTTCGGGGGGCCGATCTACACGGGGGTGACGCACCGGTATTTCGAGGGCCCGGTGTCGGCGGCGCCGCGGCCGATCCGTGTGACGCCGATCGAGAAGTCGTTCGCGCTGGCGCTGCTCGCGAGCGGCGCGACGGGCGTGTTCGGCGCCACGGACCCGGGGCACGGCGTGACGGCGATGCAGGAGATGGAGCACCTGCTCTCGCGCGGCGCGACGCTGTCGGAGACGCACAAGGCGATCGCCGACGCGGCGCTCCTGTTCCTGCGCGAGACTCCCCTGCGCCTCCCGAAGATCGCCGAGGGCAAGGTCGCGCCGTCGCGCGACTGGGGCGCCGTGCTGGCGCGCGGGGCGCTCTCGCGGATCGCGTTCGGCGACCCGGCGTACCGGCCCGCGGACGCCGCGGGCAAGGGAGCGTTCACGGCGGAGAAAGAACGGCTCGAGAACGGAATCCGCGTCAAGGTCACGATCACGGACGCGCGCCTCCGCGCCACGCTCACCAGCGTCTTCGCCTACGGCTTCGGCCGCAAGGACGCCCTCCTCAACGCCCGCGTGCTCGTCGCGGTCGACTGGCCCGACGACATGCCCCTGCCCGTCCGCCTCCGCATCCTCGACGCCAGGTCCGGCGCGCGCGACGTCCGCGTCGGACCCGCCGCCGCCGCCGTCGAGCTCTGGGGCGCGCGCCGCATCGTTCACGTCCAGCTCGACTTCCCCGCCCAGTCCCTCACCACCGGAACCGAAATCCGCTTCCTCCTCCGGACCGGCGCCGCGGGCGAGGACCAGGACCGCGAGACGCTGTTCGAGGCGTCGCGCGCGTCGAGCGACGTGATCGCCGCCGACCGCGAGGCCGCGGGCACCGCGGGCCGCGCCGAGCCGCTCCGCCACAACCTCTGGGACGGCGCCGCCGGCGTCGCCCTCTTCCAGATGAACCCCTACCGCGCCTCCGGCGACGGCACCCAGGGGGCGCGCGCGCGGGCGCTGCTCGACGATCTGGTGCGCGCGGCGCGGGTCGACGTGCGGTCGATGACGTGGGAGGACACGTGGCGGATGCCCGACGGCACGCTCGCCACTCTCGCGCGCGACGGCCTCCACTCCGGCACCGCCGGCGTCGGCTGCGCCCTCGTCGAAGGCTTCCGCATCTACGGCGACCGCCGGTACCTCGACGCCGCGACCGCCGCGGGCGAAAGGCTCGAGGCCGCCGCGAAACGCGAGAACGGCCTCGCGAGCTGGGGCGACGACACGACCGTCGCGGGCGGCGCGGCCGGCATCGTCCTGTTCCTCCTCGACCTCGCGGAAATCACCAACGACGCGCGCTGGACCGAGCTCGCCGTGGCCGGCGCCAGCTGGCTCGACAGCGTCAAGACCCCCGACCCGCGCGGCGTCGCCTGGCGCGCCCAGACGTCGCTTCCCCGCACCTGGACCGGCCTCGCCCACGGCACGGCAGGCGTCGCGCTCGCGCTCCTGCGGGTGTGGGAAGTCACGAAGGACGTGAAGTGGTTCCAGCTGGTCGAGAAGGCGGCGGCGTGGCTGGAGGCGGCGGCAGTGCGGGAGGAGGACGGGGCGCTCTGGCCCGCGATCGTCGGCGAGGGCAACGCCGCGCCGGTCGCGGGGTGGTCCTACGGGACCGCCGGGATCGCGCGGTTTTTCCTGCGGCTCCACGCGCGCTCGAAGAATCCCGCGCACCTCGATCTGGCGGTCGCGGGCGGGCGGGGAGTGAAGCGGCTGATGGACGCGGCGTCGTCCCGCCCGTTCGAGTCGGCGGGTTTCGAGTCCGGCGCGGCCGGCATCGGCGAGATGCTGCTCGACCTGTTCGAGGCGACGCGCGACGGCTCCTGGCTCGACGAGGCGCGCCGCACCGCCGACCTCCTGCGCACGCAGGGCGCCGCGGCGCCGGGTCCATTCGCGGCGAGGCCGGAGGGCGCCGATTCCGCGGTGACGTGGGAGGGGGAAGGGCTGTACCGCGGGGCGGCGGGGGTGGGGATGTACTATCTCCGCCTCGCGACGATCGATATGGACGTTGCGAAGCGTCCGCGTCAGAGCCCAGAGAGGCGCTGAAGCAATCGCGCGGCGAAGCCGCGCCCCTTGCCCTTGACCTTGACCTTGACCTTGCCCTGCTGTTTTTCGCGAGTTCGAACGACAGGGCAAGGTCAAGGTCAAGGTCAAGGGCAAGGGCGGCTGCGCCGCCGCCCGACAAACCTACTCCTCGACCTTCGCCTCTTTCAGCACCCCCGCCTTGCGATCCTTCTCCGCCTCCTTCGCCAACCAGGTCTTCATCTCCGCCTGCCCGAGCGCCCGCGCCGCCACCCACCCCGCGCAGTACTTCAGCACCACCGCGCGTTTCGGCTCCGGATTCATGAAATGGTCCATCCCCTCCACGACCAGCAGCCACCGCGGCTTCTTCTGCCCGTCGTAAAGCGCGGGCAGCGTCTGGTCCTCGGGGCTCCCGATCACGAACGTCGGCGTCGCGTACTTCGGCGGCACCTCGCGAAGCGCCGGCCCGACCGCGACGCACCCCGCCCACTTCTTCGCGTCCGCCGCCGCGATCATCGCCGCCGCGCCGCCGCGCGAGTGGCCGCCTGCGAGGGCCCGTTTGAGATCCAGCTTCCCCTCCAGGAACCACCCCTTCTCCGATGTTTTCTTTTCAAGCCACTCCCGCGCCGCCGCGAACTGCACCGCGCGCTGGTCCGCCGGCCGGTCGCCGAACGCCACGACGAGCGCCGCGACGCCGAGCGAGGCGAACCGCGTCCCGAAGTCCTCGTATCCCTGCCACGAAGGCGCCGGCCCGCCCGGCGAAAAGACGACCACCGGCCACGGCCCGCCCTCCGCAGGCGCGGCCCGCTCCCCCGCCGCCGCGGCCGGATAGTAGAACGCCGCCGCCAGCTCCGCCGTCTTCGCGTCCGGCACCGAGACCTTGCGCCAACCCACCGCGTGCGGCCCGTCCTGTGAAGGATCCATCGGCTCTTCCGCGAATGCGCAGCCCGCGATCGCGGCCACCAGGACTGCTGGGAAACAGGTTCGCATCGGCGGAAGAGTGTACCGGAATTCGACCCGAACCGTCCCCGGGCCGGGCCGTTTGGAACCGGCATGACGAGCCGCATCCTCCTCCTGGGCCTGCTGGGCGCCGTCGCGGGCGCCGGCCTGGCGGAGTGGACTTCTCGCGACGAGGTCCTGGAAGAGGAAGTGCCTTGCGAGGCGCTGCCCTCGTTCGCGACCGCCAGAGATGTCGCCGCGCCGCCGGAACCGGAGGACGCCTGGGTCCCGCGCCTGAACACGCTGCGTCACCCCGCTCCCCCGCCGTCGGAGGTCGAGGAGAAGGAGACCTACTGGCTGGACCTCCTGAACGAAGGCACCGAGTCCTGGCGTTCGATCGCATTCCACACCCTGATCGACATGGTGAGGGAACGCCAGGCCTCGACCCGGACGCTCTTCGCGCTTCACCGCGAATTCCAGTTGCACCCCACCGGCCGAATGCTGCCCTGGATCCTGCAGTTTCCGGACGACGCGAGCTTCGAACTGCTCCTCCAGTCGATCCGCGAGGAGACCGACGAGATGCGCCGGATCGCTCTTCTGGACCAGCTGCGGCGGCTGGCCAACGACGACGACCGGAATTTCCTGAGCAGCCTCAGCATCGAGCGCGGTCGCGAGTTGACCCGTTCCCGCCGGTACAGGGCCGCCCAGGAACTGAGGGGCCTGCTGGAGGATCCCGGTGACCCGTGGACGAAACGTGTCATCCGGTCGGTTCTGAAAACGCTCGTGGACGCAGGCTAGCCCCATCCTCGCGCGGGTCCGCCGGCCGCCGCAGCCGGATACCGGAATTCGAGCTGAACCTCCCCAGGGGCGGGGTCGTTTAGAAGCGGCATGACTTGACGCATCCTCATCCTGGGCCTTCTGGGTGCGTTCGGCGCCGTCTCGGGCGCCGGCCTCGGGGCCTGGCTGTCCCCCGGCGAGCCAGTGCAGGAACAGGACGATTCGCTTCCGCGGTCCGTTTCGCCAAAGGAACTTGGCGAGCCATGGCCGCCCGACGAACCGGAGGAGGCCTGGATTCCGCGTATCCACCAGTTCGCATCCTCAATTTCGCAGCCATGCCGGATTGAAAGGTCCCAACTTCCCTGCTGGATAGAGCCGGGAGACTGGATCTGGTGAGTCGCGAACTGCGCTGACCGGACTTACACCTCCCACACCACGCTCGCCTCGTGTCTCGACGCGACGTGTACTTCGACGTGCGGCGGAATCCCCTTCCGCACCTCCGCGAGCGCCAGGTCCGGGCGGTTGCACTCCGCCGACAGATGTCCCAGGACGACGCGGCGCGGGTACTTCGTGTGCCCGGGCTCGAAGACGCGCGCGAGGGCGGCGGCGGCCTCGGCGTTGGAGAGGTGGCCGGTGCCGCCCATGACCCAGGACTTGAGGAAGGCGGGGCGGGAAGAGCGTTCTTCGAGGTCGGGATCGTAGTTGGACTCGAGGAGGACGAAGTCGGCGGAGCGCATGGCGTCCACAAGGTAGGGGGGGACGCGGCCGAGGTCGGTGGCGTAGAAGACTTCGCGCCCTCCGGCGCGGACGGTGAAGGCGAGCGGGCGGCCGGCTTCTTCGCCGCCGTGCGGGACCGGCCAGGCGCGGATCTGGAAATCGTCGTGGAGGTGGTCGGCGTGCTCGGTGAGGAACCGCAGCTCGCCGCGCTGTTCCATGTCGCGGAAGTCGCGCGCGCGGCGGCAGGCGGCGGTCCATGTGTCGCGGTGGGTGAGGACGGGGACGCCGTGCTTCCGGGCGAGAACGCGGGCGGGGCGGCCGAAATGGTCGGAGTGCGCGTGCGTGACGAGGATGCCGGCGATGCCGCGCGGGTCGAGGCCGGCATGCGCGAGCGAGCGCTCGAGCGCGCTCGAGGACCCGGTGCCGGCGTCGATCAGGAGCCCGCGGCCGCCGTTCCAGACCGCGCTGGCGTTGCCGGAGGAGCCGGAGGCGAGGACGAGGAAGCGGAGCATGGCCGGAGTATAGGGGCGGGAGGGC
>JACPRD010000169.1 GCA_016190145.1 Planctomycetota bacterium | reverse complement strand
GGCGAGGGAGAAGAGGGCGGCGACGGGGGCGAGGGCGCCGAGGACGACGGCGGTCACGGCGATGGTCTCGGCGGCGATGGAGAGGGTGATGCGGGCGGGGAAGCGGCTGGCGGCGAGGACGTGGAGGGCGGCGAAGGAGAGGGCGAGGGTGGCGAAGAGGAAGAGGGGCATTTTGAGGGCGGCGTAGAGGATCTGGCGACCGCCGGTCCAGGCGCCGACGGCGGCGCCGAAGGCGGCGCTGGTGGAGGCGGAGAGGGCGAGGAGGGTCGGGATGGAGAGTGTGCGGTCGCAGTGCTGAAGGAGGGCGCGGACGGGCGCGGCCATGGGCTTTGTTCCGGATTGTACTTTGCAATACAAAGTACTTTACATCATGGAAGGCCCTGCGTCAAGCGAGCTTCGGTTTCCGGCAGAAATCGACGTCTCCGGGGCGCAATGGCATGATGGCCGGTCCTTGAACTCCGAATCTCCGGTTCCGCAGGCCGCCACTCCCTCGGTCTTCCGCTCCAAAGAGGCCTGGATCGCGCTGGGCGCGGTCGCGGCCATCGCGGCGCACGTCGCGCTGCGCTACGGAGCGAAAGCCCCGGAGTTCCAGTTTCGGCTGCCGCTGTTCGCGATCCTTGCGCTGGGCGGCGGAATCCTCGTGTTCGAACTGCTGCTCAAGCTCGTGAAGCTCGAGTTCGGGTCCGACCTGCTGGCCGGGATCTCCATCGTGACGTCCGTGATCCTCGGCGAGTACCTCGCGGGCGCCTTCGTCGTCCTCATGCTCTCGGGCGGCAACGCGCTCGAGGTCTTCGCGGTCGGCCGCGCCTCCTCCGTCCTGCGCGCCCTCGCAGGCCGCGTGCCGTCGGCCGCGCACCGGCGGCGCGACGGACGCGTCGAGGACGTGCCGCTCGAGGCGGTCGAGCCCGGGGACGTCGTCGTCATTTTTCCCCACGAGGTGTGCCCCGTCGACGGAAGCGTGACCGAGGGACACAGCGTCATGGACGAGTCGTACCTCACCGGCGAACCGTTCATGATGTCGAAGACTCCCGGCTCCGACGTGATCTCGGGCGCCATCAACGGCGACGCGGCGCTGACCATCCGCACCTCGCGGCGCGCGAAGGACTCGCGGTACGCGAAAATCATGCGCGTGATGCGGGAGACGGAGCAGAAACGCCCGCAGCTCCGCCGCCTGGGCGACCGGCTGGGCGCGCTCTACACGCCGATCGCCGTCGCCATCGCGGTCGCGGCGTGGCTCCTCGCCGGCGACCCCGTCCGCTTCCTCGCCGTCCTCGTCATCGCCACCCCCTGCCCGCTTCTCATCGCCATCCCCGTCGCGATCATCGGCGCGATTTCGCTCGCGGCGAAGCGCAGCATCGTGATCCGCGATCCCGCGGTGATGGAGCGAGTCGACGACGTGCGCACGATCATCTTCGACAAGACCGGCACGCTGACTTACGGCGCGCCCAGGCTCACCGAGAGGCTGGCGGCGCCCGGCGGAGACGACCGCGAGCTGCTGCGGCTCGTCGCGAGCCTTGAGCGGTATTCCAAGCACCCGCTCGCCGCGGCCATCGTCGACGCCGCGGGCGAGGCCCGCCTCGAGCTGTCGGAAGCCGAGGAGATGAGCGAGAGGCCCGGCGAGGGCCTGCGCGGACGCATCGGAGGCCGCGAGGTGCGCGTGACCGGACGGAAGGCCCTTCCCCCCGAACTCGTCTCCGCGCTGCCCACGGCCGCCCCCGGCCTCGAATGCGTCCTCCTCCTCGACGGCCGCTGGGCCGGCGTGTACCGCTTCCATGACGCCCCCCGCGCCGAATCCGGGCCATTCCTCCGCCACCTCGCCGGCAAGCACGGCGTCGACCGCGTGCTGCTCGTCTCGGGCGACCGCGAGTCCGAGGTGGCGTGGCTGGCGAAGGAGGTCGGCATCGCGGAGATCCACGCGGGCAAGACGCCCGAGGAAAAAGTCGCGATCGTGCGCCAGGAGACGCTTCGCGCGCCCACGCTGTTCCTCGGCGACGGCATCAACGACGCGCCCGCGCTGCTCGCGGCGACGATCGGCGTGGCGTTCGGCCAGAAAAGCGACGTGACGGCCGAGGCCGCGGGCGCCGTCATCATGGACGCGTCGCTTCAGCGCGTGGACGAGTTCTTCCACATCAGCCGCCGCATGCGGCGCATCGCACTTCAGAGCGCCGTCGGCGGCATCCTGCTCAGCGTCGCCGGGATGGTCGCCGCGGCGTTCGGGCTGATCTCGCCGGTGGCGGGGGCGATCGGGCAGGAAGTGATCGACCTGTTCGCGGTGCTGAATGCCCTTCGGATGGCGCTGCCGCCCCGTGAACTCACGGATTTCTAAGCCGGGCCGAGCCCGCTCAACCCCGGCCACTTCCGGTCCCGCTCGTTCAGCGCCGGCTCGCGGACCGGCCACGGCACGCCCACGGTGGGATCGTTCCACAACAGTCCGCCCTCCGCAGCCGGCGCGTACTCCGCGTCCACTTTGTACGTGACCTCGGTGACGTCCGTCAGCGTCACGTACCCGTGCGCGAACCCCTTCGGGACGAACAGCATCGCCCTGTCGTCCTCCGAAAGCTCCGCCGCGACGTAGCTCCCGTACGTCGGCGAGCCGCCCCGGATGTCCACCGCGACGTCGAAGATCCGCCCGACCGAGCAGCGCACGAGTTTCGACTGCGCGTGGGGACCTTTCTGGAAGTGGAGTCCGCGCAGGACTCCTTTGCGCAGCGACCGCGCCACGTTGTCCTGCACGAAGTCGATCGGCAGCCCGGCTTTCGCGAACGCCGAGCGGCGCCACGTTTCCATGAAGAAGCCGCGGTCGTCCCCGAACGCGCGGGGGCGGACGAGGAGGACGTCGGGGACGGATTGGGGGATGAACTCGAAGGGCACGGGCGGATGATACACGGACGGCGTCAGAACGTAAGTTCGAAGAGGCTGACGCCGAGGTAGCACCAGGAGCCGGCGCGGCGGTAGCGGCCGAGGCCGGCGCGCGGGCGGCGGCGAATTCGGGTGGGTAGGGGTCGAGCGGATGGACGCCCGGCTCTTCCGCGAACCTGAGCATCCGCCCGCCGGGCAGCGGGAGGCGGATCTGCCTTCGGCGGCAGGGTGCGTCATCGGGGTGGACGGCCGAGGCGGTCGTTTGCATGGACGGAGGAATCGCAGGAAATGGCCTTTCCGATTCCGGCTTGGTCGGACGCGGATCTTTCCGAATTCGATCGGGGCTTCTTATCGTGTGCGCCATGTCCCATCTTGACGTCTGGCTGCCCGCCTTCAACGCCGAAGCGACGCTCGCAGCAGCATTGCGGTCGATCGTCCGCCAGACGTTCCGAGACTGGCGGCTCTGGCTCGTCGACGACGGTTCGACCGACAGGACTGCCGCAATCGCGGGCAGTTTCGCCGCGCGCGATCCGCGCATCCGCATGCTTCGCATCCGCCACGGCGGCATCGTCGCCGCCCTCCGCGCCGCGGCGGCCGCTTCCGACGCCCCCCGATTTGCCCGCATGGACGCAGACGATATGGCCCACGCGCGACGTTTCGAGATCCAGCTCGCGTCCCGCGCGGACGTCGTCGCCGCGCGCACGCGCTTGCTCGGCGCGCCGGGCGAGGGCATGCGCGCGTACGTTCGCTGGCAGAACTCCCTGCTGACCCACGACGACCACATTCACAACCTGTTCGTCGAATCCCCCCTCGCACACCCGACCGCCCTGATGCGGCGCGACACCTTCGAGCGCGCCGGTGGGTACCGCGCGGGCGGCCCGGAGGACTACGACCTGTGGATGCGCCTGTGGGAAAGCGGCGCCCGCTTCGAGAAAATCCCGCGGGTTCTCCTCGGCTGGCGCGACTCGCCGGGGAGGCTGACGCGGGCGCATGCGGACTATTCCGAAGCGGCGTTCCGGCGGGTGAAGCTCGCGAACCTGCCGCGGCACCCGATCCTGGCGCGCGGGCCGGTGACGGTGTGGGGCGCGGGGCCCGTCGGGCGCGGGTGGATCCCCGTTTTGCGCGCGCTCGGCGTGGAGGTGGAGCAGGTCGTGGACATCGATCCGCGGAAGATCGGCCGGCGCGTCAGCGGGGGAGTGCCGGTGGTGGCGGCGGAGGAAGTGCTCGCGCGCGGGCGCGGGCCGGTGCTGGGCGCCGTCGGCTCGCGCGGGGCGAGGGCGATCATCCGCGGGCGGCTGCTCGGGGCGGGATTCCGGGAGGGCGAGGATTTCCTGTTCCTCGCCTGAGCCTACTCGTAGCGGAGGGCTTCGATCGGGTCCATCCGCGATGCGCGCAGCGCCGGATAGAACCCGAAGAAAATTCCGACGGCGCACGAGAACGCGAAGGCGATCCCGATCGAGGCCGGTGAGATCAGCGTCGGCCACTTGAGCGTGCCCGAGATCACCCACGCCGCGGCGGATCCCAGCACCATGCCGATCACGCCCGCGGCGACGGAGATCGCCGTCGCTTCCATGAGAAATTGCATCAGGATGTCCCGCCGCCGCGCACCCACGGCCATCCGGAGGCCGATTTCGCGGGTCCGCTCGACGACGCTCACGAGCATGATGTTCATGATCCCGATGCCGCCGACGACGAGGGAGATCGAGGCGATCATCGCGAGGAGCAGGGTCATGACGCGCGACGTCTGGGTGACGGTGCTGGCCATCTCGTCCATTGTGAGGATCCGGAAATCGCTGTCGTCGCCTTCGCGGATCCGGTGCCGCTGGCGCAGGAGCGAGGTCAGTTCGGCGGAGGCGGCCTCGACGTCGGACTTTGCGCTCACCAGGAGCTGGTCGACGTTGCTGAAGGCGGAGCCCTGGAGCGTCTTCTTCACCGTCGTCCACGGCGCGAGGACGACGTCGTCCTGGTCCTGTCCCATGGCGCTCGTTCCTTTCCTCGCGAGCACGCCGAGGACGCGGAACGGGAAGTTCTTGATGCGGATGGTCTGCTGCACGGCGGTTTCGCCGGGGAACAGCGTGTCCGCGGTCGTGCGGCCGAGGACGCAGACCTTGGCGGAGGAGGCCACGTCCGTCTCCGTGAAAAAACCGCCCTCGTCCATCGCCCAGTCGCGCACGTCGAGGAACTCAGGCGACGTCCCCATCATGCTCTGAGGGACCCAGTTCTGTCCGCCCGCGATGATCTGCGCGCGCGTCCGGACGACGGGCGCGACCGCGCGCACGCTTCCCAGCCCCGCCGCCGCCGCGCCGTCTTCCGATGTCAGCGTCGTCGAGCTGCCGCCGCCGAAGGAGAAGCCGCCCGAGGAGGCGGCGCCGGGGAAGACCATGACGATATTGCGGCCCATGGTCGAGAGCTGGTCCTGGATCATCATCGAGGCGCCCTGGCCCATGGCGACCATCGCGATGACGGACGAGATGCCGATGACGATGCCGAGCATGGTGAGCCCGGTGCGGACCTTGTTGCGCAGGAGCGAGCGCAGGGCGAGGTGAAGGGTCTTGAGGAGGTTCACGCGCCCTCCACGATCCGGCCGTCGCGGATCCGGATCAGCCGCTTCGCATGAGCCCCGATCTCGGGATTGTGCGTCACGAGCACGACGGTGATGCCCGCGGCGTTCAGCTCGTGCAGCAGGGCGACGATCTCGCGCTCCGAGGCGCTGTCGAGGTTGCCCGTCGGCTCGTCGGCGAGGACGATCGCGGGCTCGTTTACGAGCGCGCGGGCGATCGCGACGCGCTGCTGCTGGCCGCCGGAGAGCTGGCTCGGGTGGTGGCCCATCCGGTCGGAGAGGCCCACCCGCGCCAGCGCCGCCTCGGCGCGTTTCCGCCGTTCCCTCCCCGGCAGGTCGTTCCAGTAGAGGAGCGGCAGCTCGACGTTCTCCAGCGCGGCGGTGCGCGCGAGCAGGTTGAACGACTGGAACACGAATCCGAACTTCCTGTTCCGCACGCGCGCCAGCTCGTCGCCGCTCAGCGTCGACACCTCGGTCCCCTCGAGCAGGTACCGCCCCTCCGTAGGCCGGTCCATGCACCCGATCACGTTCATGAGCGTCGTCTTGCCGGAGCCCGAGGCCCCCATGATCGCGACGAACTCGCCGGCGCCGATGTCGAGCGACACGTCCTGTAGAGGCCGGATGTCGACCTCGCCCAGGTGGTAGATCTTGCCGACGTTCCGAAGGGAGATCTGCGCGGTCACCGCCCGCGACCCATCCCGCGCGTGGGCGCGAACGGATTGCTCATCGCCGGGTCCTTCGCGTCGCCCGCCAGCCCCGTGATCACCTCCTGCCCGTCGGTCAACTCGCCTTTCTTCACCGCCGTGAACGACCCGTCCGTCACGCCCGTCTCGATCTCCACCGCCACCGGCCCGGCGGGCCCCTTCACCCACACCCGCCCTTTCGCCTCCCGCCTCCGTCCCCCCGCCGCCTCCGCCGCCGGCGGCGCGTCCGCCGGCACGAACCGCAGCGCCGCGTTGGGCACCTTGAGCACGTCCTTCGCGGTCTCAACCTCGAACGTCACGTTCGCCGTCATCCCGGGCAGCAGCTTCTCGTCCTTGTTTTCCGCCCCGAGAATCACCGTGTACGTCACCACGTTCTGGACCGTCGTGGGCTGCAGCCGGACCTGGACGACTTTTGCGCGGAAGCGGCGTTCCCTGTACGCGTCCACCGTGAACATCGCGTCCTGCCCCGCGAAGATCCGCCCGATGTCCGCTTCCGCGACGCTCGCCTGCACCTGGATCGACTTCAGGTTTTCGGCGATGACGAACAGGGTGGGGGCGGAGAGGGAGGCGGCGACGGTCTGGCCGACGTCCACGTTGCGGGAGATCACGATGCCGTCGATGGGGGAGTAGATGGTGGTGTACTTGAGGTTCAGTTCAGAGACGCGAAGGGTCGCGCGGCTCTGCTCGACGCCCGCGCGCGCGACTTTCATCTGGGCCACCTGGCTGTCCCGCGTCGCGACGGCCGCGTCGTACTCGCTGGGCGGGATCAACTTCTGGGCGGCGAGTTCCTGCGCGCGCTTGAGGTCGTTCTCCGCCTGCGTGAGCGCGGCCTGGACGCGTTCGACGTCCGCCTCGGCGCGGGCGAGGTTGGCGCGGTCCTGGTCGGCGCGGGCCTGGAGCGGCGCGGGATCGATCTGGGCGAGCACGGTTTTCGTGGTGACGGCGGAGTTCCAGTCCGCGCCCAGGCTCTCGATTGTTCCGCTGACCTGCGTGCCGACCTGCACCTGGCCAAGGGGCTGGATGGTCCCGGTGGCGGTGACCGCGACGAGGACGTCTCCGCGCTGCACCATTGCGGTCCGGTACTGCGGCGCCGACGCCTTCTCGCGTTTCCAGAACCACCACGCGACGCCTCCGGCGGCGGCGAGGACGACGACGAGCAGGAGAACCTTTTTCACGGGAAGCGGCCGCCGAAGGGGAGGGGGGTTACTTTTTCAGGAGCTTGAACGCGTGGTTCCAGCGGTTGTGGAGACCCGACGGCTCCGAGTCTCTTCATGAGGTCCTTCCTTTCCCGGTATCACGCCACAAGCAGGGAAGTTCGGCAAGCGCCTGATATCATCCGCCGGCATGAAAACGCTGAAGCCGCCCGCGCTGGCCGCCCTGCTCGTGACCCTCGCCTTCGCCGATCCCGGCCGGCCCGAGCCCGTCGTGCTCGACGCGGCGTGCCGCCACGTCGGTGACAACTCGAGCAAGGGGTTTACCCCCGCGGATCCCGGCGGTCCCGAATGGTCCGCCGTGGTCCCGAAACTCCCGGCGCTGCCCGATCGCTGCCTCTGGGGCCTCACGGCCCGGGTGCGCCACGTCGTGGACTCGAATCACCGCGCCTACGAAAAGGGCGGGTTCGTGGACGAGGTGCGGCTCGACGGGGTTCGCGTGGCGGCGCTCAACGACTTCGTGGACGCGGAGAACGGGCCCGCGCACGAGGTCTGGGTCCCCCTGGTCGGTGTCGCGCTGAAACCCGGTTCGAAATTGTCCATCGTCGCCGGCAAGGACCCCGACAGCGCAAACCTCGACGACTTCGAAGTCGAGAACCTGCGGCTCGCGCCGATGCGCCGCGTGGCCGTCCGGACCGGCGGGCCGGCGAAGATCGTCGTCGCGGGCGCGCCTCGGCTTGGGCCCGACTACGAATCGGAAGGCGCGTCGCGGGCCGTTTTCTCGCCTGACGGCGAGGCGGAGCTGATCCTCCCCGCCGACGGGACGTACAAGCTCACCGTCTCCCGCGGTCCCGAATTCGAGGTCGCCGTCGCCGAACTGGCGCCGTGGGCGACCGCGCCCCTCGACCTCGTGCCGAAACGCGCGTTCGACACGCCCGGAATGGTCGGCGCCGACTTCCACCTCCACGCCGACCCGAGCGGCGACTCGCGCGTCAAGCTGCAGGACCGCGTCGCCAGCTACCTCGCCGAAGGCATCGAGTACGTCGTCGCGACCGACCACAATCACGCGACCGACTATCGCCCGGCGATCGCGGAACTCAAGGCCGGCCACCTCATCCGCTCCTCCGTCGGCGACGAAATCACGTCCTCGAAACCCCGCATCGGCCACTTCAATGTTTTCCCCATCGACCAGGCCGTCGACGCCTCCGGCCTCACCCCGAAAATCCTCCTCGAGCGCGTCGACGCCCGCTCACCGCGCGCCCGCCGCGTCCTCCAGGTCAACCACCCGCGCGACGGCGACATCGGCTACTTCAATGTCTTCAAGCTCGACCCCGCCACCGCGAAAAGCCCCGTCGAGGGCTTCTCGCTCGAATTCGACGCGATCGAAGTCTTCAATGGCAAGTCCGACTGGAAACAGCTCGAGGCCTGCCTCCGCGACTGGTACGGACTCCTTAACGCCGGCTTCCGCATCACCGCGACCGGGAACTCGGATTCCCACCGGCTCGTGCTCGAGGAAGCGGGCTGGCCGCGAAACTACGTGATCGTGGGGAAGGAGGGGCTGCCGTCGGAGGAAGAGGTGGTCGCAGCCGTGTGCGCGCACCGGGTCGTGGTGAGCGCGGGTCCCGTGCTCGAAATCGTCGACGCGGCGGGCCGGTCGGTCGTGGGGGAGGAGTTGAAGGGCGCATCCGTGGAAGTCACCGTCCGGCTGCGAGCTCCGTCCTGGGCGCAGGCGATCCGCATCGTCGTCATCGCGGACGGCAAGCCGCTTCGGACGCTCGAACCCGCCGCGGAACAGAAGCTGACCTTGAGCGAGAACGACGGTTCATGGTTCGTGTTCGTCGCCGAGGGCGAGCGCTTCACTGCCGACGTCGTGACCCACGCCCGCATCCGCCCGTGGGGATTCACGAATCCGATCTGGCTTCGCCGGTCCTGACGTAGGATGCGCCCCGTGGACGACGCCCCCGTCGCAGAATTCGCGCCCCTCCGGCCCGCCGTCCGGATTGCCGCCTTCGTGGGCGCCGTGTCGCTCGTGGTGGAATTCGGCTGGCCCGTCTCCACCGCCACGCTTGGCGTGCTCCACATCCTTGACTACGGAATCGCCGCGCTCTTCCTCGCCGATATCATCCTCCGATTCGCCTTCACCCGCGACCGCCGCGGCTTTCTCAGGCGCCACCCGCTGGAGTTCGCGCTGGCCATCGCGCTCGGGATCGAGACGGCCCTGATGTTCGCCGTCACCGGCGGCACCGCGCTGCTGCGCCTCTACCTCGCCGGCTTCCAGCTCTACCTCGTCGCAAGCCTGCTGCTCGCCCTGGCGCGCGCCCAGGACCGCCTGACCAACCGACTCAATCCCGCCGTCCTCCCGCTCGGCAGCTTCCTGCTGCTGATCCTCGCCGGCGCGGGCCTGCTCATGGCCCCCAACTGCCGCGCCCCCGGCGCCGCCCCGTGGAGCTTCGTCGACGCCCTCTTCACCTCCACCAGCGCCTCGTGCGTCACCGGCCTGAGCGTGCGGGACATCGGAAGCGAGCTTTCGTTCCGCGGGCAGCTGGCGCTGCTGGGGCTGATCCAGCTGGGCGGACTGGGCCCGGTCCTCCTCGGCGTGTTTCTGCTCATGCTGCAGGGATCGCGCCTTCACGCCCGCCAGCAGACGCTCCTCCGGGATCTGATGGGCAGCCCCTTCCTCGGCAACCTGGGCGGATTCGTGAAGATGGTGGTCGTGATCACGCTCGGGGTCGAGGCCGCCGGCGCGGCGTTCCTGTACTTCGGTTCGCCCGACGGGCCCGTTGCGGGCCGAGCCTGGTGGTCGGTGTTCCATTCCGTCTCGGCGTTCTGCAACGCGGGGTTCGGGCTGCACGCGGACAGCCTGACGGGGTTCGCGGGCTCGCCGCTCGTGTGCCTGACGGTCGCGGGGCTGGTCGTGGTCGGCGGGATCGGATTCCCCGTTCTCATGGATCTCGGCCTGTGGTGCCGCCGGACGAAGCCGGGCGTTTCACCCGCGCGCCTGAGTCTTCACACGAAGATCGTCCTGCTCGGAACCGCGCTTGCCCTGGTCGCCGGCGCCGTCCTGTTCTGGGTCGCCGAAAGGGACGGCGTGCTCGCGGGGCTCTCGCACCGCGACGCCGCCGTGGCGAGCGCCTTCCAGTCCGCCATGCCGAGGACCGCGGGATTCAACACGGTCTCCACTGCCGCGCTCCAGCTTCCGACCCTCCTCCTCGTCATGTTCCTCATGATCGTCGGCGCCGGCCCCGTCTCCACCGGCGGCGGCGTCAAGGTCGCGACCGTCGGCGTGCTCTGGGTCACCACCTGGTCCGTCCTCCGCAATCGCGATTCCTCCGAAGCCTTCCGCCGCCGGATCGCCCCCGCCGCCGTCCGCACGTCCATCGCGATCCTCACCCTCTATTCCCTCGCCGTCCTCGCCGTCACCGGCGCCCTCGTCATGACGCAGCACGGCATTCCCTTCCAGTCCCTGCTCTTCGAGTCCATCTCCGCCCTCAGCACCGTCGGACTCTCCACCGGCGTCACCGCCCAGCTCGACACCGCGGGCCGCCTCATCCTCTGCGCCGCCATGTTCTTCGGCCGCCTCGGGCCCCTGGCCCTCGTCGGCTCCATCGTCTTCCGCCCCGCGCCCCTCCGCTACCAGTACCCCGAGGAACCCGTCACCGTTTCGTAAGGAGTCCCCATGAAGGTCGCCGTCGTCGGTCTCGGACTGTTCGGCCGCTCGCTCGCCGTCAACCTCGCGAAGGCGGGCGTCGAAGTCTACGCCGTGGACTCGAAACTCGAACTCATCGACGACATCCGCGACGAGGTCGCCGTCGCCGTGCAGATGGACGCCACCGACGAGCGCGAACTCCGCGCCCAGGGCATCCATGAAATGGACGCCCTCGTCGCCTCCATCGGCGACGACTTCGAAACCAACCAGCTCCTCGTCCTCATGGCCAAGAAGATCGGCATCAAGCGCGTCATCGCCCGCGCGCCGTCCCCCGTCCACGCCCGCATCCTCAAACTCGTCGGCGCCGACGAGGTCGTCATGCCCGAGGAACAGGCCGCCGCCGAGTGCGCCCGGCACATCCGCCAGCCGTCCCTCAAGGGCTACTTCGAACTCATCGAGGGCTACAGCGTCGCGGAAATCGAGGCCCCGGAATCGTTCACGGGGAAGTCGCTGGCGGAACTCGATCTCAAGAAGAGATTTCGCGTGAATCTCGTGGCCTACCGGCGCCCGTCTTCCGATCCGGGGCTGCCGGCCCGGATCAACGCGGTGCCCATGGGGAACGACCGGCTGCACAAGGGGGACGTGCTGGCGGTCGCGGGGAGGGATGAGGATATTCAGAGGCTGCTGAGCGCGCCGCCGACGTAGGGAGGGAAATACAACTTCAAAGGAAAAAGTGCAACTTCAAGTAACTTCAAGCGGAGAAGTTCAAACGGCAATGGCCGACGTCTCGCATCTGAGGCCGGCTCCGATAAGGGCAAAAACAAAGGCATGACCGCGGCCCGTGCCCCTTGAAGTCGTCCCCTTGAAGTTACTTGAAGTTTCCTTTTTGCCTTTGAAGTTGTCTTTCCCTACGCCGTCTCAACCGGAATCCGCCTCACCACCGCCGTCACCCGCTCATCCTTCAGAAACGCCCGGTACTCCTCCAGCAGCCCCGCCCCTTCCAGAATCGGCCCGAATGCCCCCAGGAACAAGGGCACCGGCGCCAGCGCCTGCTTCCGCCGGTCCTGCGGCAGCTCCTTGAGACACGCGAAGACCTTCCCCAGATGCTCCCGCACCACCTTGTCCGTCACCAGCCCCTCGCGCCGGCTCATCTCCAGCTTCCCGACCTCCGCATCCGAGTCGTGATACAGCAGCCCTGGCGCGTAAAACATGTTCATCAGCACCGACCCCTCGACCTGCGGATCCTCCAGGAAACTGTCCCAGATCTCCACCACCACCTTCGCCGTGTACGCCAGATACCGCTCGCTCGAATTCTCCACCAGCGTCCGGATTGGCGCCGAGTCCTTCGCCAGGTCCAGCAGAATCGCCTTGTGCGCCTCCATGAACCTCTTGTGCTGGTCCGCCGTCGACGCCGCAAACATCGGCCCGCCCAGGATCAGCCGCCTCATCCCCGTCTCCAGCAGCCACTTCCGCGACTCCCACCCTTTCAGCCTCGCCGACCGATCCAGCGCCGCACGCCACACTCGCCCGAGCGACGGATCCAGCCCCACCAGCACCGCGCCGATGTCGAATCCCTTCTCGAACCGCCCCCCCGCCAGCGTCGCCGCCGCCGGCCCGTCGAAAATGTCGTCGAACCAGTGCGCCAGATACACCCACATCGACCGCATCGCAATCTCTTCCTCGTCCCTCCCCACGTGCGCCATGATGAACGCCTGCGTCTCGACGTCGCGGTAGGCGTGGACGAGGCTCTGGTGGAAGCGGTACTCGGGGCGTGCGTTTTCGGTGACGAGTCTTCTGAAGAGGGCTTCGCCGGCGAAGACGCCTTTCGAGACGCGTTCGACGGTGCCGGGCACGAGCGCGCCGTAGGCGGGGATGAGGACGGGCGGGAATTCCTCGTTGGCGGCCGCGGCGGAAGCGGGCCCGGCGTAGGCTTCGGGGGCGCGGCGGAAGGAATGGCGCAGGGTGGTGCCGATGCCCGCGACCATGCCGATCATGACGAAGATGTAGAGCGTGAGGTGGATTTTGCCGCGGTCGATCCCGCCGCCGAGCGTCATCCCGCCGGCCATGAGCACGCCGACGAGCACGAGGTAGCCCGCGTAGACGAGGCACACGTCGCGCATGATCGTCTCGCCGGGGAGGAGCCGGCCGGCGACCCGCCCGTGCCACTCCTGGAGGGCGGCGGGAATGAACCGCGCGCCGAGGCAGAGCACGGTGAAGATCGAAACGGTGTTGAAGTACTTGGTGTCCGTCCATCCCCCCGCCGCCGCGGTGAGGAACGACAGCGAGATGAAATCGATGATGAGCACGAGCAGGTTTCGCGGCCGGTAGAGCGACGCGATGCGGTCGGAGTAGATCCAGTAGAAGCAGATCAGCGTGCCGCCGTAGAGGATGCCGCCCGCCAGGAAGTACGCCTCCAGCTCCCACGCCGGCTTCGCTTCGCGCCCCGCGACGCGCCCCGTGATCCCGAATAGCGTGAGCGCCCACACCGCCATCGCGACCGAGAAGATGATCGAGACGAAGTTGTGGTACGCCCCGTACGAAATGATCGGGCGGCCTTCGTCCGGGCTGGCGGCGGTGTCTTCAGCGCTCATGCGGGGTGGTCACTCTAGCCGGGACGGGCGCCGGCGCGCCAGTTTCGGATTTCATGGCGCCCCCGGTGCCTGTTCGGCGGACCAGAGCCGGTGCGCCCCCGGAAACCCCTTGAGCGCGCAGTCCGGCCGCTCGCGCCACGCGAGCGCCGCGTGCCGCTCGGCCGCCTCGCCGTCCACGTCCTGCTTCGCGCGTTCGCTCAGCCAGATCTCGCCGGATTTCGCCATCGCCTCGACGCGCGCAGCGAAGTTCACGGTCGAGCCGAACGCGTCCTCTTCCTCCACCTGCACCGGCCCGACGTGCGCGCCGATGCGGACCTTGAGGGTGTGGGTGCGGGCGCGCTCCTGGACGTCGAGCGCGAAGTCGAGAGCGTCGACCGCGGTGCGGAAGACGACGAGGAAGGAGTCGCCGATCGTCTTGACCTCGTGCCCGTTGCGCTTGCGGATGCCGTCGCGGACGAGGGCGAAATGTTCACGGCGGAGGACGCCCATTCGTTCCTCGCCGAGCTGCTGCGTGAGCGCGGAAGAGTCCACGATGTCGGTGAACGCGACCGCGAGCATCGCGGAGGCCCCGCCCGCGTACGAAGCGAGCGTCCCGCGGCGTACGGCCGTGGTGCCGCCCGGAACCGCGAGGCGCATCGTGTCGCTCGCCCGCTGCGGGTCCGGCGGCGCCGTCTCGACGGCAAGTCCCTCCAGGTCGTACACGCGCACGACAGGGTCGTCCTCTTCCCAGACCGCCAGCCCGCGCGGCATGAACCGCGCGTCGTGCCCCGGAATCTCGGCGGCGACTTCCCAGGAGCGTGCGCCCCAGAGGCGGATCGAGGCGCCGGCGGCGACGGCGAGGAGCCGGCCGTCCGAGGAAAATGAGACGGACCGCGCGGGCCGGCCTTCCAGTTCGAGCGTCTGCAGGAGCCTCCCGTCGGCGCGGTCCCAGAGCCGCACCGTGCGGTCGAACGACGCCGTGGCGATCCGGCGCCCGTCGGGAGAGAACGCGACGCCCCGGATCCAGTTCTTGTGGCCCCGAAGCGTGCGGACCGCTTCGCCGCTCCAAGGGTTCCACAGGCGGACTGTTGCATCGTCCGAGGCCGTGGCGAGGAGTTTTCCGTCGGGGGAGAAGGCGAGGGCGCCGATCCATTCGGTGTGGCCATGAAGGGTCTGTCGGGCGGACCCGGAGGGATCCCAGAGGTGGGTGGCGCGGTCCTGGGAAGCGGTGGCGAGCAGACCGCCGTCGGGGGCGTACGAGGCGGCCATCACGGGTCCGGCGTGGCCCTCGAAGACGAGGGGCTCTCCGCCTTTCGCGGCGTCCCAGACGAGGATCCGCCCGTCGTCGCATCCGCCCGCGACGTGGCGCCCGTCGGGCGAGACGGCGACGCACCGCACGCCCGCCGTGGCGCCGCGCAGAATGCGCCGGGGCGTCCCTGACGCGCCGTCCCAGAGCCGCACCGTGCGGTCGAAGGACGCGGTGGCGACGAGCGCGCCGTCGGCCGAGGCGTCGACGCCGCCGAGGCAGCGCGCGTGGCCGGAAATCGCGAAGACGGGGCGGACGCCGGGGGCGAGGTCGGCCGTGGAGGATCGGGGATCGGGGGGCACGGGCGCGACTTTACCGTACGGCGGGCGGTTTGCGCTCACGCTTGCGGCTTGATTCGGGTCCGTCGGTTTTCGCAGGATGTCGGCCCCGAAGGCCCCCGAGGGAGGGGGCCCGGATTGAAAGGAGGACGTCGTGAAGACGATCTTCACCGCCGGATGGCTCGCGTGCGCGCTGGCCTGGTTCGCGGCCGCGGAGGACGGGCCGCAGCTGCCGTCGCCGCAGAAGGAGCACGAGTGGTTCCGGCAGCTCGAGGGAAACTGGGAGACGGAGGGCGAGATTCCGACGGGGGAAGGGAAGCCGCCGGAGGCGACGAAAGGGACGGCGTCCGGGCGCCTGGTGGGCGGGTTCTGGGGCGTGCTGGAGCACAAGGGCGAGGTGATGGGGACCCCGTTCACGGGAATCCTGACGCTCGGGTATGACCCGGAGAAGAAGTCTTACATCGGCACGTGGGTGGACTCGATGACCAGCCGTCTCTGGCAGTACACGGGGACGATGGACAAGACGGGGAAGATCCTCACGCTCGAGACCGAGGGCCCGGACTTCGAGAAGCCGGACGCGATCGTGAAGTTCCGCGAGAGCCTCGAGATCGTGGACGCCGACCACCTGAAGTTCACGTCGACGTGCGCGAAGGACGGCGCCTGGGTCACCATCATTACGATCCGCTACAGCCGGAAGAAGTAGCCGATCGGCCGGCTGTGAATGATTATCATTCACGCCATGAATGGATTTACAAACCGAGCGCCGTCCCGAGCGGCACGGCCCAGACCCGTTCCGCGATCCGTTCCAGCTCCGTCCCGTTGTGGAGGAGCAGCCCGAAGGGCGCCGCGGCGCCGTACTCGGAGAGGAACGTCTGCAGGTGGCGAGCGTCGTGAAGAGCCGGCTTCTGCGACGACTTGATCTCGATGGGGACGACCTTGCCCGCCGTTTCCACGACGAAGTCCGCCTCCTCGCCCGTCGCGGTCCGCCAGTAGCAGACCGCCGGGCGGGGCGTGCGGGTCTCGGCCCAGGCGAGCAGGTCGAGCAGGACCAGGTTCTCCAGGAGGAATCCGCCCATGCCGCCTCCGCGAAGCTCGGACGCGAGTTCGACTCCGGCGAGGTGGGCGGCGAGGCCGGTGTCGCACCAGAAGAGCCTCGGGGTGCGGATCAGGCGCTTGGTGCGGTTCACGGCGTAGCCGGGGACGCGATGGACGAGGCAGGTGGCCTCGAGCAGATTCAGGTAGCGGTGGACCGTCGGCTGCGGCAGGCCCGCGTCGCGGCTCAGTTCGGTCTGGTTGACCATCGCGCCGGTGCGGAGGGCGGCCATGCGCATGAGGCGGCGGAAATCGGCGAGGTCGGCGACGGAGGAGACGTCGCGGAGGTCGCGCTCGAGGTAGGTGCGGACGTAGCCGTCGAGCCAGAGGCGGCGGTGCGCGTCGCCCGGAACGAGGACGGCGGCGGGGAAGCCGCCGCGGAAGAGGTGGTGGTGGAGATCGTCGAGGCTGCGGCCGGGGGACCTGAGCCGGCCGGGGTCGGTCAGGAGGCGGTCCCACGGTCCCGTGCGTCCGTGCCCGGCGAGCTCGGAAACGGTGAGCGTGTGCAGGTCGAAGTACGCCGCGCGCCCCGCGAGCGACTCCGAGACGGATTTCAGGAGCGCCAGATTCGCCGAGCCCGTGAGCAGGAACCGGCCCGGCCGGCGGCCGCGGTCCACCTCGCGCTTCACGGCGATGAGGGCCTCCGGCGCGCGCCGCACTTCGTCGATCGCGACCGTCCAGCGGGCGTGCAGAAGGGCCGCCGGCTCGCGGCGGATCCGGTCGAGCGTGTCGTAGTCGTCGAGCGTCAGGTAGCGGAGGCGCGCGCCCGGCACCAGGCGGTGCACGAGGGTGCTCTTGCCCGTCTGCCGCGCGCCGGTGACGACGACGACCGGCATCGACCGCATGGCGGCGCGGATGGAGGGCGCGAGAGCACGGGGAAGCAGATGGGACATGTTATTCACACGATGAATGATAATCATTCACGCCATGAAAACAAAGGAGGATCCGACTTCCCGGCGATCCGGCTATTACGCCGCCCGCAGCATCGTCAGCAGCATCTTGAAACGCTTCGTCGCACGGAGCGCGTGCGGGACGTTGGCGGGCATCAGGATCGCCTCGCCCGCGGCCACCGCGTGCGGCTTGCCGCCCACCGAGATCCGCGCTTCGCCGTCGAGGACCTGCACGAGCGCGTCGAACGGCGCGGTGTGCTCGCTCAGCTCCTGGCCTTTGTCGAACGCGAAAAGCGTGACGGTGCCCGCGGTGTTCTGGACCAGGGTGCGGCTGACGACGGCGCCTTCGCCGTAGGCGACGGCTTCCACCAGGCCAGTCGGCTTTCCCGGATTCAGCTTTCCCGATTTCTGCATGGCTCGCTCTCAGAAGGTCGTGTGTTCCCGGGGGCGATTCTAGCCGGGGTTCTCCGGGATACGAGGGTTCTCAGCGGCTTTTCGGGACGGGCAGGATCCAGGGCTTCCATCCCGACAGATACGTCCGGAGATCGGTCTCGAGGCTCTGCCGGCGCTGTGCCTGCTGGCGGTCGAAATCCTCCTTTCTCTCGCGGTCGTCGCGACCGCGCACCTCGAGCTTCTGCGGGGAGGACAAGGCGCGCTCCCACCGCTCCGTCGGCCAGGGGCAGGATTCACCCGGCCGCGCAGGAATCCGGGGGACGACCGCGAGGCCGACGGGCAACCGGTAGTCTCCGGAAAACGTGAGTCCGGAGGTCTTCTTGTAGTCGACGAATTCCCACTCCACGCGGATCTCGACGGTCATCCAGGCCGGCTCAGCCCCATCGGAGGCGGCGGCCTCCGCTGCCCCGGCGTCGGCCACCGTCCGGAAGACGAGTTCGTACGGAAAGCCGACGGTGCAGATCTGGCGGACGATCGCCGCGGCCGCATCGTCGCCGACGACCGTGACGACGAGCTTCTTCACCGGCACAGAAGCGAGCACGTCTTCGTAGGCGCGGACGAAACCGGAGCTCCAGGAAGGGGCGCCCTTTCCTCCAGACCCAGATTCATGGACGCGGAGGCCGGCGAGGATGCGCGCGCCGGGACCGGCGGCCTCGGCGATCCGGAGGTCGTCCTTCGAAGCGACCGCATCGGCGATGGCATCGCGGTTCGCCCGGAGCCACTCGGCCAGCGGGGTCTCCAACTCCTGATGAATCCGGCGTCTTGTCCCGGGATCGGCCTCCCCCGGGCAGAGGCCGCAGGCGGTGCGGTGGTGCTCGAAGGCGAGCTCGTACCGTCCCGCCCCGAGATCGGCCAGCGAAGCGGCGTGCGCGACGTCGATTCCCGCCGCGCGGATTTCGACATCGCGCGCCCGGCGCGCCTCCGACTCCGGCGTCTCCAGGTTCGCCGCCTGGAGGCACTTCCAGTCCGTGAGCGCCTCGGCCGCCATCTTCGCGTTCGCGCGCTCCCTCACCTTCACGAGCGCCGCGGGGAAATCGGCGGCGAGCTGCCGCTCCAGGTCCGCCCGCAGCGATCCCATCCGGTCGGGTTTCGCCGCCGCGACCGTCGCCGCTTCCTCCCAGGCGCGCCGGAACATCCCGGCGCTTCCACCACGCGCCGCCGCCAGCGCCGCGGTTTTCTTTTCGACCCACGAGGCCTCTTCGGAGGCTCCCTTGCGGAAGTGACTCGTTACGAGGAGGAAAGCGAACGCGATGCAGCAGAGCGCGCCCACGAGCAGGGGCAGCTTGAGGGACGACTTCGGGCGGGGGTTTTGAAGCGCGAGCGCCGCGCCGCACGAGGTGCAGTGACTCGGGCGGGGGCCCGGGGTGATGAGCGAGCCGCAATGCGGGCAACAGGAAGCGATCATGGCGACCTCCCAACGGAATCCCCGCATTCTACTCACATCCGGATTCCCGCCGCATCGAACCGATGCACGCGTGCCGGGTCGATGTGGAAGCGGGTCCGCGCGGGGACGGGGGCGGCGGCGGGGAGGAGGGCGCGGAGTTCCAGCGGGCCCGAGCGCAGGGTGACAAGCTGCTGCGCGCCGAGGGGTTCGACCAGCACGACGTCGGCTTCGCGCTCTCCCTCGCCGACGAGAACGTCTTCCGGGCGGATACCGACGGTCGCGGCGCCGTCGCCGAGGGCGCTTCCCGCAAGGAGGTTCATGCGCGGGCTGCCGATGAACCCGGCGACGAAGGCGGTGGCGGGGGAGCGGTAGACGTCGGCGGGCGGGGCGGTCTGTTCGAAGGCGCCGGCGCGCATGACGGCGACGCGGTCGGAGAGGGACATGGCTTCGGTCTGGTCGTGGGTGACGTAGAGGACGGTGGCTTTGAGGGAGCGGAAGAGGGATTTCAGCTCGGAGCGGGCGGACTCGCGGAGAAGGGCGTCGAGGTTGGAGAGGGGTTCGTCGAGGAGGAAGACCTGGGGGTTGCGGACGAGGGCGCGGGCGAGGGCGGTGCGCTGGCGTTCGCCGCCGGAGAGGTCGCGGGGGCGGCGGGAGAGGAGGGGGGTGAGGCCGAGGCGTTCGGCGGTTGCGGCGGCTTTACGGGCGGCGTCGGCTTTCGAGGCGCCGCGGAGGCGGAGGGGGACGGAGATGTTTTCGAGGACGGTCATATGGGGGTAGAGGGCGTAGCTCTGGAAGACCATGGCGACGTCGCGGTCTTTGGGCTCGACGCCGTTCATGGGGCGGCCGCCGATTTCGATCGTGCCGGCGTCGGGCTGTTCGAGGCCGGCGACGAGGCGGAGGAGCGTGGACTTGCCGCAGCCGGAGGGGCCGAGCACGGTGACGACCTCGCCGTCGGCCACTTCCAGCGTGACGTCGCGCACGACCGGCGCGCCGCGCCCCCAGGATTTCGACACGCCGATCAGTTTCAGGGTTGCCATCAGCCTTTGACCGCGCCTGCGCTGAGTCCGCGCACGATGCCGCGCTGGAAGGCGAGCACCGCGGCGACGACGGGGAGGGTGGTGAGGACGACGGCGGCGGAGATCTGGCCCCAGGGGATTTCGTAGACGGTGACGCCGGAGAGCATGGCGACGCCGACGGGGACGGTGCGGAGTTCGTCGCGGGTGAGGAAGGTGAGGGCGATGACGAATTCGTTCCACGAGAAGATGAAGACGAGGATGGCGGTTGCGGCGAGGGCGGGGGCGGAGACGGGGAGGACGACGCGGAGGAGGACGCCGGCGCGCGAGAAGCCGTCGACGCGGGCGGCGTCCTCGAGCTCGGCGGGGAAGGCGCGGAAGAAGGAGGCGAGGCTCCAGACGGCGAACGGGAGGTTGAGCGCGGCGTGGACGACGGCGACGCCGAGGCGGCTGTTGAGGGCGCCGGCTTCGCGGGCGGCGACGAAGAGGGGGACGAGGAGGACGGCGGGGGGGAAGAGGGCGAAGGCGAGGATGGCCTTTTCGGCGAGGGCGGCGCCGCGGAGGCGGAGTCGGGCGAGGGCGTAGGCGGCGGGGGCGGCGGCGGCGAGCGTGACGAGGGTGGACACGGCGGCGACGAACAGGCTGTTCAGCATGTAGCGCGCGAACGGGCGTTGCGCGAACACGTCGCGGTAGTTGTCGAGCGACATCGAGCGCGGGATCCAGGTAGGAGGCACGCGGAACAGTTCGGCGGCGGGCTTGAGCGACGTCACGACGGACCAGAGAAACGGGCCGAGGCTGAACGCGGCGAGCGCGAGGACGGCGAACGGCACGAGGCGTTTCATTCCGTCCTCCTCCCGCGCGCGAGCGCGCCGAGCGTGAGCGCAAGGGCGAAGATTCCGGCAGCGGCGACGAGCGTGATGGCGGCTCCGCGCGCGGGCTCGAGGTGCCGGAACACGCTGTCGTAGGCCTCAAGCGACACCGTCCGCGTCGCGTCCGCCGGCCCGCCGCCCGTGAGCACCCAGGGGAGATCGAAGATGCCGAGCGCCTGGATGAGCCGGAAGACGAGCGCGAGGGCGATGGCGGGGCGGAGGAGGGGAAGTGTGACCCAGAGGAAGCGGCGCGCGGGGCCGGCGCCGTCGAGGCTCATGGCCTCGTGGAGGTCGCGCGGCACTCCCTGGAGGCCGGCGAGGAGGATGAGCGTGACGAAGGGCGTGGTCTTCCAGACGTCGGCTGCGATGAGGGCGGCCATCGCGGTGGCGGGCCGTCCGAGCCAGGCGACGGGCTCGCTCATGAGCCCGAGCGTGCGCGGGACGTCGTTGGCGATTCCCCAGGAGTCGCTGAAGATCCACCGCCACGACATCGCCATCACGGCGGTCGGCAGCGCCCACGGCACGAGCGCGACGGCGCGCGCAAGGCCCCGGCCGCGGAAATCGCAGTTGAGGAGAAGGGCGAACGCGAGGCCGAGGCCCATCTCGAGCGGGACCGAGACGCCCGCGAACACGAGCGTGTTCCACGCGGCACGCCCTACCGCGCGGTCGCGCAGCACGCCGCCCGTGCCCCCGGCGCCGCCCGCCAGCCCCACGGCCAGCGGCACCGCGAGAACGAGCCCGAGCAGCGCCGCGGCGGGCAGAAGCCACGCATAGCGCGCGCTACTTCGCAACGACCCCCCGGATCTCCTCCGCCGCGAGCCGGATCGCCTCCTCCGGCGTCTCCTTCTTCACGAGCGCCGCGCTCAGATGGCGCTGAAGCGCCTGCGAAATGCGCGAGTACTGCGCGTGCACCGGCCGCGGGCGCGCGGCCAGGAGCACCTTCAGCAGATCCGGATAGTGCGGATTCGCCTTCAGGATGTCCGCGTCCTCGAACAGCGCGCGCCGCGTCGGAATGGCGCCGTTCTTCGCGTTCAGCATCTTCTGCTGCTCCGCCGCCGTCGCGAACTCGATGAACGCCCACGCCGCGTCGGGATGCTTCGCCGTCTTCGAGATCCCGAAGCCCCACCCACCTAACGTCGCCGCGGACGCCTTCCCCGGCGCGTGCACCATCGGCACGATGCCGACCTTCCCGGCCACCGGCGACCCCGCTTCCTGCATCTTCGTCCAAGCGTACGGCCAGTTGCGCATAAACGCGGCGCGTCCCTCCTGGAACGCCGCCCGCGCCTCCTCCTCCTGGTACGTCGTCACCCCCTCGGGCGCCGCGTCGCCGACGAGCGCCGCGAGCCAGCGAAGCGCCTCCACGCCCTCGGGCCGGTCCAGCACCACGTTTCCCTGCGCGTCCAGCACGTCCCCCCCGTGCCCCCACAGCACCTCGAGGAACGCGCAGACCAGCCCCTCGTACTGCTTTCCCTGGAACACGAACCCGCCCCGGTCCGCCGTCTTCAACTCCCGCGCTTTCTCCGCCAGTTCCGCAAACGTCTCCGGCGGCCTCGCCATCAGATCCGTACGCCAGTACAGCATCCCCGCGTCCGACCTCAGCGGCACCCGGTAGCACTTCCCCCCCCAGATCCCCGCCTGCACGTCCCCCGGAAGAAACGCCCCGCGCGCCGCCTCCGGAAACCGCCCGTCCAGCGGCGCCAGCCACCCCTGCGCCGCGAACTTCGGCACCCACACCACGTCCATCAGCACCACGTCGTACGGCGAATCGCCCGCCATGAACGCGCCGATGTACATCTCCTCGCGAGAATCCGTCGACGCCGGCCCCTCCACCATCTCGACGCGGATGTCGGGACGGGCTCTGTGGAAGCGTTCGACGATCTCCCGGAATCCGCCGCCGGCATCGGGCTGAACGACGAAGCGGATGACGGTGCGGCCGTCGTCGCGGCCGCAGGCGGCCAGGCCGGTCGCGATGACCGCAATTGCGAATCTGAACGCAGTTTTCTTCATGACACCTCTCCCGAAATGTTCCCCTTCGGATTTCCGGGCCCAACCTATCGTCCGATCACGGTCGGAACAAGCGAGAAGGGCCTGTTTCCTGGAAGAAAGAATTTCTTCCGAATCCGGGATTTCCGGGGTTGACTTGAGATACGGCTTGCGGAACATGGCAGATCTGATGCCACCCTCGTCACGCCGGTTCCTGATCTTCCTCTTCGCTGCGTGGGTGCTGCTCGTGGCCCCCCGTCCGGGCCGGTCCGAGCCGCCCGACGGGGACGAGGCGGAGGTAGAGGAATCCAACCGGGAGAGCCTCCGCCGCGAACTCGCCGAGAAGGACCCGACCGCGCTCGTCGGCACACTCCCCACTCTCCAGTCGCGCCGCACCGAGCTTGCTGCCGCGGCGACCAAGGCGGCGGAGGTGTTCGACGCCGCAGTTCTCGGCGTCGCCGAGCGCGAGAGTCGTCTGTCGAGCCTGACGCCGCCGGTTGCGGACTCCATCGTGCCGGAGTCGACCCGTCCCGAAGTCCGGCAGGCGGAGAGAGAGTTTCGATTCGCCGAAGCCATGTCCGCCTGGCGCGAAGCCCGTGCGGGGGCCCTTGAAGAGCTCCGGCAGGCGCTCGTGGCGGCCGAGAAGTGCGCCGCGGATCTCGATCGCGAGGCGCGCGAGCTGGGCGATCAGCTGCTCCGCCTCGAGATCGTGCTCGAGACCGTCGCCGGGCACATCGAGGAAGGCAGGCTTCCCGCTACCGATCCCGCTTCGACACCTGACGTCGCGACCGTGCGGGAGGATCGCGCCGGTGCCCGCGGCAAGTCCCGCGGGGCCCGCGACGCCGCCACGGAGTACCAGGCGCGCCGTGTCCAGGTCGAGCAAGCGTCCCGGGATCTCAAGCAGGAGCGCATCGCGGAGGACCCGAAGCGGGCGGCGCTTGAGCGGGCGTGGGTCAGCGCACAGGAGCGCGAGCGCTGGACGCGGGAGCTCCGGGAACTGGGCGTCGATACCCTGGCGGCCAGGCTGGTGGAATCCCGGACCGGCCTGGAGACATCTGAGGCGCGGGCGCTGGAGGAAGAATCGGCGGCCCTCGAGGCCGAGCGCGTCGCGGAGGACCTCCGCGCGCAGACCCAGGCGGTCCAGGAGCCGCTCGCCGGACGGGCGCGCCAGCAGTATTCGGCCGAACGGAGCCGCCTCCTGGCCGAGCTGACCCGGCGGCACGGACAGGAATCCCCCTCCACGGAGTACGAGCGAACGGCTCTGACCTCCGGAATCGAGTCCCGTCCGCTGAATCCGCCTCCCCGCAGGGAAGAGTTCACGACTCGTGTCGAAGAGCGCGAGGCCTTTCTCGCCACGCGGGTGCAATCCCTCGACGAGCGACTCCGCCTGCGCGCCGCGTGGATCGATGCGATGCGCCGCGTCGCGACGGCCCGCGCCGACGTCGAATTGGCGCTCCTCTCCGCCTCCGAAAACCGGCACCGCGCCTGGGGGGCGGCCGTGGAGCTCCGCGAGAGGGCGGCCAGGGGCGAGGTGCCCCCGGAGAGCGCGCCCGCCGGCGACGATCCTCTCCTCGCGGTCGAGTCGTTTTCACTGCTCGAAGGCCGGATCGAGCAGGCCCGCGCCAGGCGTTCGAGCGCGGACGAGCGATTGGCGGCGGCAGTTCGGAGAAACAGTGAACTGGAGTCGCTTCGAGACCTTCTGTCCGCCGACCGCAGGCTGTCGGGATCCGTCCTGGAAAGCCTGCAGGAACTCGCACGCTTCGAAGCAGCCGCCTCCGTACAGCAGACCTCTCTTCCTGAGGAAGAACGGAAACGCCTCGAACAGTTGAGCCGGGTCCGTCGGACCCGCGACGACAGCGCACTGGAGGCGGCGGCCGGATGTTTCGAGTCCGAACGGTCGACGGAACTCTGGGATCTGCTGCTGTCCTACTATGTGGAAGCTCTCTTCCTCGAAAATCGGCGCATCTCCCTTCTCCGGCAGGATGAGAGGTACCGCGCCATCCTGAGACTGACGGTGGAGGAGCTGCCCCTGGTGGAGACCGAAATCACCGCGGCCCGCGCCGAACTCATTCTTCACCAGGCTGAGGAGGCGGAGTTGTTCGTGCGGACAGGTCTTATTCCTCCCGGGGACCCGGCGGCCGCCGGTGCCCTTCGCGCGGCCGGCCGCGCCATTCCCGTTCCGGAGCCGGTGCCTCCGGAGCGCATCGCGGCTACGGCCGACGCGCTGTTCGAGGCGCGGATGCGGACCGCGGGCACGGCGGCCTGGCTCGCGGATTTGCTCCGACGGCAATCCGGACTCGGGATTCATGCCGATGCCGACTTCTGCCGCGACGCACTCGGTCGTGTCGCGGCCCGGATGGACGCGGTCGAACGTGAGATTTCGAAGCTCTCTGGCGGCGGCAGCGAGACCGGCGGGCTCATTCATGCGACCCGCGAAGAGCGCCGGTCCGCTCTCGTAGCATCCGCTTCCCTGGCCCTGCTGCGATTCTGCGCAATCCCCCTGATTGCGCTTTTTCTCATCGCCGCCGCGCGCTGGGTCGGGAACCGGCTGCAGGACAGAGCCGGGCGCGAGGCGTCGGCGTCGCCCGAAATGCAGACCGAGCAAAGGCAGCGGGCCGAGACGCTCGTGCACGTGTTCCGCTCCGCGTGGAACACGGTGGTAGTCATCGCCGCTATCGTGTGCATGCTCCGGGAGCTCCGCCTCGACGTGACCCCGATCGTCGCATCCGCAGGCATCGTCGGCCTCGCAGTCGCGTTCGGCGCCCAGCCGCTCATCCGCGATTTCTTCGCGGGTTTCTTCATCCTCCTCGAGAATCAGTACAAGATCGGCGATATCATCAAGATCGGCACGACCGGCGGGGTCGTCGAGCGGATTACGATGCGCCTCACCGTCCTCCGGGACCTCGAAGGAGTCGCTCACTTCATCCCGAACGGCACCGTCAACCAGGTCAGCAACATGACCAAGGGGTGGGCGCGCGCCGTGCTCGACATCGGCGTCGCCTACAGGGAAGACGTTGACAGGGTCCTGGAAGTGCTTCGCAAGGTGGGTGACGAGCTCGAGGCGGACGCCTCCTGGAGCATCCGGCTCTCCGCCGCGCCCGAAGTTCTCGGCATCGAGGAATTCGGGGAGAACGCCGTAACCCTGCGCATGCTCCTCAAGACCCAGCCGGCCGAGCAGTGGAGCGTCGCCAGGGAGGCCAGGCGCCGGATCAAGAAGGCATTTGACGAGCGCGGAATCGAAATTCCGTTCCCGCAGCGGGTGATCTACCAGGTCGGATCGGAGCCGTCCCCTGCGGTCGGGCGCCTGCCGCGCACCGACGTTCAAGCGCATCGTGAAGGTCCGTCAGACGACACCCGTTGAATCCCACGTTAGTCCGGTCCCACCCCCCGGAGGTGACATGAGCGACTTCTACCAGACCGGCGTCATCAGCACGCTCCATCGGTTTCCTGGAACGAAGCTGGAGAAGATGGAGGCGGAGATCAAGCGGTTTTCGCGGCAGCAGCCCGTGACGCTCCTCCTCCCGAGCCTGTGGTCCGAGTTCGAAGGACCCGCGATGCCGAAAATCGTGGAGCACCTCAAACAGGTCAAATACCTCCGGCAGATCGTACTCGTGCTCGACAAGGCGGACGAAGATCAGTTTCGGCGGGCCCGGGCTTTCTTCGCGGACTTCCCGGTTCCCGTCCGCGTGATCTGGAATGACGGACCCCGGATCGCGGCGCTTTACGCTCTTCTGCAGCAGAACCAGATCCACACCGGCGAACGAGGGAAGGGCCGTTCGGTCTGGCTCGGAATGGGGTACATCCTGTCGGACGAACGGAGCTACGCGATCGCCCTTCACGACTGCGACATTCTCACTTATTCCAGGGAACTACTCGCGCGCCTCTGCTACGCCGTCTCCAACACCAGCATGTCCTACGAGTTCGCCAAGGGCTACTACGCCAGGGTCACGGACCGTTTCAACGGCCGGGTGACGCGCCTCCTCGTCACACCGCTCGTCAGGACGCTTCAGAAAATGACGTCCTACCCGCAGTTCCTCGTCTTCCTCGACAGCTTCCGGTATCCGCTTGCCGGCGAATTCGCGATGACGACCGACCTCGCGCGCATCGTGAGGGTTCCGAGCGACTGGGGGCTTGAAGTCGGCATACTCTCGGAAGTGTTCACGAGCTGCGCCAGCCGCCGAATCTGCGAGGTAGACCTCGCGGACGCGTACGATCACAAGCACCAGGCGCTGTCTCCCGAGAACGCCGAGGCCGGGCTCAACCGCATGGCGATCGACATCGCGAAGCACCTGTTCCGCACGCTGGCCAGCGAGGGAGTCACGATCTCGGACGGCTTCTTCAAGAGCGTGAAGGCGATGTACCTGCGCGAGGCGCAGGATGCAATTCGCAAATACAACGACGACGCGCTGATCAACGGGTTGCTGTTCGATCGTCACACGGAAGGTCTCGCCGTGGAAACGTTTGCGCGTTCGATCGAGGCGGCTGCGCGTGCCGTGATCGAGGATCCGCTGGGCACGCCGCTCATTCCGAACTGGAACCGCGTCACGAGCGCCATCCCGGACATCCTCGATAAACTGCGCGCCGCCGTGGAGGAGGACAACAAGTGAGCCTCGATACCGCGCTCCGCGAGTGGGCCCGCAACCGCCTGACCGAGATCGGCTGGGCCGACCTCGTCGTGGGCATCCCCGCATTCAACTGCGAGCGCACGGTCGGCCACGTGATCAAGACGGCGGCCGAGGGCATGAGCCAGCACTTCCGCGGCAAGGCCCTGATCCTCATCGTGTCGGATGGCGGCTCCACCGACTACACGCGCGAGGTCGCCCAGAAGACCAAATTCGCGCGCGGGGTCGACAAGATCGTCACGATTTACCGCGGCATCCCGGGAAAAGGCACGAGTCTCCGCGCGATCTTCGAGGGCGCCCTGCTGCTGGAGGCCAAGTGCTGCGTGGTTGTCGACTCCGACCTCCGGAGCATCACGCCGGACTGGATCCGCAGCCTCGCCACCCCCGTGCTCGAGCAGGGTTTCGATTTCGTCAGCCCGTTCTACGTGCGCCACAAGTACGACGGCACCATCACCAACAACATCGCCCGGGCGATGACGCAGTGCCTTTACGGGAAGCGCCTCCGCCAGCCCATCGGGGGCGACTTCGGCCTGTCGCCGGCGCTCATGAAGGCGTTCACGGCCCAGGACGTCTGGGAGACCGACGTTGCCAAGTTCGGAATCGACATCTGGATGACCACCGTCGCGATCTGCCAGGGATTCAGGGTCTGCGAGACGTTCCTCGGCAGCAAGATCCACGACGCCAAGGATCCCGCCGCATCCCTGGGCCCGATGTTCCGGCAGGTCGTCGGCACCATTTTCCAAATGATGAAGAAGTACGAGGACGTCTGGAAAAAGACCGCGGGCAGCGAAGACGTCCCCCTCATCGGCCAGGTCCAGGAGGTCGAGCCCGAGGCGGTCGGTGTTTCCGTCGAAGGCCTCTGTACGCGGTTTCACGAAGGCCTGAAACACTTCGGAGCCGTCTGGGAACAGGTCCTCGGCCCCGAGCACTACACCCAGCTCCGCGAAATCGCCGCTCAGGGGGCGGGCACTCTCGCGTTCCCCACCGACCTGTGGGTGCGGATCGTGTTCGATTTCGCCATTGCCTTCCAGAGCTGGGCCGGCGACCGCTTCCAGCTCGTGGAACTGCTGATCCCCATCTACTTCGCGCGGGTCGCCGGCTTCGTGAACGAAACGAAGGAAATGTCCACGGCCAAGGCGCTCGCGCTCGTCGACGCGCAGGCCACGCGTTTCGAGGAACTGAAGGGCGAGCTGCTGAAGCAATGGGAGAGCCCATGACCCGCTGGGCCATCGTCACAGACCTCGACGGAACGCTCCTCGACGCCGCGAACTACTCGTTCGAGGCGGCGCGTCCGGCCCTCGAGGAGGCGGCGCGCCGCGGCGTGCCGGTCGTCCCGTGCACGACGAAAACGGAGTTGGAGACGAAGTACTGGCTCGAGAAGCTGGGACTGAAGGGACCGTGCATCTTCGAGAACGGCGGCGGGCTCGCGCTGCCGGTCCGCGATTTCCCGGATCCGCGGCCCCAGCGCGCCACGGGCGGGGACTACCGGATCGTCGCGCTGGCCGTCCGGGGAACGCGGCTGAGGCAGGGCAAGGACCTGATTCGCTCGCGCACCAGCGCGCGGGCGGTTTTCCTGAGCGACCTTCCTGAGGGCGAGATCATGAAGCGCACCGGGCTTTCCCTGGAGATCGCTGCGCTCGCGCGCCGCCGGACGTACGACGAGCCGTTCGCTCTCGAGGGGGAACTGCCGCCGACGCTTCCCGATGAGCTCGCCAGGCTCGGCCTCCGCCTTTCCCGCGGCGGTCGCTTCTGGCACCTTCACGGGGACTGCGACAAGGGCCGCGCCACGCGCCGGCTCGCCGGCTGGCTTGCGGAGAAATCCGGCCCGCTGCGCGTCATCGGCGCGGGGGACAGCGCCGTGGACCGCCCGCTTCTCGAAGCCGCCGACGTGCGCGTTGCAATCCAGAAGCCGGACGGGTCGTTCGACGGGGATCTCTGTGCAGGTCTCACGCATCTCGTGAAGGCCGCGGCGCCGGGGCCGGAGGGATGGAACCGGGCGATCCTGGAAATCTTCGGGGCTCCGGAACCGGACGGCGCGGGCGGCGTATAATTAAGGGGCGGGCATTGCGGCGGACTCTACCGCCGCCGCTGCATCCACATCGGGCCCGCCCTGCAGCTCCGCCCAGCTTCCGGGAGGCCCCATGTCGATCGACGAAGCCACGCTCCATTGGCTGAAGTGGCCCATCGCCGGGAATCCCGCCTGGCTGTGGATTTCGGCCTCGGCCCTGTTCCTCGCGGTTCTCGCCGCCTTCCTCCTCGCGCGGCGTCTGATCGCGTCCGGTTCGAAACCGCGCGGCGACGGAACGCCGGCGGGGCCGTTCTCCATCGTGGCCGCCGTCCTCGCACGCACGCACGTCCTCTTTCTCGCCTCCATGGCCTTCCTGATCGGCTCCCTGGTGGTCGATCTCGGCGACCGCGCCCTCCTGCTGCGCCGCTGTCTCGTGGTCGTCGCGCTCGTCCAGGCCGGCATCTGGGGAACCGCGCTCCTCGGCGCGGTGCTTCACCGCTGGCGCGACAGCCGGGCGAAGGACGGCACGGCCGTCACGGCGCTCGCCGCTGCGGAGACGGTGGGGCGCATCGCGCTCTGGGTCCTCGTGTTCGTCCTGGCCCTCGACAACCTCGGCGTCAAGGTCACGGCCCTCATGGCCGGCCTCGGCATCGGCGGCATCGCCATCGCCCTCGCCGCCCAGAGCGTCCTCGGCGACCTCTTCGCCTCCTTCTCCATCCTCCTCGACCGGCCGTTCGAGGTCGGCGACTTCGTCGTGGTCGGCGAGCTTCAGGGGACCATCGAGAACATCGGGATCAAGTCCACCCGCATCCGGAGCCTGTCGGGAGAGCAGATCGTCATCTCCAACGCGGATCTGCTCGCGAGCCGGATCCGGAACTTCCGCCGCATGTCCGAACGCCGCGTGGCCTTCGGCTTCAGCGTGGACTACCGGACCCCGCCGGAGAAGATCGCCGCCATTCCGGCGATTCTGCGCGAAATCGTGGAGGCCGAAGGCAAGCCGCGCGTCCGATTCGACCGCGCGCACCTCCAGAAACTCGGCGACTTCGGGCTCGTCTTCGAGGTCGCGTATTTCGTCACGGAACCGGACTACAACTGTTACATGGACATCCAGCAGGCGATCAACCTCGCCATCCACCGGAATTTCGCGGGAATGGAAATCGTGTTTGCCAGCCCCCAGGGGCTGGTCAGAACCTGAGGGAGCGTCGTCCGGGATGCCCGGTCGGCCGGCGGAAAGTCGGGGCGGTGCCCAAGGGCCGGGCGCGCTGGAATGTCCGGGTTCAGTCCCCTCCGAGCCGATGCCCCTGCCGCCACGCAGGCAATTCGCTCGCGCGGGCCGCGCCCTCCTGTACGATGTTCCGTCCCACGATGCACTCTGAGGAAAAACAGCGCTTCTCCCATACCCCCGCACGCCTGGCCTTGATGGCTCTCTGGAGCCTCGCCACAGGCATCCTCGCCGGTCTCGCAGCCCGCGCCCTCGACTCCTCCCTCGCGTTCGGCATTCCCAGACTCATCGGCACCGTCGCACGGCCCCAGGACGCCGCGTTCCTTCTCTTCGACTGGCGCCTCCTCGCCATGCCCGCAGCCGGAGGGCTCGTCTCCGGACTGGTCGTCACCTTTCTCTGCCGCCCCATGAAGGCCCATGGCACCGCCATCCTCATCGACGCCTTCCACAATCACGGCGGCCGTCTTGCCCTGCGCGACGCCGTGTTCAAGGCTCTCGCAGCCGTCGGCGTCATCTCGCTGGGCGGGTCGGTCGGGAAGGAAGCGGTCATCGCGGTCCTCTGCGCGGCGATCGGGGCGGGGGTTGCGGACGCGCTCGGGATGTCGAGGCGGCAGCGGCGCGTCCTTCTGGTCGCGGGGTGCGGCGCGGGCGTCGGCGCGATCTTCAAGTGCCCTCTAGGGGGGGCGCTTTTCGCCTGTACCGTACTTTACAGGGAACCGGACATCGAAGCGGACGGGCTGATGCCCTCGATCATCGCTTCCGTGACCGCCTACTCCGTCTTTGTGTCCATCGGAGGAATGGGTCACAGGCTGCTTTCGGGGACCGGATCGCTCACGTTCAGCCGGCCATCGGAACTTCCCGCGTTCGTTCTTCTGGGCCTGGCCTGCGCCGTCGCCGGAGTCGTGTTCTCCCTCGCCATCCGCGGTGTCGCCCGCACGGCACGCGCACTCCGGGTTCCCGCCTGGCTCGCCCCGATGGCAGCCGGGCTCCTGGTCGGCGCCGCGACCGGCGCGGCACTCGCCGCGGCCCTGCCAGGCGTGTTCCCGGAATCGCTTCGCGAAGCCATGATCCCCGTCGGCATGGCCGGGATGCTCTCCGCTTCCCTCCGCGTCCCCCTCGCCGCGGTCGTGATGGTCATGGAAATGACCGGCAGCTACGGCCTCATCGTCCCCCTCATGCTCACCAGCGTCGCCGCCTATGCCGTCGGACGCCGGTGGGGCGTCTACCCGGAACAGGTCGCAGGCCTCGAAAACTCTCCCGCCCATGCGGGGGAAGCGCTCGTCAGCCGACTCGACACGCTCCGCGTCGCGGACTTCCTCCGGGCGTCCTGGCCCCATGTCGTCCAACCCGCCGACACCGTGCAGGCCATCCTGACCGGTCTCCCCGCCGGTCCCACACCCCTGCTCGCCGTCGGCGCGCGACCGTGACCGCATGCTGCAGGAACATGAGGGACTCGCCGCGATCGACCAGGAGTCCCGCATCGAACAACTCCTCATCGGACTGCCCCCGTCCGCCGCCGTCATCGACCGCGTGAACGTCCCGGCGGATGCCGTGGGCCGCTCCCTTCGCGATTCCGATTTCCGGCGCCGGCACGGGGGACAGGTTCTGGCAATCCTGACCTCGGCCGGCGAGGTGCAGGCTCCACCGGATCCGGCCAGGGAACTCCGGCCCGATGACGTGCTGCTCATCGTGCGGGAGTCCCCGGGGAAATAGGGCACTTTCACCGTGCGGGCCAGCGCCGCGAGCTCACCCGGTTACGACCTTCGTTCTTCGACCGGTACAGTTCGAGGTCTGCCTCCTTCAGCAGCGTCTCGAAATTCCCCTGACCCGGGTGAAGGGTCGCCACTCCGGCGCTGAGCGTGACCTGAACCAGGCCGCCAGAGGTGTGCGCCGGTTCGCCGGCCAGTGCCGCTCGAAGGCGTTCCGCAATGCCGGCCGCTTCCTCAATTCCCGTCTCCGGGAGAAGCGCGCAGAATTCTTCTCCGCCGCTTCGCGCGACGATGTCCCCGGCGCGTATCGTCTCTCTCAGCCGGCGGGCAACCTCGCGCAACACTTCGTCGCCGACGGAATGGCCCTTGGAGTCGTTGACTTTCTTGAAGTGGTCGATGTCGAGTTGGACGGCCGAGACTGGCTCTCCGGAGCGCTTGGCCTGGGCGCAGATGGCGCGCCCGAAGTCGTAGAGGAATCGTCGATTGTAGGCGTGCGTGAGGGGGTCCTGAATCGAGAGGTCGTACACGTGCCCGAAGAGGCGGACGATCCACCGGTCTCCCACGAGAAACGAGGCCGCGGCTCCGATCACGGTCACGATCAGCAGCACGACGATGTTTCTGCGTTCGACGCGGGAGGCTTCGGCGGTTATGGACTCCAGCGGAACTCCGAGTGCGAGGATGACCTGCTCGCCGTCGGAGACGCCGATCAGGCTCGAGAATGCGTAGAGCCGCCTGACCCCGTCCAGCCCAGTTTCCTCGGCGACGCCGGCATCGGTGGCCCGTCGTGCGGCGACATAGAAAGGTTGATCGGCAATCTCCTTTCCGATCCACATTTCGGGATCCGGGTGCCGGATCAGGATCGTGCCGGAGGCGTCGAAGACGGTGATGCTGCTCCCCTCCGGGAGTCCGCCCGGCTGTGCCAGAGTGCCGAGGTGCTGGAGATCCACGGCGGCGTACAGGATGCAGGACAGGCGGCCGTCGTCGTGAGCGACGGGCAGAGCGAACGCGACGACGGGTCGGCGTGAAACCTCGCCAATGTGAAATTCTCCGACTGAAAACCGTCCTGACTCCAGGGCGCGCCGATAGAAGGCACGGTCGGCGGCGCTGGCGGGTTCGGTGAGCGGGATACCGGACGCGAAGAGGTCGCCATCGGGCCGGAGGGCCCCGATGTTCGCGTAGCGTGCGTCCGCTTCCAGGATCCCCCGGAATGTGCGTTCGCACGCGGCCGCATCGCCCTTCCTGACGGCTTCGGTCTGGGAGAGGACCACCAGAATCTGGCGTGTTTCACGGACGAGAGCACGGTGCTCCTCGGCGGTGATTCTGGCGAGCAGTCGGATGTCCGACATCGCGTCACGAAGGAGCAGTTGCCTTTCCGTGCGTCCGTTCACCACGGCGAGCACGAAAAGCGGGCTTGTGGCGAGAAGCCAGATTCCCAGCATCCGGATCCGTATTCCGTATCGGCCTGCACCCTTCATCCCGCGCTCTCCATGGGCGCATGATAGATGCGGGCCTCGTGGCTTGAAAGACCTGCTGCCAGGCGGATCCACAGCGCCCGGCGTGCGTCGTTGATGCCCGGTCCGGCGCTACTGCGCCAGATTCCTGGCCGTCTCCACCAGCTCCACGAATTCCTCGCGGTAGCCGCCCTTGTCGTTCGCCAGCCCGCCCTTTGCCAGCTCGAGCACGAGCGCCCAGCTCGCCTGGCCCTTGTACGGCGATCCGCGCAGCAGCATTCCGTAAGCGGCGACCGACGCCGCGAAGTCGAACTCCGGCGTCGACGCCGCGTCGGTGCCCGGATCCGTCACGACCGCGTCGAACCGCTCGCTCGTCTCGCCGTCCGGCAGCTTGTACCGCATCTTCACCGTGCACAACTCGCCCGAGTCCGGCCCGCTCGACGTCGTCGGCGACTGGTACTTGAGCGGGTCCACCGTGCCGCCGGGAACCTCCATTCCCGCCGGAATGATCTCGTACAGCGCCGTCACCTGGTGCCCCGCGCCGATCTCGCCCGCGTCCTTCGTGTCGTCATTGAAGTCCTGCGCCGCCATCACCCGGTTCTCGTACCCGATCAGCCGGTACCCCGCCACCCGCGCCGGGTTGAACTCCACCTGGATCTTCACGTCCTTCGCGATCGTGATCAGCGTCCCCGCCGCCTCCTCGACCAGCACCTTCTTCGCCTCGCGCGCCGAGTCGATGTACGCCGCGTTCCCGTTCCCCTTGTCCGCCAGCTGCTGCATCCGCGCGTCCGCATAGTTCCCCGTCCCGAACCCCAGCACGCTCAGGTACACCCCCGTCTTCCGCTTCTCCTCGATCAGCTTCACCAGCGCGTCCTCGCTCGATGCCCCTACGTTGAAGTCGCCGTCCGTGCAGAGGAGAACCCGGTTCACGCCGCCCTTGATGTGATTCTCGGAAGCGACCCTGTACGCCAGTTCGATCCCCTCGCCGCCGTTCGTGGAGCCGCCGGCCTCGAGGCGGTCGATGCGGCGGGAAATCTTTTCGGAAGCGCCGACGTACGTGCAAGGCAGCGCCAGTCCGGAACTGCCCGCGTACGTGACGATCGCCACCTGGTCCTTTGGCCGCAGTTCCTTCAGCAGCATCCGCAGGCATTTTTTCACCAGCGGCAGCTTGTCCGGCGCGTCCATCGATCCCGACACGTCGACCAGGAACACCAGGTTCTGCTGCGGCGCCGCCTTCATCTCCACCCGGCGCCCCTGCAGCCCGATCCGCACCAGCCGATGCTTCGGCTCCCACGGCGCCGCGTGCACCTCCACCGACGCCGCAAACGGCCGGCCGTCCGAGGGCGCCGCGTAGTCGTACGAGAAGTAGTTCACCATCTCCTCGATCCGCACCGCGCCGACCGGAGGAAGCTGCCCGTCGTTCAGAAACCGCCGGGTGTTCGCGTACGAAGCCGTGTCGACGTCGATTGAAAACGTGGAGAGCGGCGCGTCCTTGACCCGGAAGAACGGGTTGTCCTGGACGTGGGCGTATTCCTCGGTGTCGAGGGGTTCCTCGATCCGTCCCTCGGCAGGCGCCGCCGTCAGCCCCTCCCGCTCCGCGTAGACCAGTTTGGGTGTCCCGCCCCCGATCCAGGCTCCCTGACATCCCGCCAGGATCGCCACCGCCGCCCCGCACGCCGCCAGCACCGCCGCAGAAGACCGCTTCATCGCCGTTCCTCCAATTCGGTCCGTTGTGCATCCAGCGTCCCGGCGCCTCCCGGGTTCACCGAAATTCAGGAAGAGGGAGGGGCCCGCTTCCGTAAGATGGGCAACGGACATGATCCCGAGAGTTCTGCTCGCCGCGGTATTCCTTGCCATGGCCCCGATTCCGGGCGCCGCGGACACGGTCCACCTCAAAAACGGATCGAAGCTGGAGGGACGCGTCGTCTCCGAGGGCGAAGACGCGATCGAATTCGGGTTCCCCGGCGGCGGCAAGACCAGTCTGGAGCGCGGCGACGTCGAGTGGATCGAGCTGTCGGACCGGACGGCCGCGCTGGCGGAATTCGACCGCCGCTGCAAGGGCGCCGATGCGAACGGGCTCGTCATGGCCTCGGTCTGGGCGCGCTTCCATGGAATGAAGGACGAGGAAACCCAGGCGCTGCGCGGGGCCCTGCGCAAGGATCCGGACCACGCCGGCGCGCACGAAGCCCTCGGGCACCGCAGGCTGGGCGACAAGTGGGTGAACGAGGACGAGTTCATGGCGGCGTCAGGCCGCGTCCGGCACGGCGGCGCGTGGGTGACGCCCGAGGAGAAGGCGCGGCTGGAAGCGGAGGCGGCGGGGAAGAAGCCCGCCGCGAAGGACCCGCCCGCGAAGGCCCCGGCCGGCGACGCGCAGCTCGCGCGTGAATGGGCGGAGGTCGTGCGCGTCGTGCCGACCTGGCTCTGGGCGGAAGGAAAGGCGCGCGACGACGTCCGCAAGGCGCTGGAGGAACGGGGATCCCTCGACCGCCCCCTCTCGAAAGCGCAGGCCGCGCAGCTCCTCGAACGCCTCGCCGCCGGAAATCCCTTCCTCACCGACAAGACGAACGCCGGCGTGCTCGAGGTGCCCACGGGCGAACCCGGCGAAAAGACGAAAGCGTGGTTCCAGCTCCCGCCCGGGTACAAGCCCGGCGACAAGCCTCCGGGCCTCGTGATCGCGCTTCACGGCGGCCCCGCGCCCGACTACAAGACCGCGTTCGAAACCGCGCCGCAGGAGTACTCCTATTTCACCTCCGCCGCCGCGAAGCACGGCTTCATTCTCGCCTCGCCCGGCTGGGTCGGCGACCCGGCGCCGATCGTGCTGGAAACGGTCGAAGTCGTCGCGCGCCGGTGGAACGTCGACCGGTCGCGCGTTTTCCTCGTCGGTCACTCCGCCGGCGGCGTGGCCTCGTTCATGGTGGGCCCGCCCTGGGCGGACCGGTTCGCGGGCATCGCCCCGTTCGTCTGCGGCATCGAGCACGGCGCCCGCCTGAAAAACGCCTGGAACCTGCCCGTCTATCACGTGCTCGGCAAGAAGGACAACGCCTTCTTCCTCGAAACCGGCCGCAAGAACAGCGAACTGCTCCGCACCGTCGGAGGGCCGCTCGAAGTGGTCGAGAAGGATGGCGGGCACGACGTCTACCCCGACGAGTGCGCCAAGTCGGTCGCCTGGCTCGCCGCCCGCCCCCGGAATTTCTGGTCGCGCGACGTCCGCTGGCACCGCGATGAGGCCCGCGCGGCGGGCGGGCTGTTCTGGATCGACCCGCTCGCGAAAGATTGCGCGGCGGATTTCACGGCCAAGGTGGAAGGGAATGACATCCGGATCGAGGGAAGCCGGCCCGCTGAGATCGTGCTCTCCGATAAACTCGTGGACCTGGACAAGCCCGTGACGATCTCGTTCGGCGGCGACGTCCTGTTCACCGGCAAGGTGGAGAGGACCGCTCGCACCGCGCTGGAGTGGGTCGAAGCGAGGCGCGACTTTACCGACGTGCCCGTCGCGCGCGTGAAGCTGGTCCGCTAAAGGGAAGGAGGGAAGCGCGAATGCTCAAGGGCCAAGAGAGCTTCTAGTTCCCACATGACCGGCAGCTGTGAAACGGCTCAGGAGCCGGAGGAGGAGAAGGAGGAACGGCCCCGGTGGGACGACCTCCTCCTGCTCCTCCCCCTTCTCCTCCTCCTCAGTCGTCCCTCGAGCGCAGTCGGAAAACGGACCCCCATTGCCTCGTGCCCAGCTCACTCCATTTCAATCCCCGTGGGTGATCTCCGATGATGGCCGACTCTCAGCAATTCGCGTACTTCCAGTTCCGGATCTTCCCCTCCGCCATCCACTCCACCGCCTGCGCCAGCCGCCGCTTCCGCGTCTCCTCCTGCTTCGCCTCCGTGATCCACTCGACGTACTCGCGTCGCTGGCCCGGAGGGAAACCCTCGAATGTCGCGCGCGCATCCGCGTTCCGCTTGAGCGCGGCGGCCAGGTCGGGGGGCACCTTCGCCTCGGGCCGCTTCTTCCGCGGCGTGGACGGCTTCTTCGGTTCGCGGGCAAGTCTCTCATTCAGTGCCGCCGCACGCTTCACGTAGTCCGCCAGGATCGAGTCCTTCGGCAGCTGCGAAACCTTCGTCAGCTTCTCCGCCATGAACGACGCCGTTCCTTTCGCGCGGAGGATTTCGTGGGGATCGTCGAGGAGTTTCCCGCGCCAGAATCCGAACGTGGCGTGGGCCTTGAACGCCGCCATGCCGCACACCATCCCGTCCTTCTCGAAGCTGGGGACCCCCCACTTGATCCGCTCTTCGATGTCCGGGCAGCCGCGGTGCACCGCGCTTCGGATGCGTTCCAGGATCGGGCGGGCGAACGGCGCGGCCTGGGCGATGTAGGCGTCGACCTTGCGGGAGTCGTCGGCCATGGTGGCGCTCCTTTGGGGGGGGGAAGCGCCCATTCTTCTCGGCGGGGGATGTCGCGTCCAGTTTCCGCGACATCCCCATCCGATTCCTCAGCGGCCCTTACCTGGCTTGTCCTTGCCCTTGGGCTCCTCTTTCCTCTGAGGCCGTTCTGCGCGCTGCGGCTGCTGCGGCCGCTCGACGCGCTGCGGCTGTTGCGGACGTTCGACGCGCTGCGGCTGTTGCGGACGTTCGACACGCTGCGGCTGCTGCGGGCGCTCGACGCGCTGCGGCTGCTGCGGGCGCTCGACGCGCTGCGGCTGCTGAGGACGCTCGACACGCTGGGGCTGCTGCGGACGCTCGACGCGCTGCGGCTGCTGAGGACGCTCGACGCGCTGCGGCTGCTGAGGACGCTCGACGCGCTGCGGCTGCTGAGGACGCTCGACACGCTGGGGCTGCTGCGGGCGCTCGACACGCTGCGGCGGCTGAGGACGCTCGACACGCTGGGGCTGCTGCGGGCGCTCGACACGCTGCGGCGGCTGGGGATGCTCCGGACGCGTCGGCCGGTCGGGATGCTCGGGCCGCGTAGGACGATCCGGGTGCTCGGGTCGCGTCGGCCGGTCGGGATGCTCGGGCCGCGTAGGACGATCCGGGTGCTCGGGTCGCGTCGGCCGATCGGGATGCTCCGGCCGCGTAGGACGATCCGGATGCTCGGGCCGCGTGGGACGATCCGGATGCTCGGGCCGCGCCGGACGATCAGGAGGCTCCGGCCGCGCCGGACGACTCGGCGGCTCCGGCCGCGACGGGCGATCCCCGCGCTCACCACCACGCCGAGAGCCGTCCGCAACCCGCTCCGGTCCCTCGTTCCACCGGCCCCGATAGTAATAGTGCCCGCATCCGGGTCCGTGGACGTGCCCTTCCAACACCGCCCAGCGCGAATCACGCCACACGTGACTCCAGGAAACCCGGCGGCGCGATGCAAGCTCCCCGAAATACCCGTACCCCGCTTGCTCGTAAACGTAGTCCCCCGGCTGCCGGTTCCAGCAACCGTGGTGGTAGTAGTGCCCGCAATGCGCGCCGTGAACGTGCCCGCGCAGCATCGTGAACGCAATTCCGTCCCAGACCCGGCTGTACGTCACGCCCCAGCGGACGAAGTCCCCCGTCTCGTCGCAGGGCCCGTAACCCGGCTCGTCGTAGACCCAGTCCTCTTCGTAAAAATGCCAACCGCCATGGTAGAAGTAGTGCCCGCAGTCGTCCCCGTGCTCGTGCCCGGTCAGGGCGACCCACATGTGGCCGTCCCAGACGGGCTCGCACTCCGCGTACACGTCGACCTCCACGTCGACTTCCGCCGGCGAAGAATTGACCACGTAGGCGTGCCGGTGCACGCAGCCCGTCAGCAGGAGTCCCAGGGAGAGGACAGTTGTCGCGGTTTTCATGGACACTCGCTCCTTCCCCCAGGCGCCGGACCGGCCTCTCCGCCTTGGAGAGCGCCGGATCGGAAGTCGCCTGCGGGGCTGGAAGTGTCTATCGCAAGGGCCGTGCCCGCCGGAACCGTGGCCGATTGGCATCGAAATCCGGCTCCGGGACCGCGACATCGAGTGGCTCGTCCCGCCGCCGCGCTTCCATTCGCCAGACCGCAAGTCCCTTCAGCCTCGCCTGAATTTCCCGCCGCGTGCGCCCGCGGGGGGCGTCGGGCCAGGGGCCGGGAAGGGGTTCTGGCGCGAACCATCGGGCGGCCGCGCCGAGAAGGTATTTCCAGTAGGCCTTGTTGTCGGTCTGGAGGACGAGGAGGCCGCCGCGCCGCACGACGGTCCAGGTGCGTTCGAGGAATTCAGGCGTGAGGAGGCGCCGCGAGACGGCATTGGCCTCGTAGTACGGCTGGGGGTGATAGACGTGGATTTCGTCGAGCGAGTCGGCCGCGAACCGCTCGAACATCCATGTCACGGCGTCGCCGATCACGAACCGCACGTTTGTAAGCCCTCGGCGGTTGGCCCGTTGCGCGGCGTAGTCCACGGCGACCTGCACGAGGTCGACGCCGACGTGGTCGCGGTCGGAGCGCGCGAGTGCCGAGCCGATCAGGTACCTTCCGTTGCCGCACCCCAGGTCGACGACGCGCGGCGCCAGGCGCCCGAACACCGCGGTCCAGTCGAACGCGCCTCCCGGGTCGCGCAGGCCCGTTTTCGTCCAGCGCTCGCCGGGGAGGACGCGCCCGGGAAAAGGCACGCCGAATTCCGCATCTCCGCGGGCCCGCCTGTCGTCAGGCATCGAGTTTTTCGCCCGCTCAAGTGAAGAGGGATCTGCGCGTTCCGGGGACGGGAGGATATCCCCCCGGACTGCGGGGATCAACGCCCGGCGAGTTCCTCCTCCGCAAGCGCGCCCGGTCGCGATAGGATGGCGGCCCTTCCAAAGGAGCTCCCGCATGAACCCCCGCATCCTCGTCGCTTTCGCGCTGTCCGAGGCCGTCATCCTCGCCCTGGCCGCGTGGCTCTACATCCAGAACCAGTCGCTTCGACAGGAGCTCGCCGCGCGGCCCGCCGCGGCCGCCCCCGCGACGGGCGCTTCAGAAGGCGCGCCCGCGGTGGCGGATGCCGGGAAGCGGGTGGCGGAGCTGGAGAAGGCGCTGGCGGACCGGGAGGCGGGGGCGCGTGCGGAGAAGGTGAAGCTGGAGAAGGAGATCGAGTCGGTGAAGAGGGAGCTGGCGGCGGCGAAGGCGGAGGGGAAGCCGGCGGCCGACGAGGGGATCAAGTCGCTCGAGGACGTGCTGGCGAAGCACAAGAGGGCGCTGATTTACGGGCGGGACATTCCCGAGGCGGTAGCGAAGGACCTCGGGCTGGAGCCGGCGCAGGTGGTGGCGCTGAAGATGGCGATGGAGGACGAGCTGCGGCGGCTGGACGAATCGATGAGCCGTTTTTATGCCGGGAACATGGAGGGGGCGACGGCGGAGCAGGCGAACAAGCCGGCGAAGGATCTGATCATGGCGATGATGGGTCCGATCGCGGCGGACATGAAGGAGTTCTCGGAGATGCCGCTGGCGGAGCAGCTCAAGATCCACACGACGACGTCGATCGAGGAGGTGTTGGGGCCCGACCGGTTCCTGTCGAAGCTGTCGCACGAGGTGCACAGCGTGCGGCTCAAGACGTACGTGGAGCTGGAGCGTTCGCTGACGCCGGAGCAGATCGCGAAATTGAGGTCGGAGTACCTGCGCGAGGGGATGCTGGCGTACGACGACCAGTTCAAGCTCGAATTCGGCGCGGCGCCGAAGGAAACGAAGTGAGGGAGCTGCTGCTGGTGGGGGTGGGCGGATTCCTGGGCTCGATGGCGCGGTACGGCCTCGCGGGGCTCGTGCACAAGTATGCCGGCGCCTCGTTTCCCTGGGGCACGCTTGCGGTGAACGTGGTGGGCTGCTTCGCGATCGGCGCCATTCTTCACCTCGTCCTCGATCGGTCCTCTCTGGGCCCCGACGCCCGGCTGTTCCTGGCCGTGGGCATCCTGGGCGGTTTCACGACGTTTTCCGCGTTCGGCTGGGAGACGCTCGAGCTGCTGCGCAACCGGCAGCTCGGTCCGGCGCTGCTGAACGTCGCCGGAAACGTCGTCCTCGGCCTGGGCGCCGTGTGGCTGGGGCGCGAAACCCTGAAACTGACGGGCGCTTAGGAGGCCGGCGGATGAAAATCGAGGGCGAAGGCCAGCTCCTGCGGATCTACGTCGGCGAAACGGACCGCTGGGAGGGCCGGCCGCTTTACCAGGCGATCGTCCTCAAGGCGCGCGAACACGGCCTCGCGGGCGCCACCGTGCTGCGCGGCATGGAGGGCTTCGGGGCGCACAGCCGCATCCACACGACCCGGATCCTCCGCCTCTCAGAGGACCTCCCGGTCGTGGTCGAGATCGTGGACAAGGAGGAGCGGATCCGCGCGATCCTGCCGGTGCTGGACGGGATGGTGGGTGAAGGGCTGATCACGCTGGAGAAGGTGCACATCATCGCGTACCGGCATGGTGAAGCGGGGCAGGAGGGAAGCCATAAGCCATAGGCCATAAGGAAAGGCGACAGGGATTGCAGGCCCTTGTCCCCAGAAGAGTTCATTCGCCTGCCAACCCCCGGCATCGTGCATTTGCTTATGGCCTATGGCTTATGGCTGTGTACTGGCTTATGGCCTATGCCTCATGGCTGGCCTATTCGAAGGGATCGCCATCGAAGGGTCTCCTCCGTGCGGACCTGCTGAACCGGCCGTCCACGAAGAAGCCGAGAACTTCGGCGCCGAACTGATCGAAGCGTGAGTACAACTCGTCGTGGTCGATCCGGATGTAGATGGCATCGTCATAGCGCTGGCCGAGGGCCGCAAAGTCCCAGCGGACCGGACCGGGGGCGAGCGCGGACTCGCGGTGCCGCCGGATGTAGGCCGTCGCCTTGCACTCGACCAGGAGGCCGACGCGGATGCCCTCCCGATCCATGGGCGGATAAGGCGTCCGCGCCATGTCCCAGACGATTCCGCCGAAGAGCAGCCGGGCGATCCACGGCTGGTCCGCGATCAGCGCTCCCGGGGCGCGTTCCTGAAGCGGGCTCCGGTCGTACACGATCGACGCGATGTTGTGATCCCGGTGTTTCGCGATCCAGGCATTCAGCACCCAGCCGCCGACGATGTAGGCGAACACGTGCACCCGGCGGTACTCGCCCACCCGGTGCGCCGCCATGAACTCCTCCAGCCGGGACAGGCAATCCGCCAGCGACTCGCGGGCGATGCAGTCTGGAATGAACAGGTCGTAGCCCCGGTCCGAGAAGTACTCCTGCTGTGCCCGGTTTCCGTGAAACCGCGACACGAATCCGGGGAGGATCAGGATCGCCTCGCGCTCCCGCAGCGGCCGGAACGAGTCTTCGACCGACGCGACGGGACTCGTCCGCGCGCAGGAAGCGAGGAGGAGGGCGCAGGCCAGGGGAAGCGTCCGCATGGGAGGAGTATCGCACGAGGCCGCCCCTTCCGAAAAGACTGGCGCGGCCGGGGCCGGCCTCCATAGGATACCTGGGTACCCTATGGAGGTCCGCGCGCCATGTCGCACATCGTCCAGAACCGGAGCCGGCTCCTCGCCCGCGTCCGGCGCATCCGCGGACAGGTCGAGGCGCTCGAGCGGGCGCTGGAGGCGGAAGCTGAATGCGGGGGGATCCTCCACCTGATCGCGGCATGCCGCGGAGCGCTCAACGGCCTGATGTCGGAAGTCGTGGAGGGACACGTCCGCTTCCATGTCGCCGCCCCCGGCCGCCGCTCTTCGCACGCGGCGCAGGACCTGATCGATCTCATCCGGACGTACCTGAAGTGACGGGCCATGCTGGCGAGGCGGACTCGGGAGAATCCGGCCGGATCGGCTGCGGGGAGATCCTGCGCATCGTGTTCGTCGCCCTCGCCGCCGGCGCCACGTGGCTCCGGCTCTGGAGGCCGTTCGCGGGGTTCGACGTCGTCGCGGTCGTCGCGACCGCGGTCGGGGCGTGGCCGATCGTGAAGGAGGCGGCGGGGGCCGTGCGGGAATTCCGCATGACGATGGAACTCTCGATGCTCATCGCCTTCGGCGCGGCGCTCGCGATCGGCGAGAGCGTCACGGCGCTGCTCATCGTGCTGTTCGTCCTCGTCGCCGAAGTCCTCGAGCACCTGACCGTCGGCCGCGGGCGGGTCGCGATCCGCGAACTGCTCGAAATGCTGCCGCCGCGGGCGCTCGTCCGGCGCGCCGGCGGACCGGAAGAAGTTTCGACCGCGGAGCTCCGCGCGGGCGACCTCGTCGTCATCCGGCCGGGCGCCCGGATTCCGGTCGACGGAACCGTGGAGCGCGGCGGCTCGTTCGTCGACCAGGCCATGATCACCGGGGAATCGCTTCCCGCCGAAAAACTCCCCGGCGCGACGGTCTTCGCCGGAAGCCTGAACGGGACCGGCGCGCTCGACGTGCGCGCCGCGCGGATCGGCCGCGACACGGCGTTCGGGCGCATCGTCGAGGCGGTGGAGTCGGCGGAGCGGTCGCGCGCGCCGATCCAGCGGGTTGCGGACCGGTTCGCGGGCTGGCTCGTTGTCGTGGCGCTCGCTACCGCCGGGGCGACGTACGCGGCCTCGCGCGACGCGCGCGCCGCGATCTCCGTGATCCTCGTCGCGGGCGCGTGCGGCATCGCCGCCGGGACGCCTCTGGCCATCCTGGGCGCGATCGGGCGCGCCGCGCGACGCGGGCTCATCGTGAAGGGCGGGCGCCACCTCGAGGCGCTCTGGGCGGTGGACACCGTCGTGCTCGACAAGACCGGCACGCTGACGTTCGGCGATCCGGAGGTGGTCGAACTCCGGCCCGCGCCGGGCGTTTCTCCCGACTTCCTCCTCGCCACCGCCGCCGCCGCCGAGCGACCGTCCGAACACCCCCTGGCCCGCGCCGTCCTCCGCCGGGCCGCCGCCTCCACGGCCCGCGAGCCGGACCCCGAGAGATTCCACTACGTGCCGGGGAAGGGCATCGACTGCCTCGTGGGGGGTGAAGAGGTCCTCGTCGGCACGGCGGCGTTCCTGGCGGAGCACGGTGTCGCGTCGCCGCCGGCGGAATCCGGCGACGTGTCCGAAATCGCCGTCGCCCGCGTCCGCCGCCCGCTCGGCTCGATCCGGATCGCCGACGTGCTGCGCCCCGAAGCCGCGGGCGCCGTCGCACGCCTCCGCGCGATGGGCCTTCGCACCGTCCTGCTCACCGGCGACAGGTCGGTCGCGGCCACGCCCGTCGGCCGCGCCCTCGGCGTGGATGAAACCGGCGCCGGCCTCCTTCCAGACGAAAAACTCCAGCGCATCCGGGCGATGCAGCTCGAAGGACGCGTCGTGGCCATGATCGGCGACGGCATCAACGACGTCCCCGCCCTCCTGGAAGCCGCCGTCGGCGTGGCCATGGGCTCCGGCACCGACGTCGCCCGCGAGGCCGCCCCCGTCACGCTCATCGGCAACGACCTCTCCGCCTTCGCCGATATCGTCGCCGTCGCCCGCCGCTGCCGCCGCATCGTCCTCTTCAATTTCGCCGGAACCCTCGCCGTCGACGCCGCCGGCATGGCCCTCGGCGCCTTCGGCCTCCTCAACCCGCTCGCCGCCGCAGCCATCCACGTCTCCTCCGAACTCCTCTTCATCCTCAACTCCGCACGCCTCCTCCCCCGGCTGATATCATCGAAACGATGACCCCCGGCGAACGCGAACGCCTCGAGACGCTGCACCGGCTCAATATCCTGGACCGGATTCCCGAGCCCGCATTCGAGCGCATCGTGCGCCTGGCGAAACGACTGTTCGGCACGCCGAAGGCGGCCATCACGCTCGTCGACGAACATCGCCAGTGGCTGCTCGCCAGGGAGGGAATCGCGGCGGGCGAAAGCCCGCGGAAGGGCTCCTTCTGCGAGCGGGCCATCGAGAGCGATCTTCCCCTCGTGGTTCTCGACGCGCGCCTGGATCCCCGGTTCTCGCCTCCCCCGGACGTCCGTTTCTACGCCGGCGCGCCGCTGGTCTACGCTTCCGGCATCCGCATCGGCGCGCTCTGCGTGATGGACTCGTCCCCGCGCGATTTCACACCCGCCGACGCGGAGGCGCTGGCGTCGCTGGCGGCGATCGTGGTCGACGAGCTCAAGCTGAGAAAAGTGACCCGGTCGCTCGCGGACCAGAAGGAGGCGCTCACCGGAATCCTCGGAAGCGCGGGCGAGGGCATCGTCGTCGCCGACCACACCGGCCGCCTGACCGTTTTCAACGCGCGCGCAGAGGAACTGCTCGGGGTCCGCGCCGGCGAGATGAGCCCCGAACGCTGGTCGGAAGCGTACGTCTCCTTCACGCCCGACGGCGAAACGCCGCTTCCCGCCGAAGATCTCCCCATGGCGCGCGCGCTCCGGGGCGAGGCGACGGATCGCATGGAAGCTCTCATCCGCAACCGGCACACCGGTCGCGAAGTCCTCATCTCGGCCATCGGCCGCCCTCTGCGCGACTCGAAAGGCCGGCTCCGCGGCGGCGTCGTGACCTTCAACGAGATCGCCGCGACGCGCGCCGAAACCCAGCGGCTCGCGCAGCTCGCCACGACCGATGCCCTCACCGGCCTCCCCAACCGCTGGGCACTCCGCGAACGCCTCGACCGCCAGAGCGGCACCTGCGCCGTCCTCATGATCGACCTCGATCACTTCAAGCGCATCAACGACGAACACGGCCACCTCGAAGGCGACCGCGTCCTCGCCGCCGTCGGCGCCGCCCTGCGCGCCGCGGTCCGCAATTCCGATTTCGTCGCGCGCTACGGCGGCGAGGAATTCTGCGTGCTTCTGGAGGAAGTGGGGGCCGGGCAGGCCGTGGAGATCGCGGAGAAACTGCGGTCGACCCTTCGGGACCTCCCCGGCCCCCCTCCGGTCACCGGGAGCATCGGCGTCGCCTCGAGCCAGGCCTGCGCCGTCTCCTCCGGCGACCGCCTTCTGGCCGCCGCGGATCGCGCGCTGTACCGCGCGAAACGCGGCGGGCGCGACCGCGTGGAGGCGGCGACGGCGGGGGATGTTCCGGCCGCGACGTAGATCGAATTCTTCTCGCGCTCTCAGATTCCGACGCGCGGCCCCAGCCCCGCCCAGAGGCAGTCCACGATGCCCCGCACCGCCGCTTCCCCGAACTCTCCCCCGTGCGCGCCCAGGCGCTCGAAGAAGGCGAGGCTGTGGAGGGCGGCGAACAGGGTGAGCGCGGCGGCGCCCGGATTCTCCGTCACGATCGCGCCGCGATCGCGTTCCGCGGCGAAGTAGCGCGTGAGGCCGTCGCGGAGGCGGGGAAGAGGATTGTCGGGGTGGCGGTGGGCGAATTCTTCGAAATGGAACGACGGGTGCATGGCGGCGGGGAGGAGGACGGTGACGAGCGTGCGGAAGTACGCCATCAGCCGAAGGGCGATCTCCTCGAGGCGCTCGCGCGCACCCGTGTCGCGGGGGGCCGCGAGCAGGGCTTCGACGTCGATCGCCGGCGGCACCATGGCGGCGAAGAAGAGTTCGGCCTTGGAGGAGAAGCGCTGGAAGAGAACGGACTCCGAGACGCCGGCGCGGCGCGCGATGTCGCGCGTCGAGGCGGCGTTTCCCAGCTTCACGAACGCTTCGCGAGCCGTCGCGAGCAGGTCCGCATCGGAGACGGTTTTCCGTCGGCCCATCACGCCGTCCCCTTGAGCGCCGTGAGCGCGCCGAGGGAGAAGCCGAGGGCGGGAAGCGCGACCTGCTCGAATCCGAGGTCGCGCACGGCGGGTTCCAGCATGGCGGGGTCGGCGGGGTACGCGTGGGAAGCGAAGCCGTGGAGCAGGTTGAACAGGGAGAGGGCCGCGCGGATCGAGCGGGGGCGGCGCATTTCGACGATGACGAGGCGGCCGCCGGGTTTCAGCACGCGGCGCATTTCGCGCAGGGCCGCGGCGTGGTTCTCCGCCGGAACGTGGTGGAGGACCATGGTGCAGAAGGCGGCGTCGAAGGAAGCGTCGGGGTAGGGGAGGCGGTCGGCGGAGCCTTCCGAAACGTGGAGCGCGGTGCCGGCGGCGGCGGCTTTCCGGCGCGCGTGGGCGGCCATTTCCGCGGAGGGTTCGAGGCCGTGCAGCGTGCCCGAGGGTCCGACGCGTTCCGAGGCGGCGAGGAGAAGCGTGCCGGTGCCGCAGCCGATGTCGAGCACGGTTTCGCCCGGCCGCAGGTTTGCGAGATCGAGGGTGCGGTGCCGGAAGGATTTTTCGCGGCCGAGGAGGAGGAAGCGGGCCATCAGGTCGTAGAAATGCGGGCGGTGGATGAGGATTCCCGGCTGGGCGGTTTCCGTTGAGCCGGGCGCGTGGCGGTGGCCGCGGGTGATCCACGCGACGAAGGCGGCGAGGGCAGCGAACGCGGCGGCGTGGGCGGCGACGACGGCCGCGGGGGCATACCAGAGGGAGACGCCGTGGGCGCGGAGGACGAGGGAGAGGATGATGGCGAGGGCCAGGGCGAGGAGGAGGTGGTGGGTTGTGTGTGAGCGGTTTGCGGTGTGGTTTCGGCAGCACATGGTAGCTTCCTTAAAATAAGCGAGTTGTTACTTATAAAATGTAACTTATCGATTGTCAATAAGTTGTGATGTCGACAAATTCGTCAGTTGCACGCTGATACATCGGGATTCCCGGATTGGCGGGCTCCCCCCCCTGCGCTAACAGATGCGGGGGGAGGAAGCGCGAATGCCCAAGGGCCGGGAAAACACACAAGAGGAGAATTCCAACATGCAACCCGGGCTGACCGCGATCTGCGACTTGGGCATGGATCTTTGTCCTTGAGCCTTCACTCGGTCCTTGGGCATTCGCGCTTTCCCCTTGGCCGCTACAACCACGAGCATTTCCGCTGCTCCCTTCGTACAATCCCGGAAATGAAACGCCTCCTCCTCCTCTCCCTCGCCACACTTCCCCTGTGCAGTTGCGCGGCCAAGGTCGACCCCTCCGTGGAGGAAGCCTGGCGCGCCTACACCGACTTCGCCGACGCCCTCTTCCGGAAAAAATTCACCGAAGCCCGCGCCATGACGGCCGGGTCCACCGCCTGGGGCTGGGCGCCGAAGGCCGAGAAGGAAGTCTCCGAAGATCGGGGCACGCTCGGCTCGGTCCAGTTCGACCGCAAGCGCGAATTCATCTCCGGTTCGTCGATCCAGTTCCGCGCGTTCGTCACCGCGAATTACACGGGGGGACCCAACGGGCCCGTCAAGAAACGCTACAAGCACGAGATCACCGTGACGCTCATCGACAAGGCGTGGAAGGTGACGCAGCTCGACGTCACGACGCTCGAGTAGCCTACTTCGCCTCCGGCGCCCCCATCTCGTCCGTCACGTTGGCCCCCCACGTGAACTGCCAGTCGCGCAGCGCCTTCTGCTGGTCTTCCGTCAGCCGCAGCGTGTCGTTGATCTTCTTCTGCGTGTCGATCATCAGCTGCAGGCGCATCACGTAGTCCGCCTGCCGCGACAGATCCTCGCCCGCGCGCCGGCGGTCCCAGATCGAGTCGTTCAGGTCGCGCTGAAGCGTGATGTACTCTTCGACGATGGGCTTGAGCGCCGCGGTCTGGCCCTCGTCCAGCCCGAGCGACGTGCTCCACTGGTCCGTGATCGACGCCGTCACTTTCGCGCGCGGACCGTCGACCCACGACTGCGAGCCCTGCATGTCCTGGTCGAAGACGGGGAAGCCCTTGAGAAGCGCCTGCTGTTCCGGCGTCAGCGCCTTGACGAATTCCGCGCGCGAGGCGCCCGCGAGCTCGATGAACTTCTGCATCTGCTCGAGACGCGTCAGGTCCTCGCGCGACTCCAGGAACTGCGCCCACGCCTTCTCCTGCGCCGCCAGCACGTCGCGCAGCTGCGCCTCCGTCGCGGCGTCGAGCGGCGGCACCGACTGCGCCAGCAGCTCGAGCATCAGCGACTCCATCCCGCCCGGCATCGCGAGGATCTCCTCGATGCTCATGCCCCGCTCCCGCGCCAGGTCGTTGAACAGCGCGAACAGGTCTTTCTTCAATTGCTCCGCTTCCGGCGGCCACTGGTCCCACGTCTTTCCGCGCAGCTTGTCCTTCAGCCGGTTGAATTCCGCCGCGAGGTCTTTCCAGGCCCGCCGCGGCGGGGGCTGCCGGTTGCCGGCATTGCCTCCCGCGACCGTGCCGGCGCCGGGATTTGCTTCGGCCGCTTCCGCCTTGAGCGCCTCGTTCTCCTTCTGAAACGTCCCGGCTTCTTCGCGCGCCCGGTCGCGCTCCGCCCGCGCGTCCGCGCCGGCCTTCTCCGCCGCCGCGAGGTCCGCCGCCGCAGCGGCCGCCGCGGTCGAAGCGGCCGTCCGCGCGGCCTCCGCCTCCTGCGCCATCCGGCGGCCGGCGAGCGCCCAGAACAGAACCGCGCTCAGCACCCCCCCGGCGAGAAAGCCCGACAGTCCCCACTTCGCCATCGAATAACCCTCCCGAATGACGCGCCGTTCCAGTCTATGGTAAGCGGGATCCGGCCTCATTCGCAAATTCGGAGAATTTTTGGAATTCATCGAGAGTCGGAAGAATCCCGGCATTTCTCCAGCGTAGGTCCGCGGAGGATCCCGCCGGACGGCGGTTGCTCAAGGATGCCCTGCTGGGGAAAGAAGTTTCCAATGTCGCGGGTGCGGCCCCGCGCGAATTCCGGTTGACACCGAGTCCTGCGGCGAGATATACGGACGGACGCGTCCGTCATTTAATTCCGGGGACAACGACATGACCGTGCGCGTCCGCCGCGGAGCCGGCCGGCCGAAAGACGTCTCGCTTCCGGGGAGGCGGTGCGAAGAGATCCTCGCCGAGGCGAGCCGCTTGTTCGCGGCGCGCGGGTTTCCGGGGACGGACCTGCAGAAGGTGGCGGACCGGCTCGGGGTCGGAAAGGGGACGGTGTACCGCTACTTCCCGACCAAGGAGGCGCTGTTCCTGGCGGCGGTGGACCGGGGGATGAGGCTGCTGGGCGGCCGGATCCAGGCGGCGCGGATCGAGGGGAAGACCGGGGTCGGGATCCTGAGGGAGGCGATCCGGACGTACCTCGAGTTTTTCGACGAGTATCCGTGGGTCGTCGAGCTGCTGATCCAGGAGCGCGCGGAGTTCCGCGGCAGGCGGCCGTCGAGCTACTTCGATCCGAAGTACGCGAAAAAAGGCCCCTGGCGGAAGCTCTTCCGGGAGCTCGTCCGCCGCCGCGTGATCCGGCGGATGCCGGTGGAGCGGATCATGAACGTCGCGGGCGATCTCGTGTACGGGACGATTTTCGCGAATCATCTCTCGGGGCGGCGGAGGTCTGTGAAGGGGCAGCTGGAGGACATCCTCGACGTGTTCTTCCGCGGCATACTTGCGGGGAGGGGTTGACGATGCGGCGGCTGTCGACGGTGTTGCTGATGGCGGCGGCGGGATGCTCGGCGCCCTACTCGGATCGCGCGGAATACCGTCCCGTTTCCGCGGGCGGTGATGCGGCGTCGCGCGACGCAACCCGCGTTTCACAGGCCGCCGCGCCGGAGCTGCCCGCGGGGCCGCTCACACTCAGCGCCTGCATCGAGCGCGCGCTTGCCCGGAACCGGCGCGGCTGGATCGCCGAACGGCGGATCCTCCTGGCAGAGGACCGCTACCGGGAGGACATCGCGAAGATTCTGCCGAAGGTCACGCTGGAAGGACGGTACGACTGGCGGAACAACGATCGCGGGTCGCTCCTCGGCGGCCAGGCCTTCGTCGCCGGGGAGCGCGACTCCGGCACCGCGAAGGCGTCGCTCCTGGTTCCGATCTACGACTTCGGGCAGTCGGGCGCCGCCCGCGACGCCGACACGGACCGGATTGACGCAGCGCGTCAGGAACGCGACCGCGCGCGGCAGGAAATCGCGCTCGCCGCCAGCCAGGCGTATTTCCGCGTGCTCGAGGCGCGGCGCATCGTCGACGTCGTCGAGGAGTCCATCCGGCTCGTGGAGCGGCAGGCGGCGATCGCCCGCGACTTTCTCTCGCAGGGCCTCGTCGCGCGCTCAGACGTGCTGACCACGGAAGTCCAGCTCGCGGAACGCCGCCAGGACCTCGCCCGCGCGCGGAACAACTCTGCCCTCGCCCTCGCCGTCCTGAACCGCCTCATCGGCGAGGACCAGGACCGCATGACCGAACTCGCCGAGGCCGGCGACGCCGCGCCCTGGGACGGCGGTTACCCCGAAGCCCTCGCCCTCGCCCTCGCCCGCCGCCCCGACCTCGCCGCCGCCCGCTTCCGCATAAAAGCCGCCCGCGACGACTGGCGCTCCTCCAGCCGCGGGCACCTGCCCTCGCTCTACGCCACGGCGGACTACCTCTACTCCACCGACGACACGCTCCTGAACAAAGACTGGCTCCAGGCCGGCGCCGTCCTCACCGTCCCCCTCTTCGACGGCCTCGCCACGGAATTCCGAACCGCCCGGCGCGAACGCGAAATCGCCGAGGTGATCGACTTCCACGACGAGGCCGTGGACGAAGCGCTCCTGCAGGTGAAGCAGGCGTGGCTGGAGTTTGAGGAAGCGCAGTCCCGGCTGCCGCTGGCGCGGCGGGGAATCGAGCTGGCGGAGGAAAACCTGCGTGTGATCCGCGACCAGTACGCGGAAGGGCTCCTGACGAGCGCCGACGTGCTCGCCGAGGAGGACCGGCTGAGCCGGTCGCGCACCGCGCTGGCGCGGGCGCGGTACGACGCGCAGGCCGCGCGGGCGCGGCTCTCGTGCGCGGTCGGCGAGCCGCCCGAATCCCGGTAGATCGAGGAGAACGGAATGTCGCGTTTCGCCGCCGTCGCCCTCGCCGCCGCCGCTTCCCTCGCGACGGGCTGCGGCCGCACCGGCGACGGGCCTGCCGCGGGCGCGACCCCCGCCGAAACTCCTGCCGCCGCACCCGAGGGGACCTGGGTCCCCGTGCGCCGCGCGACGGTCCGGCAGTTCGCGCGCGCCTCGGGTAGCCTGGCTGCGCGGCGGATGGTCCGGCTCGGGCCGCAGGTTTCCGGGAAAGTGCTGGAAGTGCTGGCCGACGTCGGCGACGTCGTGCACGAGAAACAGGATCTCGTGAAGCTCGATCCGGAGCTGTTCCGGATCGAAGTGGCGCGCAAGCACGCCGACGTCGACGCCGCGCAGACGGAGGTCGACCAGGCGCAACTCAACCTGACGCGCATGAAGAACCTCTGGGAGAAGCCGGAGGGGCAGGAGCCTTCGATACCGAGGAAACTGCTCGACGACGCGCAGGCGCGCGCGGACTCCGCCGCGGCCCGGAAAGCGCAGGCGGCGGCGGGGCTGGCGGAGGCGGAGGAAAAGCTTCGCCAGACCGTGGTGAAGGCGCCCTGGGACGGCGTCGTCTCCGCCCGGTTCGTGGACCCGGGGGAGTCCGTCACCTCGACCCCGATCTCGCACCTCCTCGAAATCCAGGACGTCGCCACGCTTGAGCTCGAATTCCCGCTTCCCCAGGAGCTCCTCCCGCAGGTGAAGAAGGGCACTTCACTCGAGTTCGAGGCGGACGGGGTGCCGGACGTCGTCGTCGCCGGCGTCGTCGACAGCGTCCGGCCGGCGATGGACCGCGAGACGCGTTCTTTCTGGTGCCGCGCGACGGTCGAGAACGCCGCCGGCCGGTTCCACCCGGGGCTGCACGTGCGCGTGCGCGTGGTCGAGCGCACGGCGGAGGCGGCGCTCGTGGTGCCGAGGGAAGCGCTGAGGGAGACGGTCGAGGGCTGGACCGCCGTCGCGCGCGGAGCCACCGGGCCGGAGACGCGCGCGGTGAAGATCGGCCTGTCGGGTCCGGAGGGGGTGGAGATCGTGGAGGGGATCGCGGAAGGGGATTCCGTGCTGGTTCCGGGGCCCGCCCGATGATTCTCTCGGACACGGCGATCCGCAGGCCCGTGCTGACGACGATGGCGATCGGCGCGATCGTCGTCTTCGGCGTGATCTCGTTCCGCGAGACGGGGATCGACCTCTTTCCCCGCGTCGAGTTTCCGGTCATCACCATCCTGTCCGTGCTTCCGGGCGCGGATCCCGAGACGATCGAGACCACGGTGACGGATCCGATCGAGGAGGCGGTGGCGACAATCTCCGGCATCAAGCACCTGCGCTCGACGAGCACGGAGGGGGTGTCGCAGGTCGTCATCGAGTTCGAGCTGGAGAAGGACGTGGACGTCGCCTACCAGGAGGTGCAGGCGAAGCTGGGCACGGTGCGGCGCGAGCTGCCGCAGGATCTCGATGACCCGGTGGTCGAGAAGTTCGACATCGACTCCGCGCCGATCCTCGCCGTCGTCGTCTCGGGCGATATGGGGATCCGGGAGCTGACGGATCTCGCGGAGAACACGATCAAGGAACGCCTGCAGCGCGTGAAAAACGTCGGCCAGGTGCGCCTCGTGGGCGGCCGGCGCCGCCGGATGTGGATCTGGCTGAACCGCGACAAGCTCGAGGGATTCTCGCTGACGGTGCAGGACGTCGAAGCCGCGGTGAAGGCGGCCCACGTCGAGCTCCCCGGCGGACGCATCGAAAGCGGCGCGATGGAGTACGTGGTGAAGACGAAAGCCGAGATGGCCTCCGCGGCCGAATTCGAGGACATGATCGTCGCCTGGCGCGGCGGCGCGCCCGTGCGAATCCGGCAGGTCGGAAAGGCCGCCGACGGGCTCGAGGAGGAACGCAGCCTCGCGCGCCTCAACGACACGCGCGCCGTCTCCCTCCTCGTCCGCCGCCAGTCCGGCACCAACACCGTCGAGGTCGCCGGGGCCGTCAAGGCCCAGATCGAGTCGCTCCGGCGCGAGCTCGCCCCGCGCGGCCTCCGGCTCGAAGTCGCGCAGGATCTCTCCACGTTCATCGAGCACTCCGTCGCCGAAGTCCGGTTCCACCTCGTCTTCGGAGGCGGGCTCGCCGTCCTCATCGTGTTCCTCTTTCTCCGCAACGTCCGCAGCACGTTCATCAGCGCCCTCGTCATCCCCACCTCCGTGACCGGCGCGTTCATCCTCATGAACGCCCTCGGCTTCACGCAGAACATGATGACGCTCCTCGCCCTCTCCCTCGCCATCGGCCTCCTCATCGACGACTCCATCGTCGTCCAGGAAAACACCATGCGGCACCTCGAGGCGGGCAAGTCGAGGCGCGAGGCCGCTTCCTTCGCCACCAATGAAATCGCCCTCGCCGTCCTCGCCACCACGCTGTCCGTCGTCGCCGTGTTCGTGCCCGTCGCCTTCATGAAGGGCATCGTCGGGCGGTTCTTCTATCAGTTCGGCCTCACCGTCACGTTCGCCGTGCTCGTCTCCCTCCTCGTCTCCTTCACGCTCGACCCCATGCTCTCCTCCCGCATCCTCGTCCTCCCGCGCAAGAACCTCCTCTTCCGCACCCTCGAATCCGCCTTCAGCGCCCTGGAGCGCGCCTACGAGTCCCTCCTGCGCGGCGCCCTCCACTCCCGGTGGATCGTCGTCCTCCTCGCCGCCGGAACCTTCGCCGGCGCCGGCTGGATCGGCCGCTTCCTCCGCTCCGAATTCATCCCGCTGGAGGACCAGAGCGAGATGAATATCCGCGTAAAGGCGCCGCTCGGCTCGTCGCTCAAGACGACCGAGGAGGTCCTCGACCGCATCCGCGAACGCCTCCGCGGCGAGCCGTGGATCCGGTACACGTTCACCACCATCGGCACCGACGCGCTCGCGCGCGTGAACGAAGGCGCGATCTACGTCCGCATGACGGACAAGGGCACCCGGGCGATCTCGCAGGCCGAGGCGATGCAGAGCGTGCGGAAACGCCTCGAAGACATCAAGGAAGCGCGCGTCAGCGTCGAAATCGTCCCGCGCGTGTCGGGCGGCGGCATGCGCACGGCGCAGGTCCAGCTCGAACTCCGCGGCCAGGAACTCGCCGTGCTCGAATCGGCCGCCGGAAAGATCCAGAAGCGCATGGCCGAGGCCGGCGGCTACGTGGACGTCGACACCACGTTCGAGCGCGGAAAGCCCGAAGTCGCCGTCCGCGTCCGCCGGGATCGCGCCGCCGACCTCGGCGTCAGCCCCGCGGCCGTGGCGTCCACCGTCAAGGCCCTCGTCGGCGGCGACGAAGTCTCCCGGTTCCGCGCGGCCGGCGAACGCTACGACGTCGCCGTCCGCCTCCTCGAACAGGACCGCACGTCCCCCGAAGACATCCTCGACCTCACCGTCCGCGGCGCCGGCCCGCAGCCGGTCCGGATGCGAAGCGTCGCCGCCGTCGCCCGCCAGGCCGGCCCGGTCCAGATCGACCGCTACAACCGCACCCGCGTCATCTCCATCCTCGCCAACCTCCAGCCCGGCCGCAAAGTCCTCGGCGAAGCCACCGTCGAAATCGAACGCTTCGCCCGCGAAACCGGCCTCCCCCCCGGTTACACCGCCGCCTTCGCAGGCACCGCCGACGCCATGCGCGAATCCTTCGGCTACCTCCTCTTCGCCCTCTTCCTCGCCGTCGTCATGGTCTACATGCTCCTCGCCTCCCAGTTCGAATCCTTCCTCCACCCCTTCACCATCATGCTCTCCATCCCCCTCTCCCTCGTCGGCGCCCTCGGCGCCCTCGTCTTCATGAACATGACCATGAGCATCTTCACCATGATCGGCATCATCATGCTCATGGGCCTCGTCACCAAGAACGGCATCCTCCTCGTCGACTACACCAACACGCTCCGCCGGCGCGACGGGCTGGAGCGGGAAGCGGCTCTTCTGCGCGCCGGCCCCGTCCGCCTCCGCCCGATCCTCATGACGACGCTCGCCATGATCTTCGGCATGCTCCCCATCGCCCTCGGCACCGGCGCCGGCTCCGAGTCGCGCGCGCCGATGGCGGTCGCGGTCATCGGCGGCCTCATCACGTCGACGCTGCTCACACTCGTCGTCGTGCCCGTCGTGTACACGTTCCTCGACGACCTCTCGCGTCCGCGGGAGTGGCGGATCGTGCGGTGGCTGACGGGGAGCGCAGGGCGCTGAGGCGGCGGATCTGCAGGTGACGTCGAACTGCCCCCGCCTGCTACAATGCGGCGTGAAAGGGACCCGCGCCCACTGTCCAATGAGGGGGCTGGCCGCGGAGCCGACGGAAGGGCAACCGCGCAGCCGACGATTGATGAGACACTTCGCCATAGCCTGCCTGGCGACGATTCTCTGCGCGCCCGTTCCCGTTCTTGCTCAAGTCCCACAAGATTGCGCCGATCTATACGCTCGCTCCGTGGAATCCGTAAAGAAATCGGGTATGGAGCCGGCTCAGCGCTGCGATGCCCTCGTGCGCGCCATCAGGGAGGCCACCCGCGTCGACGAAGCCCGCGCCATCATGCGCGACCTGACCCAGTTTTTCTACGACGCCGAACTGGGCGAAGCGTGGCTGGCCCGGGTCAGTGCGGATCTTCAGCGCGAGGACATGAAAGCGATCGGTCTCGATGCGTTGCCGGACGAAATCGAGCTGACGCAGTTCACGCTCCAAGACGGCCGAGTGCTGGCGGGCGTCGCCGGCCCCCTGGCCCGCAAATACCCGCAGATGAAGCCTGAAGTGTCGGAAGGACAATGGACGTGCGAACTCGCGCTCGGGGTGCCCCGGCTTTCGGCGTTCCGGCTGTCGCCCGAGATGATCCGCGACAAGGAGCGAGTCGCGGTCCCGCTTCCAAAAGCCGTTCTCATGAAGCAGATCTCGGAAAAATACGAAGGGAACAGGCTCATCCTGGAGGGGGACTGGGCGCGACCGGGAAAAGGGACGAGCAAGGAAGTCATCGAGCTGCAGGCGACGATTCTGACAAATGGGGGCTCGGTCTTTGAAAACCGAGAACTCGGACTCCGCACTTTCCGCTGGACTGCGGAGTGCATCGGGCTGGATCTCCCGGATCCGCTCAAGAGTGAATTTCGGGGCAATGCGCCGGAACCCCGAAAACGTCCCGAGCCTGACGCCGATGCCTGGGCCGGGCTGCGCGCCCAGGCGCCCGGCGTAGAGTGGCCCGAGCCCTTCGTTGAATTGCCAGAGGCTAAAGCCGCGCTCGACGCGCTCGCGAAGGAAGGACGGATTCCCGAAGAAGGAGACCCTGCGTCTCGCCTGCTTCGAATCCGGTTCGCTTACGTCTACGGTTCGGATCTTCCTGCCTCCGCCCTGAACGATCCGCTCAGATTTGCGGGAATCGAGAAGGCGACGCTCGCCTACCTCCGCGGCGCCTCTCTCGATGACGTCCTCGCACTCGACCCGTCCGTCGAGGAGGCGTCAGCAATCGTGCGACGCGGGCTTCACCCGGGCCCCGCGCCCAGGTCAGGTCGGAACGGGGATCTGTGGCTCAGTTTTCCGCGCGACTATCACCCGTGGACCCGCTGGCCTCTGCTCGTCACGCTTCACACTCAGAATCACACGCCACAGGAAGACATCGCGGCCTGGGGCGCGTTCGCCGACGAAGCGGGCATGATCCTGGCATGCCCGACGCTGTACAGGAACGCTACGGTGGTGCGAACGGAGGAGGCGAATCTCGCGGTCATGCACGCCGTCCGGCGGGCCTGCCTCGAGTTCAACGTGGATCCGGATCGCGTCTACCTGTACGGGCTGGGCTCGGGAGCGGTCGTCGCCTGGCGCCTGGCCCAGACATACCCGGACCGCTGGGCCGCCGTTCTTGCGGAGGCCGCGGGGCCTAATACTCTCGGAGAGGACCATCCGCTCCTCCCCAACCTGGCCCCCGTCCCCCTTCTGGTCATGATCGGAGAATTCAATGGCGTGCAGACGCTGAGATGCCGGCGAGCCGTGAAGGAACTGCGGGCGCTCGGCGCGAAACCGGAATACGTCGAAGCGGGCTTCCTGGGCGACGCGCGCCTGCCGTGGCGCCACCCCTGGGCCCTCCGCTGGATGAACGAACGCCGCCGCCCCGCTTCCCGGACCCAGCTGGCTCACTTCGCCGTCAGCGCCTACGAGGGCAGGAACTCCTGGCTCGCGATCCGCCGCGCTGACGGCGATTCCTGGGACCAGACGGACGCCCGCTTCAAGCTCGGCGAAAAAACCGGAGTCGAGGCCATCCTGGAAAACGGTAAGCTCCGATTCCGCATCCTCGCCGGCGGTCCCCGGGAGGTCGAGATCTTCCATGACGCCGCCCTGATGGGAGAGGAGATCGTGATCCACGGGCCCGAGGCGGACACGACCTGGAAACCGAAGCCGACGGCGAAGCGCCTGCTGGAGGAGGCGCGGGCGACGGGCGAGAGGGGAAGGGTCTACGGCGACTCGATCAAGGTGGTGCCGGGCGCGCCGAAATAGGCTGGATTCGAACCGAAGGCTGGTGAATTGAGCGCCCCGGTCAGTCCCGACCCTACAATCTCCTGATGCTCGCCTGCCTCGACGTCTGCTACCGCGACCCCTTCGGCTTCGGCGCCGGCGTGCTGTTCGAGTCCTGGGAAGCGAAGTCTCCTCTCCGCGAGTGGACCCTTCGCGTCGACGGCGTCGCCCCCTACGTCCCCGGCCAGTTCTACCGCCGCGAAATGCCCTGCCTCCTCCGCCTCCTCGAACAGCTTCCGGCGCTTCCCGAAATCGTCCTCGTCGACGCCTACGCCTGGCTGGGTGGGGAAGCGCATCCGGGTCTCGGCGCGCGGCTGCACGAGTCGCTGGGCGGCCGGGCGGCGGTCGTCGGCGTGGCGAAGACGCGGTACCGCGGCGCGGAGCCGGTGGAGACCGTGAAACGCGGGCGGAGCCGGAGCCCGCTCTACGTCTCGGCCGCGGGAATGCCGCTCGCGGAGGCGGCCGCAGGCGTCCTGCGCATGTACGGCCGCGGCCGGCTGCCGTACATGGCGCGGCGGGCGGACGTGCTGGCGCGGGCGGCGGAGAGGGGAGGGTGATTCGGCGCGGCGCCAAATCGTCTTTCACAGGGGGTCATGTATACTGATTCTGAATGCCACGCCAACTTTCTGCGGCCGTCGCAATCGCGCTCAGCATTGCCGCGCTCCTGGCGGTGATCGCCCAGTCACGGTCGAATACCGGTCGCGAAGACGGCGGGGCGTCGGCCGAGGATCTCAGGGCGATGAAGGAGGAACTCGGCTCTCTCGGTGCTTCCATCAGGGCCTTGAGATCCAGGGTGGACTCGATGAACATCCCCGGGGCGACGGCGGGCGAACCGGACGCTGCAGTCAGCGGGCGGCTGGACGGGCTGCGGCAGGAACTAGACCGGATCGCCAAACGACTCGCCGACATCGAGGCGAAACTCGACTCGAAGATCGCCGAACCCTCCGTACCCGCGCAGGTCGACGACACCGCCTCCCTGAGAACGCAGATCAACGATGCCGCCATAGCGCCGCAGGATCGAATCCGGGCGCTCGTGATGCTGCGCACGAAGTCGCCGGACGAACGCGGCGCCGTCGTGGACAGCATGGCGGCACTGCTGGAGGCCTGCGACGACGCCGACGTGCGCGCAAGCGTGATTCGAAACATGCACGGCATCGACTCCCCGCGTCTCAAGCAGGCCGTGCTGCAGGCACTCGCCAGGGACGGCGAGGCCCGGGTTCGCGAGCAGGCGGCAAAAGACCTGGATACCTGGCGAAACGATCCCGAGGTCAAAGCGGCGCTGGAGAGCGCCCGGCTATCGGACCCGTCCGATAAGGTCCGCAGGCGCGCGGAAGAAACCCTGTCGAAGGACTGAGGGAGTTAGAATGTCATCAGGTGCGGCTCCTTCGGCAGGCCGCGCCGGCGCCGCTTCAATCGCGGCGCCCGGGAGGAACGGGCGGGGAGGTCCCACATCGGAGGACCTGACCATGCCTCACATCGTGACCGAACGCTGCGTCGACTGCCGCTACACGGACTGCGCGACCGTCTGCCCGGTCCAGTGCTTCTGGGAACTTCAGAGCCCCGCGATGCTCGTGATCGATCCCGACACCTGCATCGACTGCGGCCTGTGCATCCCGGAATGCCCGGTCCACGCGATCTACCCCGAAGACGACGTGCCGGAGCCCTACAAGCCCTGGATCGCCAAAAACCGCGAGCTGTTCCCGTCGGGCACCAACATCACGGAGAAGAAAGAGCCGCTCGCGACGGCAATCACGCTGGAGGACGTGCACCAGCGCGAGAGCGCGAGCGGGTGGGCGATTGGAGAGCCGGCGGGGGGGTAGCAGGGAAGCGGAGAATCGGGCGTCCGAGCCGAGGATTTCCCTCGGCGGGCGTTTGCGGCAACGTGCTGATTGGACACACAAGAAGCGCGGCGGCCTGGGTGGCCGCTGCGCTTCGACTCTCCCTCCTTTCTCGACTTGTTGACCGGCTCGCGCGCGAACCTTGATTCGCTGCGTATCATCCTGGGTATGCTTCGACACCAACCGCCGGACGCCGATCCTGCAGACTGGAGGCCCAACGTGCGGAGTTCGACCCGGTATCGCAGCAAGATCGCGCGCTTTAAGCGGCTGGCGCCTTACGGCGGCAACGAGGCGGTGCGGATCAACAACATCGCCGCGACTTATCGGATGGCTGGGAACCGGAGACGAGCCTTCGAGTGGTGGCAACGTGCCGCGGCTCGGCGAGTGTATTTCTCCGCGGCCGTCCGGCTCTTGTCGGGACTCCCGCGGATTGCGCGCGATGGCTCGGCTCTCCTTGAGCTGGGCTACTGTTATCAATACGGGATCGGAGTCCGGCAGGATGATCTCGCCGCGCGCAGAGCCTATCGTGCTGCCGCCCGATCCCGGTGGATTTGCGAATACTCACGTGAGGAAGCGCTCTACCATCTCGCGGTCGCAATTCTGGACCTCCGGGACGGCCAGCGCGATCGCAGAAGAGCTGCCGAGTTGCTTCGCCAGGCCGCCGCAGACGGTGACTACCCGCAGGCATCGAAGCTGCTGAAGTGTCTGGAGAGAGGAGAGATGCTCTCGCCGTGCCGATGCCGGCGGGGCCTGCGACCTTCTCTCGGCAGGCAGGCGCAGTGTGCGCTGCATGGGAAGGCCAGGCGTGGCTGCCGGTCGCACGGCATCTGAATGTGAGGACATCCGCGTCATCGCAAGACACGTTTCGGATTTCATCTCGCCCGGTCTCCCGATCAGAGGCAGATCCGAACGTTTCGCGGAGAATTCCCCTCCGGTCGCCCGCATTCCGCCTGCGCTCGCATGCGGCGAGCTACGTCCGGGCAAGCTGGCCGGGCTGCCCCCTGCGGACGCGCCACTGGCGCGTCCTCCGGGGTCGCTCATGCCCTCCTGCCCTGAGCGAGGGCGCGCGGATGCGCGCCCGAGGTGAAGGGTCTCGTCGTCCGCGGGCGTTTGCGGTGGGACTGAGGGCACGGCACAAGAGTGGCGCGATCGGGCTGAGGTGAACGGAACTCCCCGGAGTGGACGGGTTACGAACCGGAGCCGGTTTTCGGGGCGAGTCGCAAATCTTTCTGCCGCAATGCAATCCACAGTAGGTCGAAACAACTGCTCAGCGGATGTGGGCGCCTGCGGCGCCTCGACCTGCGTCCTCACGCCGACTTGTTAACCGCGTTTGCGACCGAGTGCGTCGTGCCGCTTGAATCGCAGGGAGCGGTATATGGACGCGATCGAGTCCGCCGCCACCGTCTGAGCAGGGGACTGGAGTCCCACGGGAGGGCGTCGGAAGAGGTGGCCGCGACGTGCCCGCCGGGGCCGCGCGAAATCTGGAGCGAGCGAATCCTCGCGCGGCGTCCGATCGCGGCTCCTGCCGCGACGTCGCGCGTTCCGGTGGCCCCCAGCGTGCGGGGAGGATGGGATAACTTCATTCTCGCGTTCCAGATAATGCACGGCCTCCGCATCGAAGAAACGGCCCGCTCCTTCGCCGTCACCGTCACCAACGTCCGGCGCTGGTGGAAAGACGTCCGCACTCGCCGGATTTCCTGCCTCACGCTCTCACTTCCCGGACCGCTACATGAGGCGACGGGCTTCGAAATCCATTGGAATGGCGGGCAAGGCCAAGAGTATTCTGATTCCGGCTTCCGCGTCGGCGCGGCAGCTCGCTGGATGCCCAGCGGTTTCTTTTTTCTGGAGGATCTGATGCGCCTCATGCTCCTGACTGCCGCTTTGTTCGCCTCCGGGGTTTCCTGCAGCGCGGATCCTGCCGAATCGGCGCGCCTGTGCCAGGAAGGTGCCGAGCGATACATGCGGGGCGACCTGCAGGGTGCCGACGCGAAGTTCACCGAAGCGCTGGCGGCGGGCCCGCTGGAGGCGGATCGCGCGACGATCCTGGGAAATCGGGGGGCCTGCCGGGGAAGGATTGGGAAACACACCCTGGCGCTCGAGGACCTCGGGATGGCGCTCGAAATCATCGAGAGGCTGAAGCTCGACAAACGGGGCTACTGGGACTGGATGCTGTTCCGCTGCACCATGCTGTCGCAGCTGGCGCGCTGGCAGGAAGTGGTGGCGGGGTGCGACGAGATCTTGAGAGTCGTACCCGGCGAGGCGGTCACGCAGAACCTGAAGTCGTGGAGTCTGGGGTACCTCGGCCAGGTCGACGAGTCTGTCAAGCAGCTCAAGGTCGCCCAGGCGTCCGACCCGAACGTCGCCGCATGGCTGGCTGAAATGCAGTACCTGCAGGGGGATTTCGACGGCGTCATCGCGACATCGAAGGCGCAGGGTTGCCGCCCCGACGTGGGGAACTCGCTGCTCCGGTGCCGGGCCCAGGTCGAATGCGACCTCGGCCACCTCGATGACGCGCTCAAGACCGTGCGCGAGCTCCAGGTCCGCCCCTACACGGTGGAGGTCTCCTTCGCTCAGGCCTACATCCGCTGCACTCCGGGCTACTTCAAATACGACTTCAACGACGCCATGGTCGGCTACGCGGATTTCGGCGCCAAGCTGGATCACGTCTTCACGATCAGCCACAAGGCCCGCTGTCTCTTTCTCGCCGAGCGTTACGTCGAGTGCCTCGACTTTCTCGCAACGCGCGCGCCCCGCACCGATTTCTTCTGCCTCTTCTGGCTCGGCGCCGCCCAATGGAAACTCGAGCGGTTCGCAGAGGCCCGCGCCACACTGGCCGATGCGCGCCGCCTGAACCCCTACCTGACGGCGTGGGCGAAGCGCATCCCGGGGCTGGATGAGTTCGTGGCGCCGATCGACGAGGAGATTACGCTGGAGAAGGGCGGGGACACGGGCCGGCAGCTGCGGTACGAGCTTGCGACGCACCTCCTGACCGTGGCGGAAATCGAGACGCTGGTGCGGCGGTACGAGTTCGCGCGGGCGGCAGGGGAGTACGGAAAGCTCCTGCCCAGCCTGGTGTCGCCCGTGAGGAAGAAAGAGGTCGAGACGCGCCTCGCCGAGATCAAGGGGATGGCGTCCGCGCTCGACAAGCTCGTCCTCGCCATCAACAACAAGAAGAGGAAGCTGAACGTCAAGGTGTCCACCCAGGACCTGGCGCTCGTAAAGGCCGACAACAAGGCGTTTGAGTTCACCTTCCCGAAAGGCTCGGGCAAGTTCCCCTGGGCCTACCTGGACCCGATGGACTTCTTCCGCTTCGCCAACCAGCAGGCGTCGACTCCCGAGGAGCGTTACGCCCTCGGCGTCCTCCTATGGGACGTGGGCGAGGCCAAGTCCGCCCAGGAGAACATCGAGCGCGCCGCCAAGGGAGCGGCCACCCTCAAGAGATCGATCGACAACCTCGTCGCGCGCAAGCGTGGAATCTCGGCGCCGAAGGGAGGGTTCGTCCTGTACAAGGGAACTTACGTGACGCCGGAAGAGAAGACGAACCTCGAGAAGGGGCTCGTTCATTACCAGGGCAGGTGGGTCACACCCGCCGACAAGGCGCAGATGGCGAAGGGGCTGATCCAGGTCGGGGGAAAGTGGGTGAGCGGCGAGGAGTCGAAGCTGCTGGCGGCCGGGTATCGGAAGTACAAGGACCAGTGGATGGGCGCCGAGGAGTACGACGCCCTGCGGTCGAAATGGGAGACGGCCTACGAGCTCGAGACGGAGCACTTCAAGATCCGCACGAACGCCAGCGAGGGATTCTCGAAGGACCTCGCCGCCCTCGCGGAGGTGGCCTACGGGGAGTTCAAGGCGTTCTACGACGGACGCGAGCCGAAACTGGGCAAGGAGAAGATGACGCTCTTCGCCTTTGGAACATACGAGGACTACCGGAAGTACTGCGTCGAGAAGAAGGCCGAGGAGAGCCTGAACGCGGCCGGGTTCGCGTCTTCCGACTCCAACGTCGTCGTGGGGTGGAACAAGACCGGAAGCCTCTGGCAACTCCTCCAGACCATGACGCACGAGGCCGCGCACCTCTACTACTACCGCATTTGCTCCCCCGCGGCGATTCCCTCCTGGCATGCCGAGGGGATGGCGACCTATTTCGAGGGGTTCAAGGGCGCGGGCGCCTCCTGGAAATTCAACTACATCAGCGAATCGAGGCTCGCGTTCGCGCGCGAGGCGATGCTGGACAAGAAGCAGATCCCCCTGGTGGAACTGATGGCGGGCGACGCCCTCAAGCTCATCAACAGCGACGCTTCGAAGGCGAACCTGTTCTACAGCGAGTGCTGGGCGCTGAACTACTTCCTGTCGCAGACCGACAACGCGAAATACCGCGACGGGTACAGGGAATTCCGCAAGGCGGTCGAGGCGGGCAAGCCCGAGCCGCTGTCGAAGTTCATCCCGGACCTGGAGAGGCTCGAGAAAGACTGGACGGTGTTTATAAGCAGCCAGTAGGGGCGAAAGGAGCAACGGCTCCGTGTCCGGCGGGGGGGGGGCGCGCTCCGAGGCGAGAGGCAATCGAGCACCGTCTCGAGGGTGCCCGGGTCCTACGTCAGCAGCACCGGCGAGAGGTCTTTTTCGGCTCTCGTCCGTCAACCAGCGTGGGTTTGTATCTCTGCCCGGATTCCCGACAAATTTCGCCGTCGGTACACTCCGGGGCGCTGCATGGAGTCCAGGTTGTAACTTCTTCCGAACGCTCAATATCCCGCCTTGACGCCGCCGCTCGCCGCAACTCCCGACCCCGCGCGCAGATTGAAATGGCCAGCGTTCCTCGCACGCGGCCGGGGTGTCAACCGGACCGCCGTAGATCGTGCACGGAACGCCGGACCAGCTCCCCGCGGAGGACTCCCCTCCGGTCGCCCGCATCCTGCGGGCTCCTTCCGGGCCGGGGAATTCGCTCAGCGCGGCATCCTGCCGCGCTGACCCCTGCGGACGCGCCACTGGCGCGTCCTCCGGGGTCGCTCATGCCCTCCTGCCCTGAGCGAGGGCGCGCGGATGCGCGTCCGAGTCGAAGGGGTCGAGTCTTCCGCGGGGTGTTTGCGGCAGCGAGCGGGCTGAAAACACAAGAAGCGCGGCGGCTTGGCAGCGAGCTGCGCTTCGACTCCCCGCGGAGGACTCGAACCTCCAACACACCGGTTAACAGCCGGTTACTCTACCATTGAGCTAGCGGGGAACGATCGGGGAGGAATCCTACTGATGCTCGTCCCCGACGTCAACGCCCGGGGGGAGTGGGGGGTTCGGAATCGGCGGTGAAGGGGCGGGTCGGGCTTGACATCGGTTTGTTACCATGGTACATACATATCGATATAACATGGAACTCCACATCCCGTCCCCGCGTGCATCCAACGCAAAACGGAGAACGAGAAACGAGTAACGAGTAACCGGGAACGAACCCCCCTTCGAGGTCTCTCTCATGAAACCCGCCCGCAAGCCCGTCCCGCCCGCTCGCCGCGACCCGCCCATGGAAGTCGAACGCGTCCAGACCGGCGTGCGCATGGAAAAACGCATGGTCAAAGTGCTGAAGGCCGTCGCGGAATACTACGACATGACGCTCGGGCAGATCCTGGAGGACATCGTGCTGCACGCGTTCGAGGGGCCGGGGGCGAACGCGTTCATGGGGGAGGCGGTGAAGAGGATTGCGGAGTTCAAGAAGCTGTACGGGATGGACTACGACGTGCATGCGTCGTACAGATTCAGGGAGAAGCAAGAAGGTTAGGCCGCGAAGCGGCCTCCCGTACGCTCGCCCGCGCCCGCGCCCGCGCCCGGTCGTTCGACGACACGGGGCCCTCGACCGCGCGCGATGAACGGCCGGGCGCCCGCCTCCGCGCCTGCGGCGCTCCGGCGTGGGCGCGGGCGCGGGCGGGGGAAGGGGAACGACACCGGGCTCCGGAATCTCTATCCCCCCACCCCGCCCGATCTAGAATCCCGCTGTGCCTCCGGACCCCGCCGATCCACTGCCTCCGCCCCCTCCCCTCGACGCGACCCGCCTCGCATCCGGCCCTCTCCAGCCTTCCGCGCCGCCTCCACCTGCCCTTCCGTCCACCGCCGAAACGATGCTCACCGGCGGCTCGCGGCCCGGCGCGGCGCCCGCGGAGGAAGCCCCTTCACAGCTCGGCGGCTACCGCCTGATCAAGCGAATCGGCGGTGGGGGGATGGGGAGCATCTATCTCGCCGTGCAGACTTCCGTCGGCCGCCAGGTCGCGATCAAGGTGCTGCCGCGCGCGGCGTTCGACAATCCGGAGGCGGTGGAGCGGTTCGAGCGCGAGGTGCAGGTGCTGGGGCAGTTATCGCATCCGAACATCTGTCCCGTGCTGGAAGCGGGGGTCGAGGGGCAGACGCGGTACTGCGTGATGGAGCATCTGAAGGGGCTGGACCTCGCGCGGGTGTTGCGCGAGCAGCGGGTGGACGCGCGGCGCGCGGCGGCGCTCGCGGCGCAGGTCGCGAGGGCGCTTCAGTATGCGCACGAGCGCGGCGTGATTCATCGCGACGTGAAGCCGCAGAACGTGATGCTGATGCGCGGCGACAGGCGGCGGGAGGAGCGCGAGGGGGGGCGGGCGGCGTCGTCGCGGTTCAGCATGGTGGTGAAGCGGTTTTTCGGGCGGGGCGCGGGGGAGCGGGTGCGGCCTTCGGGGGCGATGGCGACGGCGGCGGAGGGG
>JACPRD010000168.1 GCA_016190145.1 Planctomycetota bacterium | reverse complement strand
TCGGCGAGGCTTCGTGGTCCAGAATTGCTCCCGGGCACGCTCGCGTCGCTACTGGCTGAACGGGTAATTCGCCAGGTGGACACCTCCCAGTCCACATGATGGGACGGACTTCACTCGGCACACCAGATAAAAAGGGGTGAAAAGGGATAGGGCGTCACGCTCCAATGCGCGCGAGTTTGGTTGCGGCTGTGCCGCGCTAAGATTTCCGTGTTGAGCTGTTCCTGCAGTTCCTCTCGACCGGGCGGAGAATCTGTATAATGGCGCTAGGAGACATTAGCAATGCTATTGGAGACCGAAGCATGATCCGCCGCCTCTCGGGCCGGCGCGCCGCCGCAAAAGGCACGTCGCAGTTCAACATCCGCCTCCCGGACGAGGTCAGGAACTCCCTCCATGCCTGGGTCGGCCGCCTCGGAGAGTCGGACTCGGCGGTCGCCGTCACGGCGCTCCGGGAATGGCAGAGCATGCAGGAGTTCCCGGGAATCGACTTCCGCTCGGGCCCCTCCGGACGGCATCCGTACGTCACGGGCACGGGTCTCTCGGTCTGGGAGCTCCGCCGGCTCTGGATCGACCACGGGCGCAGCATTTCGCGCCTCCGCAGGAATTACCCGCACCTCGATCCGGGGAGCATCCAGGTGGCGCTGGCCTGGGCCGATGCGCATCCCGGCGAAGTTCCCGCGCAGGGATGGGGCACGCGCCCCGCGTGGGTGCCGGCAGCCGGCGGGAGCGCATGAGCCCGAGATTTCTGCTCGACGAGCACATCAGTCCGAAAGTCGCCGGGATTCTCCGCAATTCCGGCTTCGATGCGGCGGCCGTGGCCGGCTCCCCGCGGGCCCGCCGGGCCGATCCCGACCTGCTCGCGGACGCCGTCCGCGAGGGACGGATCCTCGTCACCTACAACACCGCGGACTTCGAACCCCTTCTCCAGGCCGTCGTGAAGGACCACAGGCGGATCCCGGGCCTCATCTTCGTCTCGGCCGCAATACCCACCTCGGATCCAGGCCGGCTCGCCCGCGCCCTGGCACGCCTCGCGGGCCGGCTCGCCAAAGGCGAGGTGACCGCGATGTACGGGCTCTTCCTCTCCGACTGATCCTTGAAACTCCTCCGGTCGCCGACTACTCTTCGACCCGCCCTTCTGCGAACCGTACAGGCTCCCCCACCGATCAAGAGGTTCTCATGCCCGTCGAGATGGACAAGATCGTCAACCTCTGCAAGCGCAGGGGCTTCATCTTCCAGAGCTCCGAGATTTACGGGGGCCAGGAGTCGTGCTGGGACTACGGGCCGCTGGGGGCGGAGCTCAAGCGGAACGTGAAGGCGGCGTGGTGGCGGGACATGGTGCAGCGGCGGCCGGACATGGTGGGGCTGGACGCGAGCATTCTGATGAACCCGAAGGTGTGGAAGGCTTCGGGGCACGTGGACAACTTCAGCGACCCGATGGTCGACTGCAAGGCGTGCAAGTCGCGGTTCCGGGCGGACCATCTGCCGAGCGCGCGGCCGGACGCGGTGACGCACGCGAAGACGGATAAGAAGGCGGACAAATGTCCGAAATGCGGGGGGGAGCTGACGGAGCCGCGAAACTTCAACCTGATGTTCAAGACGTTCATGGGGCCGGTGGAGGACACGGGCGCGGTGGTGTACATGCGGCCCGAGACGGCGCAGGGGATCTTCGTGAACTTCGAGAACGTGCAGCAGACGATGCGCAGGAAGCTGCCGTTCGGGATCGGGCAGATCGGGAAGGCGTTCCGGAACGAGATCACGCCGGGGAACTTCACGTTCCGGACGCGCGAGTTCGAGCAGATGGAGATCGAGTACTTCGTGAAGCCGGGGGCGGACGAGGAGGCGCACAAGATGTGGCTGGACGTGCGCATGGCCTGGTACGCGAAGTACGGGATGAAGAAGGAGAACCTGAAGCTGCGGGAGCATGCGAAGGACGAGCTCGCGCACTATGCGAAGGGGTGCTACGACATCGAGTACGCGTTTCCGATGGGCTGGAGCGAGCTCGAGGGGATCGCCAATCGGACGGACTTCGACCTCAAGGCGCACGCGGCCGCGAGCGGGAAAGCGCTTTCGTATTTCGAGGAGGAGTCGAAGACGCACATCGTCCCGTACGTGATCGAGCCCTCGGCGGGCGCGGACCGCGGGACGCTCGCGTTCCTGATCGACGCGTACGAGGAGCAGCCGGTCAAGGAGGAGACGCGGACGGTGCTGCACCTTCACCATGCGCTCGCGCCGGTCAAAGTCGCGGTGCTCCCGCTCAAAAAGAACGAGCCGCGGATCATGGAGGTCGCCAAGGGGCTCGCGGAGAAGCTGCGCGAGAACCACACGACCTGGTACGACGACACGGGCGCGATCGGAAAGCTCTACCGGCGGCAGGACGAGATCGGGACGCCGTTCTGCGTCACCATCGACTTCCAGACGCTGGAGGACGGGACCGCGACCGTGCGCGAGCGCGACTCCATGACGCAGGAGCGCGTGGCGGTGAAGGAAATGCCGCAGTACTTCGCGGAGAAACTGAGGTCGTGAGCCGTACGTCCCTGGGATTGACCGGGGCAGCCTCGGAGGTTAGGATGTAAGGCGTCGAAGTAAGACAAAGGGAGAATTGTATGACAGGCACCGTTTCATCCAAGGGCCAGGTGACGTTGCCGGCTGAGGTCAGACGACTGCTGGGGATCCGTGCGGGAACCAGGCTGCAGTTCATCGTCCGGGATGACCGTCTCGAAGTGGTTCGCGTGGATCTTCCCGTGCAGGCCCTCAAGAGCATCCTGCCGCGTCCCCGCCGGAAGGCGTCTCTGCGTGAAATCCAGGAAGGCATCGTGAAGGGAGCCTTGAGGACGATGCGTTGATCGCGCTCGATACGAACATCCTCGTCCGGTATCTCGTTCGTGACGACGCAAGGCAGGCGGCTGCATCCACAAAGCTCATCGAATCCGGATGCACCCCGGAGGAGCCAGGTTTCGTGTCACAGGTAGTCCTCGCGGAATTATCGTGGGTTCTGGACAGCGTTTATGGCTATGGCCGCGCCGACATCCAGCGGGCCCTTCTGGGAATCCTCTCGACGCGTTCCTTCACCGTTGAGGATCCGGAAATTGCCTGGAGAGCACTCAACGAGTACCAGGATGGAAAGGCCGACTTCGCGGACTATCTGATCGGTCTCGCGGGAAAAACCGCCGGGGCAGAGGCGACCGTCACGTTCGACCGCAGCGCGTCGGGGAGCGGCCTGTTCCTCTTCCTGAAATCCTGAGTCGCCAGACGGAAAGTCAGGCTTCCTCCGCCTTTTTCTTCCCGCCCTTCCCCGCCATCAGCACCTTCCGGCTTTCCGCAAGGTCCGCCTTCTTCTGCCCGTCCATCGCAGGGTATTTCAGGTCCAGGTCCTTCATCCGCGCCACGATCGCATCGGCCACCACGGCCCGCATGAACCACTTGTGGTCGGCGGGCACGACGTACCACGGCGCCTCCTCCGTGCCCGTCGCGCGGATCGCCGCCTCGTAGGCGTCCATGTACTCGTCCCAGTGCTCGCGTTCCTTCACGTCGTCCGCGTTGAACTTCCAGTGCTTGTCTTCCTCGTCGAGCCGCGCGAGGAAACGGCGGCGCTGCTCGGCTTTCGAGACGTGCAGGTAGAACTTGATGATGGCGACGCCGTTGCGCGCGAGGTAGCGCTCCCAGCAGGCGATGTCCTGCAGCCGCTCGTCGAAAATCCGTTTCGTCCGCAGCCGTTCCGGGAGCCCCTGGCGCAGCAGGAATTCCTGGTGGACGCGGACGACCAGCACTTCCTCGTAGTAAGAACGGTTGAAGATCCCGATCCGTCCGCGTTCGGGCAGGTGCTTGACGCAGCGCCACAGGAAGTCGTGGTCCAGCTCTTCCGATGAAGGGGCCTTGAAAGAAGCGACCTGGCAGCCGGCGGGGTTGACGCCGCTCATGACGTGCTTGATGGTCGAGTCCTTTCCGGCGGCGTCCATGGCCTGGAAGACGAGGAGGAGGGCCCAGGAGTTTTCGGCGTAGAGCCTCTCCTGCAGTTCCCGCATGCGCTCGATGCCTTTCCGGAGGGTTCCGAGGGCGTGTTCCTCATCGCGGAGGCCCTGCGTATCGTCGGGATCGATGTCGCGCAGGCGGAACTTCGCGGGCTTGTCGATGCGGAAGGGAGAGGAGAGGCGGCCGTCGTTCGACATGTCGATAACCTCGGCAGGAGTGGGAAGCGGGATCATACTTCGGCGCGTGCTTCGTGCCTCGTGCTTCGTGCCTCGTTGTGCGCGATCCGCGAGAATTACGAAGCACGAAGCACGAAACACGGCCGTTCTCCAACTTTGCTATACTCGTTCAACCCATGAAGCACCAGCGACAGCAACCCACCGCGCAGCGCATCGTCGAGCGCCGCGCGCAGAAGGCGGTCGGACTCCTGAAGAGACTGCATCGGACGCTGGTCGAGCAGATGATCGACGAGCTGATCGAATGCGAGGAGGCCCTCGCCAACATGGAGGAGGGGGGCTGGTCGCCGTACGACGTGCAGAAGATCGAGGAGAAGTTTCTGCCCCGGCTGCCGAACCTGCAGTCCATGATGCAGCAGATCGCCTCCGTGCACAGCGAGCCGGTGTACGCGCCGCCGATGATCCACCGGCACAAGACGCTGAAGGCGAAGGAAGCGGAGTTTGACGGTGCGCTGGGCGAATTCCTGAAGACGCTCGGTCCCGCCGAGGTGCACGGTTTTCAGGTTCACCGCTCGGGCGACGACGTGACCGCGGTGGTTCTCTACTCGACGCCGCAATGAGCCGGCCGGGCGCGTTCGGCGTTCGGCGTCCGGTGTTCGGCGTTGACCTCTCCTGTCGGCGGGCGGCGACTCGTGACGGCGGATCCTCCGGACCGGGACCCGCCGCCGACGGCTGCAACTCCGAACTCCGAACGCCGAACGCCGAACCCGAGCCTGGAACTGCGGTGCCGGCATGACGACCTACGAAACGCATTACGACGTGATCGTGGTCGGAGCGGGACACGCGGGGTGCGAGGCGGCGCTCGCGGCGGCGCGCATGGGCGCGCGGGTGCTGCTCACGACCATGCAGTGCGACAGCGTCGCGCAGATGAGCTGCAACCCCGCGATCGGCGGCGTCGCGAAAGGACACCTGGTCCGCGAGATCGACGCGATGGGCGGCGCCATGGCGCGCGCGATCGACGCCACCGGGATCCAGTTCCGCCTCCTCAACACGCGCAAGGGACCCGCCGTGCGCAGCCCGCGCGCGCAGGCGGACAAGAAGGCGTACCAGCAGTGGATGAAACGGACGGTCGAGGAGGCGCCGGGCGTCACGCTGCGCCAGGACGTCGTGGAGGAGATCGTCGTCGAGGACGGGCGCGCGCGCGGCGTGCGGGCGAAGAGCGGGTGGGAGTACCGGGGCGACGCGGTCGTGATCACGACGGGCACCTTCATGAAAGGACTGATCCACATCGGCGAGCGGAAACAGACCGGCGGACGCGCCGGCGAGCCCACCGCGGAGAACATCAGCGATTCGCTGCGCGCCCTCGGGTTCCGCGTCGAACGCTTCAAAACCGGCACCCCCCCGCGCCTGAACGGCCGCACGATCGACACCGCGCGCCTGAAGCTCCAGCCCGGCGACGCGGAACCCGTCCCGTTCAGTTTCGACACGTCCCGCATCGACCGCGAACAGATCCCCTGCTGGCTGGCCTGGACGAACCCGCGCACCCACGAGATCCTCCGCGCGAACCTCCACCGCGCCCCCCTCCACACCGGCCAGATCGAGGCCGTGGGCCCCCGCTACTGCCCTTCCATCGAAACCAAGATCACCCGCTTCGCCGAAAAGGAACGCCACCAGCTCTTCCTCGAACCCGAAGGCCGTCACACGCTGGAGGTCTACGTGAACGGCGTCTCGACGTCGTTCCCGCCGGACGTGCAGGAGGCGATGATCCGGTCGATCGAGGGGCTCGAGACCGCGGAGATCATGCGGTACGGGTACGCGGTCGAGTACGACTACGTGCCGCCGACGCAGCTGCGTCCGACGCTCGAGACGAAGCGCGTGGAGAACCTGTATTTCGCGGGGCAGATCAACGGAACGTCGGGGTACGAGGAGGCGGGGATGCAGGGGCTGCTCGCGGGGGCGAACGCCGCGGGGAAGCTGCGCGGGCGGCCGCCGTTCGTGCCGCTGCGGAGCGAGGCTTACGGGGGCGTCCTGGTCGACGACCTGGTCACGCAGGGCGTGCGCGAGCCTTACCGCATGTTCACGTCGCGCGCCGAGCACCGCCTGATTCTCCGGGCGGACAACGCGGACCGGCGGCTGACGAGGCTCGCGCGGGCGCAGGGGCTCGTGCCCGAGGCGCGTTGGCGGGCGTTTCTGGACAAGGAGGCGGCGATCGGAGCGGCGCTGGCGGTTCTTCCGGCGAGGTTCCGCGAGGGGCATTCGGCGCTTCAGTGGCTGCGCCGCCCCGAGGTCGGCTGGCGGGAGCTCTCGGAAGCGTTTCCCGAGGTCGCGGCGCTCGCGCTGGCGCCGCAGGCCGCCGAACAGGTCCAGCTGGAGGTCAAGTACGAGGGGTACATCGCGCGCGAGCTCGCGGCGGTCGAGCGGTTCCGGAAAATGGAGTCGCGACGGATTCCGGAGGGTTTCGACTTCGAGACGGTGCACCAGCTGCGGTCGGAGGCGCGCGAGCGACTGGCTGAGGTGCGCCCCGCGACCCTGGGGCAGGCGTCGCGCGTGCCGGGCGTCCGGCCCGCGGACGTGTCGCTTCTCGTGATCGCGCTCGAGCGTCCGCAAGCCGGAAAAGTGACGGCGGGGTAACGGCGTTACGGCCGGGCCACGCGCCGCGGGGTGCCCGGCGGCCCCGCCGGTGCGCCGCTGCGGCCCGGAAGTTGCGCCACGCCCGCATTTGGGAATGCGCCGCTTCCCCCTTTTCGTTATAAGTGAACTCCTCCAGGCGACCTTCCCCTCAACGATGGAGATTCCCCGATGAAGTCCGTTGCCGTGCTGGCCGCGCTGTGCGCGTTCGCCGTGCCCGCCGCCGCCCAGGCGCCCGTCATGAAGGACCCGCCGAAGCTCACCGTGGCGGCGAAGCTGCGCGAGGAACCGAGCAAGAAGGATCCGAAACTGATCCTGCGCATGGTGGGGGGAAGCGGCGAAGCCGCCTACCCGGACGGGGCGGCGCTTCAGTTCGGCGTCCGTCTCAAGGAAGACCAGACGTTCATCGTACGCGTGCAGACGTTCGTGACGGGGGGGAAGTGGGAGGTCGAGCTTCCGGCGCTGGGGAACGACATCTGGCATGGGGTTTACGTCTGCCAGGTGGACTGGGACCCGGAGCTTCAGCCGCCGGGGATCAACCCGAAGCTGCCGGCGGACAAGCGCGGATTGAATCATGCGGTTGCGGAGTTGAAGCTGGGCTCGGACGAGGAGATCCGCCGCGACCGGGACGAGGTGATGGGTTTCTACAAGGCGAGGCTGAACGAGCTGCACGAGATCGTGGATCCGCTGAAGACGGAGTTCCAGAGCCAGAAGACCGCGAAGGACGTGGACAAGTGGAACAAGGTTGCGAACGCGGCGCGCGACAGGCTTTACGAGATGGACCGCGCGCTGGCGAATTTCCGGCGGAAGCGCCGGAACGTGCTCTGCACGGACCTGTTCGAATCGCTGAACAACGTGATTCTGACGACGAAGGACTTCGGGATCGACGCGTACACCGCTGCGGTGACTGCCGGGATTTCCTCCGGGATGACGCCGGATCAGGTGGACAAGTCCATCAGCGAGCACATGGGGAAACTGGACAAGGCGCTGGCGGAGGTCAAGGCCGCGCCGGAGGCACCGAAGGAGAATCCGAAGTAGCGATGAAGCGACTGAGACTGCTGGCGATGGCGGCGGCGCTCTGCGGGCCGGCCGCGGCATGGGCGCAGAACCTGCCCGATAATCACGACCACGACCGGGAGGAGCGTCCTTTCCCGAAACTCACGATCGTCGCGAAGGTCCTGGAGGAGAAGACGCCCTCCGGGATGATCCTGCGCTATGTGGAGGCGGAGGGTGAGGGGCAGTATCCGGACGGCGCGGTGATCGTCGTAGACATCCGGCTCAAGGAGGACCCAGGCGGGTACATCGAGCCCAAGTACGTGGGGCGGACGCGGGAGGGCCGCTGGATCACCAAGTCGATCCCGCTGGCGACGAACGTCTACAAGGGGCCGTACGTGGTGCGGGCGTCGTTCGACCCGGGGCAGCAGCCCCTCGGGTTCGGGAACCTGATGAACCCGGAGCTGAATCCGGGCATCCACAGTGCGTACACGGAGGTGACGATCGGAACGCCCGAGGAGATCGCGGCGGAAGAAGCCGAGGTGAGGCAGTTCTACGCGCGCCGCTACCTCGAGGTGAAGACGAAGATGGAGGCGGTGCTGGCGGAGTACGAGCGGCAGAAAGCGTCGCCGGATCCCACGGGCTGGAACGATTTCGTGACGGACCTTCTGAACGAGCTGATGGTCACGGACCACCGGATCGCGGAGTGGAAGTCCTGGCGGATGAACGTGATCCTGATCCCCGTGTACGAGGACCTGTCGAAACTCCTGGCCGGGGGCACCACGTTCCTGATCCCCGTGCTGTCACGGGCGCTCGGGCTGCCGGACAAGCCGACGGCGCCGGAACTCGAGGAGGCGGCTCAGCAGGTCCAGCAGGTGAAAGACGCTCTGGCGCGGCTCGAGGCGGCGCTGGGCCAGGTGGTGCTGGATCCGCAATGGAAGGAGCCGGAGGCGCCGCAGCGTCCGGTGATCCGGCAGCCTCCCCCGCCGGTCCATTCCGTAGACCCGGTGCCGGTTCCGGTGCAGAGCCAGCCCGTGAAACCGCCGGAGCGCCGGGGAGGATCGCGGTTCACGATGGTTGAAGCGGGGATCGCGCTGGCGGTGGTGTGCGGGGTGGGGATCCTGGCGATCATGCTCAAGAAGAAATAGGCGGTGCGGGCACGAAAACACCGCGACGAGCATATCCACCCAGGTGCCCGCGCCGGCCCGTGCCATCGCGCCGCACCGCTCGGGTGTCTGATATGGAGCTCGATTTTTTCTCAGACTCATAGCGCGGCCGCCGGCCGCAACCAAAGTACGACCCGCCTCACGATGAACTTCGGGAGTGGCCACAAAAAGGCACAGAATCCACAGAAGGTCACAGAATGTCCTTTGTGATCTGGTACTCCGAGGCGCCGAAATTCACCAGCAAGCCCGGTCGGATTCTCGAAGCCCTCAAGGATCCGAGGATTTGAGCTTCGTGCTCCGACGGCATCCGTCGACCGAGCCCCCCTCCTCGACTGTCTCCTCTTTGTGCCTTTTGTGCCTTTTCGTGGCCAATCGCGACCGTCCACCGCCGCCAAATCGTCGCGCCGCGCGACGATTTTCGAAGCTGGTAGTTCAGGCCATCACGGCCAGCCCGCAATACCCGACGCAGCGCGCCTTGTCGCCGCCGGCGTCCGCGCTGGTCCGGTAATCGAGCATCTCGGCGCGCTTCGCCCCCAGCTTCTTCGCCGCGACGAGCATCGCGACGGCGGGAGCGCGCCCGCACATCGTGATCTTCTCGCGACGGCAGACTTCGTCGAGCCCGCGCTCGTCCATTTTCACCAGCTTTTCGACCGCCTTCCGGTCCCTGGCGCGGGTGGTGGCGTCGTTCTCGAAATGGTTCATGTCGCTCGAAGCGACGATGAGGGCCCCGGGGGCTTTCGTGCGGACCAGTTCGGCGACGGCGGCGCCGAGGCGCTCCATGGCCGCGAAGTCCTGCGTCCCGGCGACGACGGCGACGAGGCGCGCGCGGGGATTGCGGCGGAGGATGAACGGAACTTCGACCTCGATGCCGTGCTCTTCTTCGTGCGCCTCCAGGTCGAGGACCAGGTCGGGATCGAGCCGGACCAGCTCGGCGGCGAGCGCCGGGTCGACGGCGATCCCGCCAGCCGGCGTATTCCACGTGCCACCCGGGTACACGGAGAGAGCCGGGCCGCTGCCGGTGTGGTTCGGCCCGATCACGACGACGACATCGGGCACTTCGACCGAGCCGAACACGATGCCCGCCGTGGGCCCGCTGTACGCGTATCCCGCATGGGGCGCGACGGCGCCGATCGCGGGGCGCGGGGGACCCGGCGCGAGGCAGCGATCGACCTCGGCGCGGAGCGCGGCGGGATCCGAGGGGTAGAACGAACCGGCGACGGCGGGAAGGCGCGTGGGCATGGTTTCTATCCTCAACGCCAGGGCTGCCGGAAGTCATCAAATTCACGCGTCCGTCCCCGCCGACGATCCGCGCCCCCGGGGTCCGCGGCGCATTTCAATTCATCATTAATAATTCAAATTTCATAATTCACTCGCCCCGACTCCCCCGGGATCCCCGTCCAGCGCGATCGCCCCCCTACCTCCCCGCCACCTTGTACCCCATCATCCGGTAAATGAGCTTCGCCGCCACGAACTGCGAGACGTTCATCCCCTTGATCGGCGCGACCTCGACGCAGTCGAACGCCACGACGTTTTTCTGCGCGAAAATCGGACGCAGCCAGTCGAGCGTGTCGTACCAGCTCAGCCCGCCGGGCTCCGGCGTGCCCGTGCCGGGGACGAGCGAAGGATCGAGGGCGTCGATGTCGACCGTGATGTAGACGTCGTCCGTCAGGTGGCCCAGGAACCGCTCCACGGTCTTCATGATCTCCCCCGCGGAGCGCGTGCGGTGCGCCAGGGACGTCGCGACAGGGCCGCGATCGACGTACTTGACCTCGCCCGCGCTGAAATTCCGGATCCCGGCCTGCGCGAGACGGCACCCCAGGTCCACCACCCGCTTCATCGCGCACGCGTGCGACCACTTGGAGCCTTCATACTCGTCCCGCAGGTCCGCGTGCGCGTCGATCTGGAATACCGAGAGCTTCGGATACTTCTGCTTCACCCCCGCCACGAGACCCGGCGTGATCGAGTGCTCCCCCCCCAGCGAAACCAGCGTCTTCCCTTCCTGCATCAGCTTCGCCGTGTGCTCCGCAATGGCCGCCAGATACCGCTCGCCCTTCAGCTTGGGCTTGAATTCCTCGAGCGTGTGGATGCCGGCGGAGGAAGTGTCGCGCAGGAGTTCCTCGTCCCAGAGCTCGACCTGGCGCGAGGCGTCGATGATCGCCTCCGGCCCCTTCCCGGTCCCGCCGCCCCAGGACACCGTTTCCTCGAAGGGGACGGGCAGCACGAGGAAGCGCGCCTTCGCGCGATCCGTCTGTTCCGGGCCGAGACCGCCGAAGTTCAGGGGGGCTTCGCTCATGGGAGGAGGATCGCCGAAGCGATGGTCGTCGTCCAGAGGCCCTTCTGACCCACCCCTCCCTGCGAGACGCTGGTCGTGCGGACGATCCGGCCGGAGATCTTCCACAGTTCCTTCTTCTTGTCCCAGCTCAGGTCGGGGTCGAATTCGACGCCGAGGATGGTGGCGAGCATGGACGCGGCGAGGTCTTCCGCGTGGTCGCCGGCCTCGTCCTCGTTCTCGCCGGTGGCGTGGTGCTCGGAGAGGTAGCCGTACTGGTTCGGATCGGTCGGAATCGAGAGGCCCACCGAGGTCGCGATCAGGCGGTGGTGCTCGTCGGTCTCGGCGCGCGCCATGACGCAGAACGCGATCTGCCCGCTCGACATTTTCTCCAGGCCCTTCTGCCGGGGAATCACGCGGCAGTGCGGCGGGAAGATGGAGGAGACGTGGACGAGGTTGAAGCGCGCGATCTCGGCGTCTCGGAGCGCTTCCTCGAACGACGTCAGGCGCTCCTTGTGGCGGCCGATTCCCTTGGTGAGGAAGATCTCGCGGGGGACGAAACTCACGGTGGGCCTCTGAATGGGGTCGGCGGGGGCGGATGGGGAAGCAAGGGGCGGAATTCTAGCCAAAGCGCCCGGGAAGGCAATGAGAGCGCGCAAAGAATCCGGTCGACGTCGGCGGTCGGACCTCGCTCGCTCTGCTCGCTCGCCCCGACCGCTCGCCGTCGCCCGGCTTCTTCGCGCGCCCTCGACGAACGACCCTGAAGGCAGTTGGCAGTTTCCCGTGCCCCGGATAGCATCCCCGCGGCACGGCGACCGGAGCCGCCAGGTCCGGTTCCGGCGCGCACTCTTCCCCCACTGAAGGCCTCCGATGAGCCCCAGCGACGAACCCCGCGGACGCCAGTACCTGGAGAAGGTGCGGCCGGAGGCCATGACGCACCTGCTGGCGTTTTTCCGGGAATCGGCGAAGCACCTGGAGCCGAAGACGCGGTTCCTGATCTCGGTGGTCACGAAGACGATCAACTACTCGCCGCGCGGGCTCCGGCAGTACATCAAGCGGTCGATGGAAGCGGGGGCGTCGCGGGACGAGGTGATCGACGCGATGCTGTGCGCGTATCCGTGCGCGGGGCTCACGAAGGTATGCGACGCGGTGACGGTGCTGCTCGAAATGAACCTGCCCGAGGGGGCGGCGGCGGCGGAATGGCACGCGCTCGAGGGGGCCGCGTCGCTCGCGGAGAGTCAGGTGCGGGCGTTCACGGCGGGCGGGCGGAAGATCGCGGTGGTCCGCCATGAGGGACGGCTGTGGGCGCTCGAGGACACGTGCCCGCACCGCGGCGGGTCGCTGTCGGAGGGCTCCGCCGCCGGGGGCGTGCTGACGTGCCCGCTGCACGGCTGGAACTTCAACGTGAAGGACGGCTCGGGCGCGGGCGTCGGACGCGGCGGGGCCGCCTGCTTCGAGGTGCGCGAACGCGAAGGACGCGCCGAGGTGAGGATTCCCGCGAAGTGAGCGCCGCGCCGCCACTCACGCCGGCCCTGCGCGATTCCCGTTTCCTCCGGGCGTGCCGGCGCGAGGCCGTGGACGCGACGCCGGTGTGGCTGATGCGGCAGGCGGGGCGGTACATGAAGGAGTACCGGGACGTGCGGGCGCGGGTGCCGTTCAAGGAGATGTGCACGCGGCCGGAGCTGGCGGCGGAGGTGACGGTGACGGCGGCGCGGCGGATCGGGGCGGACGCGGCGATCCTGTTCTCGGACATCCTGCTCGTGCTGGAGTCGATGGGGGCGCGGGTGGACTACGAGGGGGGGGACGGGCCGCAGGTGGCGGAGGGGGTCTCGGCGGCGGCGGACGTGGACCGGCTGCGGCCGGCGGATCCCGAGGCCCTGGCGTGCGTTTATGACGCAGCGCGTCAATGCCGCGCGGCGCTGCCGCCGGACGTGCCCCTCATCGGATTCTGCGGCGCGCCGTTCACGCTCGCGGCGTACCTCGTCGAGGGGCGCGGCGCGCGCGAGGCGCTTCGCACGAAAATCCTCATGTGGACGGACCGGGGCGCGTGGGGCGCGCTGATGGACAAGCTCGTGGACTCCCTCGCGCCGTACCTCGCGCGGCAGATCGCGGCGGGCGCGCAGGCCGTGCAGATCTTCGATTCGTGGGTGGGCGCGCTCTCCCCCGCCGACTATCGCGAGTACGTCCTGCCGTGGTCGCGCCGGCTCGTCAAGTCCGTCCCCGAGGGCGTCCCCGTCATCCACTTCGGCCTCGGCACCGGACTCTTCCTCGACGCCCTCCGCGAAGCCGGAGGCGCCGTCGTCGGCGTCGACCACAGGACGGACCTGGACGCGGCGTGGGCGGCGCTCGGCGACGTCGCGGTCCAGGGCAATCTCGACCCCGCGGCGCTGCTCGCCGACCGGAATACGGTGGTGAACAGGGCCCGGGCGGTCGTGGCGGCGGCGAAGGGTCGCCGGGGGCACATTTTCAACCTGGGACACGGAATCCTGAAGGAAACGCCCGTGGACAACGTCGTCGCGCTTGTCGACGCGGTCCACTCGATGACGAGGAGATGAGATGAACTACGACGGCGTGCTGCTGATCGCGTTCGGCGGACCGACGCCCGGCGGGTGCAACCGGATCCAGGCGGACGGGGAAGCCTGCCCCGGGCCCGAGCACGGGAATCCCTGCCCGGAGGGGAGCCCGACGGAAGCGCACTGCTTCGTGCAGGGAATCCTGGGCAAGGCCCCCGAGCGCGCTTCGCGCGTGAACGAGGTTGCCCACCACTACCACGACATCGGCGGATTTTCGCCGTTCAACGAGCACACGTTCCGACAGGGGCGCAAGCTCGCCGCCGCCCTGCGCGCCCGCAAGCTGAACCTCCCCGTCGAGGTCGGGCTGCGCCACTGGGGTCCGTCGCTTCGGGACGTGGCGAAGCGTCTCTCGGAGGCGGGGCACCGGCGGATGATCGGGATCATCATGGCGCCGCACCAGTCGAAGGTGAGCTGGGACTGGTACATCACGACGGTGAACCAGGCGGTGGAGGAGCTCGCGGCGGACAAGCGGATCGCGTTCACGGTGCTGGACCCGTGGTGGAAGCACCCGGGCTTCACCGGCGCGGTGGCGGACATCATCCGCGGGGATGCGAAGGCCTGGGGGGAGGCGCGGTTCGGGGAAGCGGAGATGATTTTCAGCGCGCACTCGATCCCGATGGCGATTTCCAAGAGCGGGCCCTACGTGCCGCAGTTCGAGGAGACGGCGGCGCTCGTCGCAAAGGACCTGGGGCGTGCGAAGTGGTCGACGGCGTTCCAGTCGAGCGCGAGCGACGCGACGCAGCCGTGGACGGGGCCGGACATCAACGACGCGATCCGCGCGGCGAAGGCGAAGGGGGCGAAGGACGTGATCGTGTCGCCGATCGGGTTCCTGGTGGACCATGTCGAGGTGCTGTACGACCTGGACATCGAGGCGAAGCAGACGGCGGCGGAGTGCGGGGTGGGGTTCATCCGGTCGGGGACGGTGGGCGGCCACCCGAAGTTCATCGGGATGCTGGCGGACCTGGTGGCGGAGAGGGCGGCGCGGTGAGGCGGTGACCCCTCCGCGCATCCTGGTGCTCGGCGCCGGAATCGCCGGGCTCGCGGCGGGGTGGAGGATCCTGCGCGAGTCGGAGGCGCGGGGACGGCACGTCGAGGTGGTGGTGGCGGAGGCGGGCCGGACGCACGGCGGATCGATCGCCACGGAAAAAGCGGACGGGTACCTGCTCGAAAGCGGGCCGGACTGCTTCCTGGCGATCAAGCCGGCGGGAGTCGAGCTCTGCCGGGAGCTCGGCCTCGAGGCGAATCTCATCGGCACGGTCGAGGCCAACCGCCGCAGTTTCGTCGTCCAGTCCGGCCGCCTTCACCCCGTCCCCGAGGGCTTCTACCTCATGGCCCCGGGATCCATCCGCGTCCTGGCCGGCTCCGCCCTCTTCTCGTGGCCGGGAAAGTTCCGCATGGGCCTCGAACTCTTCGTGCGCCGCCGGAAGGAAACCACGGACGAAAGCCTCGCCAGCTTCGTGCGCCGCCGCCTCGGCCGCGAATGCCTCGAACGCCTCGCCCAGCCGATGATCGCGGGCATCACCACGGCCGATCCCGAGAAACTCTCCATGCTCGCCGCCATGCCGCAGTTCCCCGAAATGGAGCGCGAGCACGGGAGCCTCATCCGGGCGATGCGGAAGCGGAAGGCGGCGCCCGGGACGAGCGGGCCGCGATACGGGATGTTCGCGACGCTGGACGGCGGGATGCAGATCCTCACCGATTCGCTCGCCGCCAGCCTCGGAACGCGCCTGCGCACTGCGACCCGCGTGACGGCGCTCCGGCCCTCGGGCGCGGGATGGACCGCCACGCTCGACCCCGGCGGCGATCTCGAGGCCGCCGCCGTCGTCTGCGCGCTCCCGGCCCCGCGGGCCGCCGAACTCATGGACGAACCCGCCGCCGACGTCGCCGCCCTGCTCCGCACCATCCCCTTCGCCTCCGTCGTCACCGTGCACCTCGGATACCGGGAGGAGGAAGCGGCGCTTCCGGAAGCCATGGGATTCGTCGTCCCCGCCGTCGAGGGCCGCTTCACCGTCGCCGCTTCCTTCACCAGCCGCAAGTTCCCGGGCCGGGCCCCTCCCGGGTCGGCGCTTCTGCGCGTCTTCGCCGGAGGGGCGACGCGCGAGGGCGACGCCGACCTGCCGGACGACGAGGTGCTGGAGCGCGTGCAGGCGGACCTGCGCGACCTCATGGAGATCCGCGCCACGCCCTCGCTCGTGCGGATTCACCGCCACCGCGGCGCGATGGCGCAGTACCACGTGGGGCACCTCGACCGGGTCGCGGAAATCGAGCGGCGCGCGGCGAAGCTCCCGCCTTTCGCGTTCGCGGGCTGCTCGTACCGCGGGGTGGGCGTGCCGGATTGCATCAAGAGCGGAAGCGATGCCGCGCGGGGGATGCTGGAGCGGTTGGGAATCTGAGAGTCGCCCATCCTCGGGGATGGAGCAAGTCAACGGCGGCCCGTTTTCCGACCTGGCTCGCGGAAAGGCTGAGGAGGAGGAGAAGGGGGAGGAGCAGGAGGAGGTGACTCACCGAGGCCGGTCCTCCTCCTGCTCCTTCTCCTCCTCCTGCTCCTGGGGCGTTTCAGGACAACCGCATTCCCGACCGAATTTTTTTCAGACGCCGAGCGACGTCCTTCACTACAATTCCTGAATGCGTTTGAGCATCTCCCGTCTGGCCGGCGCTTTTCTCCTCTTCGCCGCCTCCGCGGCCTCCGCCGACGTCGTCTACATGAAGGACGGGCGCAAGATCGAGGGAGCGCTCACCGAGAAGGGCGACCAGTACGCGGTGAAGACGAAGTTCGGGACGATTTTCGTCAAGAAAGCGGAAGTCGAGCGTATCGAGCGGGATCCGGCCGGGGAATACGCGGGGAAGGCCGCGGCGCTGGAAGCGACGGACGCGGACGGGCATTTCCGGCTCGGCGAGTGGTGCCGCGAGCGCTCGCTTTCCACGGAGGCGGCCGCGGAGTTCCAGAAGGCGCTCGCGGCGGACCCGGGGCACGAGGGGGCGCACAAGGCGCTCGGGCACGCGCGGATGGGCGACCGGTGGGCGCCGGTGATGGAGATTCTCGACACGGCGGAGGGCCACCTCCTTCGTGGCGAAACCGGAAAGGCGCGCGAGCTCCTTCAGCCGATTGCCGATGGGGCATCCGAGACGATCGACCCGGAATCGCGCCGCCGCCTCTGGGACGGGATGACGGTGCTCGAACTCCGCGAGAACCGGCTTCCGCAGGCACGGGAGGCGGTCGAGAAGTGGGCCGCGCTGGTGCCTGAGGGCGACCGGGATTCGGCCGCCGCGCGCTCGCGGATCGTGCGGGACTCTCCCGACGGGAAATTCCCCGTCCGCGCGGACGACCTGCTCATGCTCGCCCCGGACCCCGCCGACGCGGGCGCCCCGGCGCTTGAGCCCGGCCGCCACCCCCTCTGGGACCGCCGCGTCGAGCGCATCGCCCTGCGCGCCGCCGCGCTGAAGGAAGTCGACAAGGGAATCGAGCTGATGAAGGAAGCCGAGGGGGCCGGCATCGCCGAGCCGTTCCGCGCTTCGACTCTTCTCGACTCCGCCGATGACTGCTTCGACCGCGCCAACCACATCGTGAAGGACATCGCGGTCCCGCAGCAGCTCGAAACCGTGGCGAAGCTCGTTCCGCTGGCCATGGGGATCGCGCTCGATGCGGACAACGGGCAGGCGCGCATCAATCCCGAGGGGCAGAAGTACGAGATGGAGAAGACGGCCTCGGAGAAGATCCGGTTCACCGGCGAGGGACGCGCGCGGTTCGAATCGCATCGCCGCCAGTGGACGGAATTTGCGGGGAAGGTGGAGGCGTGCCTGGCGATCCTGGCGAAGGTCGAGAAGCGGCACCCGGAGGCGCTCGAATCGCAGAAGGACCTCTACGCGAAGTTGAAACGCACGGCGGCGGACCGTTATCCCGACATCCGGAAGCATTTCGAGACGATGCTGGCGAAGTACAAGTAGCCGGTCTTTTTTCGAGGGGGGCACCATGAGTCGCGTCTTCGCGTTCGCTCTGCTTCTCGCCTGCGCCGGTCCCGCCGCGGCCGACGCGATCGTGCTGAAGGACGGCCGGAGGTTCGAGGGGGAGGTCACCGACAAAGGGGACCGGTACGCGGTGAAGGGGAAGTTCGGGACGGTGTATTTCGACAAGAAGGACGTGGCGAAGGTCGAGATGCCGCCCGTGGAGGAGTACAGGCAGAGGGCTGGGGCTCTCTCGGATCAGGACGCGGAGGGGCACTTCCTGCTGGGCGTCTGGTGCCGCGAGCAGGGTCTGCGCGCGGAGGCGCGCGCCGAATTCGAAAAGGCGATCGCGGCGGACTCGGAGCACGGAGGCGCGCGGCGCGAGCTCGGGCATTCGAAGATCGGGGCGCGCTGGGGGACGCCGGCGGAGCTGCTGGAATCCGTGGAGGCGCTGGTCAAGCTGGGCAAGGTGGACGCGGCGCGCGACCGGCTGGGCCCGATCGCCGCGAACGCGGAGACGCTGGACAAGGACGGGCAGCGCCGCGTCTGGATGCTCATGACGAACCTCGAGATGCGCGCGGGCAACCGCGAAAAGGCGGGCGAGGCGATCGGGAAATGGGCGGACCTCGCGCCCGGGCACGAGAAGACGGCGGCGAAGGTGCGGGAGAGGATCGTCGTGGACTCGCCCGACGGGAGGTTCAGCCTCGGCGAGGCCGACCTCGCCGGGATGCAGTCGGCGCCCGGCGACGCGCCGCTCCAGGCCGGCCGGCAGCCCCTCTGGGACGAACGCGTGATGAAGGTCGCGATCCTGCGGGAGGCCGCGAAGGACGAGGCGCAGGGGCTCAAGATGATGGCGGAGGCCGAGTCGCTGGTGGTCGCGGATCCCGAGAAGGCGCTCCGCATGTACAAGAACGCCGAGGATTTCTTCGGCCACGCGAACGAAATCGTCCCGAACTACGGCCGGCAGCACCAGATCGAGTCCATCCGCAAGATGGTCCCCCTCCTGTTCTCGCTCGCCATCTCAGCCGACGACCGGCAGGTCGAGAACAACCCGCTGAACGAGAAGTACGAAATGAAGCGGAACGCGGCCGGGGCGCTCAAGTTCACGCCGGACGGGCTGAAGAAATTCGAGGAGATGCGCCGGAACTGGAACGTGCACGTCGGCAAACTGGACGAGTACCTGAAGGAAATCGATCGCCTCAACGCCCGATTCCCCGAAGAGCTCGCCGCGAACAAGCTGGCCTACGCGAAGCTGCACAAGTCGGTCGAGGAGTTCGTGCCGAAGGTGCGCGCTTATTTCGACTCCGCGGCGAAGCAGTACAAGTGAGGACTCTCCTGCTGGCCGCGGCCTTCCTCCTCGTCGCCGGCGGGGCGCGCGCGGAGAACCTCTTCCTCAAGGGCAAGGCCGCCCACGAGGCCGGGAGGTTCGAAGACGCGGTGGAGGCGCTGCGCCGCCACACGGAGGCGTACCCGGAGGACGTGGAGGGATACCGCTGGCTGGCGGCCTCGTACGAGAAGCTCGGGAGGAGCGACGAGGCGGTGCAGGCGTGGAAGGACTTCCGCACGCTGGCGGTGAACAAGGCGGACGTGGCGATGGCGGACGCGAAGATCGCCGCGGCGACGGGGGCGGCGGCGCCGAAGCGGGACCGATTCGACCTGAGTCCCGAGGAAATCCGGGCGATGTCGTCGAGCGACGCGGCGTGGCACGAGGAGGAGACGAAGCATTTCAAGGTGCGCACGCACAACGTGGAGCTGACGAAGTTCATCGGGAAGCAGGCCGAGCACTACCTCGCCGTTCTCTGCGACCGATTCCTCGGCGGCGCCGCCTATCCGCGGCAGGTCCCGCTCTCGGTCTTCCGGGACCACAACGAGTACGTGGGCGCGGGCTACCCCGCGTGGTCCGGCGGCGGCACGATCGCCGACTACCAGAGCCTCGACGCGTTCGTGAGCGGCAAGGTCGGCGCCAGCATCGCCCTCTTTCAGCTCGGCCGGGACGGGAAGCTGAACCCCGAGCTGTCCGAGCCGGTCGTGCTCCCGCACGAACTCACGCACCTCGTCCTGGGCGAACACTTCGGCCAGACTCCACTTCCCGTCTGGATCAACGAGGGCGTCGCCCAACTCGTGCAGTTCGAGGGCCGCGAGCGCGCCGACGACCTGCTCGCGCCTGCGGTCGCGAAGAACCCGGCCTGCGTCTTCAAGCTCCGCGATCTCGTCGCCTCGGGCGGCTACCCGAAGGACCCGGCGGCGATCGGCGCGTTCTACTACCAGTCGGTCTCGTTCCTCGGCTGGATCCACGACACGTGCGGGGAGGAGAAGCTGCGGCAGTTCCTTGCGGCGCTGAAGAAGGGACGGAGCGCGGAGGACGCGCTGAAGCCGCTGTTCCCGTCGGCGTCGGGCAAGGACTGGCTCGACCGCGTGCACGAAGACTGGGTGAAGGCGATGCAGGCTTCTGTGGAGAAGAGGAAGGCGGGAGGGGGGAAGTAGGGGCGTTTCTCGTTACTCGTTACTCGTTCAACGGCGGGACGGGGACCGGCCGGGCCGATGAGTGAAACGAAGCACGCCCTCCTATTTGAAGAGCTCGGGCGTGAATCCGGCCTTCTTCGCCTCCTCGATCAGGATCTCCGTCTCGCGCTGAAGCGCTCCCTCGACGATCCGCTTTGCGAAGGCGATCCCCTCGTCCGTCAGGCTGCGGTCCATCACGGCGTCGACTTCGGCCTGCGGGAGCAGGAGATTCGGGTGCGCCATCGCGCCCTCGCCGTGCGGCCACGCGAGGACTTTCATGTGGAGCTGCCCCCGGAGGTCCTTGCCGGCCGGCAGCGAGGCGGCGGGGGCGTCCTCGGACTGCCCCCGTGAGGAGAAGGACAGCACCGCGCCTTGAGCCAGCGGGTCCTTCGAGGCGAAATTACCCTTCCCGCGGGCGACGTCCACCCGGCCGGCGGGCGAGGACAGGTTTCCTCGCGCCCCGCTCACGATGCCCGCGACGTCCACCTGCTCGATCCGCGCATTCGCCGCTTCCATGACCCGCCGCGCCGACTCGGCCGAGGCGCCCTTGAGGTAAACCGAGCTTCCCTTGGCTTCGATGACGACGGTCTTCCCGGCGCTGCACCCGGCGGCCAGCGTGGCAAGGACGCCGAGCATGACGGATCTGCGCAATCTCATGTGAAGCTCCTTACGCGAGCCCGAAAAAAAACCGGCGGCCCCCGATCCGAGAGCCGCCGGTTGTCAGGTCCTGCGGGCTGTTAGTAATCTTCGTCTCCGCCCATCC
>JACPRD010000164.1 GCA_016190145.1 Planctomycetota bacterium | reverse complement strand
CCTTTCTATCCGCGACCACGCCGTTCGTATCCTCCTTTATCCCATGGGTGATCTGCGCCGTGCGCCCGGAAAGATTAGAAGGACGATTGAACATCGATACGACAGGCGAGGTCACTGATGAAAAAGGGTGAAAACGGATACGTCCTTGTCCGCAGCCGATTCCCTCGGAGTGCACCGCCATCTGACGCGCATCCCGTCCCCCGAGGCGAATTCCCTTCCGAGCCTCCCCTTAGTAATCCCGCGGCAGATGCCGCCGCCGCGCCATTCGCGCGCGCAGGTTCGACGAGCTCGGCCGGTTGATCACCCCGCTCGCCCGGTTCGGATCCTGCGACTGTGGCGGCGGCTGGATCGCGGGCGCCACCGGCGGATTCAGCACCGCCTCGAGATCGAGCGCCAGCTCCGATGGCGTCTGGTACCGCTTCAGCCGGTCCTTCTGCATCATCCTGATCACGATCCGCGAAACGGCTTCGGAAATGAGCGGGTTGATCTCGCGCGGCGGCTTCGGCGGCTCGTTCAGGTGGCGGGCGATCACGACCGCGGCGGACTCGCTGTAGAACGGCACCTGTCCGGCAGACATGTGGTAGAAGGTCGCGCCCAGCGAGTAGATGTCGCTCCGGATGTCCACGTCCGCGTCCCCCCGCGCCTGCTCGGGCGAGATGTAGTTCGGCGTCCCCATCGACACCCCGTGGTCCGTCCCGTGCGCCGAGTCCCCCTTCTGCACCTTCGCCAGCCCCAGATCGCACAGCTTCGCCTGACCGGACCGCGTCAGCATCACGTTGTCCGGCTTCACGTCCCGGTGCACGAGGCCGTGCTTCTGCGCGTGCTCGAGCGCGCGCGCCATCTGCAGGATCACCTGCACGCACCGCCGCTCGTCGAGCGCGCCGCCCCGCCGGAGCAGCTGCCCCACCGTCGGCCCGTCCACGAACTCCATCGCGAAATAGTGGATGCCGTTCGACTCGCCGACGTCGATCCCCTGGATGATGTTCGGATGGTTCAGCTTCGCCACCGCCCGCGCCTCGCGGAAAAACCGCTCCACGAACTTCGTGTTCTGCGCGTACTTCGGCGCCAGCACCTTGAGCGCGACCACGCGGTCCATCGATACCTGAAGCGCCTTGAAGACGCTTCCCATCGCCCCGTGCCCGATCCGCGCGAGGATCTTGTACGACTGGATCTGCGTATGGCCGCCGCGGAGGCCCTGGTGGCGGAATATCTGTTCGGCCTGCTGCCGGCTGATGAACCCCTTTTCGAGGAGCAGGTCCCCGACGCGTTTCGGCGGGCTTCCGAGCGCCTGCATCTGCTTCTGGTACTCGAGGCATTCGTTCACCTGCGAAACGGTGACGAAGCCGAGCTGGATGGCGATCGAGCCGAACATCGTTTCCTGGCGGGGGTCCTGCAAGGTGCGCTCCACGGTTGCGGTCTCGGAGGGCGATTCTACCAAGGGCGCTTACGGAAGTGGAAACTGTGGGTGCGGCGAGGGGGCGTTCCTCGTTTCTCGTTCATCGTTTCTCGTTCCGTGGGGCGGGGGCTTGCCGGATTTATGGGGGGGGCGCACAATGCGGGGGATGACGAGATTTGCAGAGCGGCTCGGGGCGGCGACGCGGCGCGCGCGCTCCGTGGCCGTGGTGGGATTCGACCCGCGGCCGGAGCAGCTTCCCGCGGAGTTTTCGGGGGCGCCTCCCGCGCAGGCCATCGCTGCCTTCAATCGCGCGCTCCTCGAAACGGTCGCGCCCCACGCGTGCGCCGTGAAACCCAACGCCGCTTTCTACGAGCGGCTGGGACCGGCGGGCATGGAAGCGCTCGCCGACACGCTGGCGGAGGCGCGCCGACTCGGCGTCCTGACGATCGCCGACGTGAAGCGGTGCGACGTGACGGACACGGCGAAGGCGTACGCGGAGTGGTGCGAGGCGTGGGGGTGCGACGCGATCACGGCCAGCCCCTGGCTGGGGGCGGATTCGAGCCTGCCTTATGTGGAAGCGGGGGCGGCGCGCGGCACGGGCGTGTTCTTCCTCGTCAAGACGTCGAATCCCGGAAGCGGCGAGTTCCAGGACCGGGAGGTCGCGGGAGAGCCGATGTTCCTGCACGTCGCGCGCGCGGTCGCGAAATGGGGCGAGACGGCCGCGCGCTGGAGCGACGTGGGCGCCGTCGTGGGCGCGACGCACCCGGAGCAGGCCGCCCGGATCCGCGCGGCCATGCCGAAGACCGTGTTCCTCGTCCCCGGGTACGGCGCGCAGGGCGGGACCGCGGCCGGCGTGCGCGCGGCGTGCGGCGCGGACGGGACCGGCGTCGTGGCGGTCGCCGGACGGAGCGTCGCGGCGGCGTGGACGCGGGAGCCGTGGAAAGGGAAGTTCGGGGAGAAGCGTTGGCGCGAGGCGGTGGCTGCCTCGCTCAAGGCGATGAACGAGGATCTCGCCGGCGCCGGGGTCGGCACGGCCTGGGGCGCCTGAAAATCCGCGTCGGCCCGGGCCGTGCCTGTGTCACCATGTCTCCCGTGAGACGATTCCTGATCCTCCTGTTGGTCCTCGCCTCCCCGGCACGGGCCGGCGACGTGGAGACGATCCACATCCTGCCGGGGTCGCACCTCGACATCGGGTTCACGGACACGCCGTCGGCGGTCCGCGAAAAACGGGTCCGCGTGCTCGACGACGCGATCGACACGGCGGAGAAGGACCCGGGATTCCACTGGCACGAAGAGAGCGCCTGGGTGGTCCACCAGTGGCGCCTCGCGCACCGCGATGACGCAGCGCGTCAAGACCGCCTGCGCGCCCTCCTCAAGGCCGGCCGCATCTCGATGGGGGCCTCCTGGTGCAATCCGCACGCCGCGATGTTCGCGGAACACCTCGATCTCCTCTTCTTCCACCTCGATACCTTCGAACGGGAGCTCGGCGTCCGCCCGTCGGTCGCCGTTCTGAACGACGTCCCGTCGTACCCGGAGGCGCTCGTGGACGCGTGCGCCCGGGCCAAGGTGCGCTACCTCCTCGTCGGCGCGAACATGGCGTTCACGCCGCCTCTTCCCGCCGGCCTCGCCCGCTCCCCCTTCTGGTGGGAATCCGCCGCGGGGAACCGGGTGCTGGTCTACATCGACGACGACGCCTACACGGCGGCGTACACGCGCTGGGGCGTGGACCCGGACTGCGCGCGCTTCTTCAATCCCGAGACGTTTCCGCGCGACCGGGGGGCGCTCGAGACGATGGAAGCGGGGATCGGGGCGATGCTGAAGAAGGTCGAGGCGCCGGGGGACGCGGTGATCGTGCAGCACGCGTTCGACAACTGGGACACGGGGGGCGCGAAGAAGCTGCCGGGGTTCGTGAAGCAATGGAACGAGGCGAAAACAAAGCCGCGGCTCGTGCTGGGCGGGCCCGAGGCGTACTTCCGCCGGGTCGAGGAGAAATTCGGAAAGGACCTGCCGGTGCGCCGCGGCGAGTGGGGCGGACAGTGGGACGCCATCCGCGCGGTCAACCCGGCCTGGACGTGGCGCGTGCGCGAAGCGATGGCGGCGCTCAGGCCGGACGCGCCGTTCGAGGCGAAGGCCGCGCTTGCGACGGCGATGGAGCACTCGCAGGGGCTCGGGCCGGGGTGGGGCGGGATGTTCACGGAAGAGCAGACCCGCTCGCACGCCCGGGAGATCGCCGACCTGTTCGCGCTCGCCGTGGGCCGCGAGCTCGCCGACGCGAATCCTCCCTTCGCGGAACTTCCGATGTGCGACCTCACGTGCAAGGAGACGTGGAGAAGATACCTCGGCCACGTCTCGGGCCGCCTGCGCGCGGGAAGGACCTGGCTCGCCCCGTTCACGTTCGACCAGTCCCCCGAGCTCAAGGCGGAGATCCTCTACGGGTTTAATTCGCGCGAGTACGCGACTCGGTTCACCGTGGATCGCGCGGCCCTCAAGGGCTCGGCCGACGGAGACGTCACCGTCGTGTTCGAGCTGCCGCTCAACGCGGAGGCGAAGTCCCTGGCGATCGCGCCGGAGAACTCCGCCGCCGCGCGCGCCGGCTCCTGGCTGCGCGGCGCGCCCCCGGCGTACGTTGTCGCTCCGGCCGGCCTGCGCGTGACCGGACTCGAGAAACCTCTTCGCGTCACCTCCCCGCTCGTCTTCTCCTGGTGCCTCGTCGCGGACAAGGCGGATCCGAAGATCACCTGGCTGCAGGGCTGCGTGGTCCGCCAGTCGCTGCGGGCGGAACTGAAGGACAGGACGCTCAAGGCGATGTCGCTCGCGGACCTCTACCCCGGCGAGCCCGCTGAGCTCGGCGTCGTCGTCCGGGTCGAGATCGTGGAAGAGTAGCGTCCGGCCGACGGACCTCCGAGACCGGTGCTTTCCCAAACTCTGAGCTTCCCTCCCCCGCCGCCCGCGGCTCCAATGTCCCGCATGCCCGAAACCGTCCTCATCACCGGCGCCTCTTCCGGCATCGGCCTCGAGCTCGCGCGCCTGTTCGCCGCCGACGGGGCCGATCTCGTGCTTGTCGCGCGGCGCGGGGAGCGGCTGGAGGCGCTTGCGAAGGAGCTCGAGGCGTCGCACGGCAGCCGGGCGCGGGCGATCTCGAAGGACCTGTCCGATCCCGCGGCGCCCGCCCAGATCGCCGAGGCGCTCCGGAACCGGGGCGCCGCCGTCGACGTCGTCGTCAACAACGCGGGCTTCGGCGCCCTCGGCCGGTTCGCGCAGATCGACGAGCGCCGCCAGCTCGACATGGTCCAGCTCAATGTCGCCGCGCTCACCCACCTGACGCGCCTCTTCCTCCCCGCCATGATCGAGCGCCGCCGCGGCGGGATCCTGAACGTCGCCTCCACCGCCGCCTTTCAGCCCGGCCCGCTCATGTCGGTCTACTACGCGACGAAGGCGTACGTGCTGTCGCTCACGGAAGGGCTCGCCGAGGAGCTGCGCGGAACGGGCGTCGTGGCGAGCTGCCTCTGCCCGGGCCCGACGTTCACCGAGTTCCTCGTGCGCGCGGAAATGAAACAATCCGCGGCGTTCGAGGCGGCCGCGATGAGCGCGAAAAAGGTCGCGAAGATCGGTTACCGCGGTTTCCGCCGAGGTCGGGTCGTGGTCGTCCCCGGCGCCGCGAACCGGATGGGAACGCTTCTCGTCCGCGCCGCGCCGCGCTGGCTCGCGCGCAGGGTCACGTTCTTCCTCAACAGCTGATCACCCGCCCAGCTTCGGAGGCGAGTTCAGCCCGTACACCGCCACCCGCTTCCCGTAATGCTCCGCCTCGCGCACGAACGTCATGCCCAGCCTCTCCAGGACGCGGATCGAGGAACCGTTGGCGGGCTGGGTGACGGCGAGGATCCGTTCGATGCCGAGGGTGGCGAAGCCGTAGTCGATGGCGGCGCGGGCGGCCTCGAGGGCGTAGCCCTGGCCGCGCCATTCGGAAGCGAGGGCGTAGCCGAGGGCGATGTCTGTGCCGCCGTCGAGGTCCTGGAGGCCGCAGTGTCCGATGAGCGCGCCGTTCTCGCGGATCTCCACGGCCCAGAGACCGAAGCCGCGCTCGCGGTAGAGCCGGCGGCAGCGCTCGATTTCGGCCGCCCAGGCCGCCTGGTCGCGCGGCGAGCCGTCGCCGATCCACTGCGTGAGCCCGGGGTCGCCGTAGATCGGCGCCACCCGCCCGAGATCCTCCTGCTTCCACTCGCGCAGCCGCAGCCTCGCCGTCTCGGCGATCATCAGCCCCTCGACCGACCGCCCCTCGAGCTCGGCCTCGACCGCGTCGCGCACCTCCTTCGGGTCCGCGTCGAACCCCAGCGCGTGGTCGCCCGCCCAATTCAGCCCGACCAGCCACTTCTCCTTCTCGCACCGCGCCAGCCAGCGGTCGCGGAACTCGTCCCACGCCACCTCGACCGCCTGGAACCCCGTGAATTCCGGGTCGCGCGCCAGGATGCGCCGCACGCGCTCTTCGTTCGACCAGAAGGGCACGACGCGGAATCCCCCGGGAGACAGAGGCGCGGGAACGCCCCCCGGATCCTTCACCGTCCACGCGCGCCCGTGCCGGGCGATCTCGCGGGCGAAGGCATGCCAGGGCTGGGAAGCGGCCATCGGAAGGTCTCGACTCGCTGTCGGCCAGGGGTGCGGGGCTCGGGGAGTCATTCTACATCCGGACTATCCTGCGAGGAGGCGGCTTTGCTCTCAATTGCCATTTGAAGTTGACCGTTTGATGTTGCTTGAAAGTTGAAATTGTCCTTTTGAAGTTCCCCGCCGTATCCTGTCCCCCGTGACCCTCGAAACCGCCGTCCTCGCCGCGGGCGCCGGCTCGTTCGCCTTCTCCCTGCTCCTCACTCCCGCCGTCCGCGCCGCCGCCCGCGCGAAAGGGTTCGTGGACGAGCCCGGGCCGCGCAAGATCCACGCGCACCCCGTCGCCCTCGGCGGCGGCATCGCGATTTTCGGCGCGGTGTGGCTCCCCCTCGCCGCCGCGCTCGCCGCCGTGCTCCTCGCCCCGGACCTCCTGGCCCGTACGTTCCCCTCGCTCGCCGTGCACGTCCCCGGCGCCCGCGGGGTCGCCGGCCGGGGCGCCGTCTACCTCGGGGGCGCGGCCGTCATCTTCGTCCTCGGACTCGTCGACGACGCCCGGGGCCTCGGCCCGAAAACAAAACTGGGCGTCCAGGCCGCCGTCGCCGCCGGCCTCGCCGCCTCCGGCATCCGCCTCTCCACGTTTCTCGACGCGTATCCCGGCGGCGCCTTCCTCCAGGGCGCCCTCACCGTCGCCTGGATCGTCGTCGTCACCAACTCGCTCAACCTCCTCGACAACATGGACGGCCTCGCCGCGGGCGTCGCCGCCACCGCCGCCGCCGCATTCGCCCTCATCGCCCTCGCCACCGGCCAGCACTTCGTCGCCCTCGCCCTCTTCACACTCGCCGGCGGCGCCCTCGGCTTCCTCGCCTTCAACCGCCCCCCCGCTTCCATATTCATGGGCGACGCCGGCTCCCTCACCCTCGGCTACCACCTCGCCGTCCTCACCGTCCTCTTCACGTTCTACGACGCCAATCACCCCCTCACCGTCTACTTCGTCCCCCTCCTCGTCCTCGCCGTGCCCCTCTACGACACCGCCTCCGTCATCCTCATCCGCCTCCGCAACCGCAAGCCCATCATGGCCGGAGATACCAATCACTTCTCACACCGCCTCGTCGCCCTCGGCCTCTCCCGCCCCGCCGCCGTCGGCCTCATCGTCGCCCTGACCGGCGTCACCGGACTCTCCGCCCTCATCCTCTACCGGCTCGACTCCGCCTGGAGCGCCCTCGCCTTCGCGCAGGCCGCCGCCGTCCTCACGGTCGTCGCAGTGCTCGAGGCGGCGGGGCGGAAAAAGTGAAGCGATATCGCGGGTATCTGGGAGCGATTCTGGGGATCGGGCTGGTGTTCCGCGTCGGCGTCGCGCTGGCGCTGGGGCCGCAGTCGTTCCCGGATTCGGGGCAATACAAGGAAGCGGCGGACGGGTTGCGGTCCGGGAAGGGGCTGGTCACGGGGGGAGTGGACCGCGCCGTGCGGATGCCGGGGTATCCGGTGTTCCTCGCGGGAATCCGGGGCGCCTTCGGGACGTCGGAGCTGCCGGTGCGGCTGGCTCAGACCTTTTTCGGCGTGCTCACGGCCTGGCTGGCCGCGGGGTGGCTGCGGCCGCGCCTCGGCGACGCCGCCGCGCTCGCCGCCGCCGCGATCCTCGCGCTCGACCCTTTCCTCGCCTACTTCTCCGCGCTGGAGCTCGTGGAGGTCCTCGAGGGGTTCATGCTCCTCGGCACGCTCCGGCTCGCGTGCCGGGCGGCTGAGACGGGAAAGCTGCCGGTCGCGGCCGCCGCCGGCGGCGCGGCGGCGCTCACGGCGCTCGTGCATCCCTCGATCCTCCCCGTGCTCGCGCTGGCCGGCGGGATCCTGGTCCCCGCGGCAGGCGCGCGGAAAGGCCTCGCGCTCGCGACCGCGTTTTTCGCGGCCTTCGCCGCCCTCTACGCTCCCTGGATCGTCCGCAACGCGATCGTCCTGCGCGCGTTCGTGCCCGCCACCACCCAGGTCGGCACCGCCCTGTTCGAAGCCTTCGGCCCCGGCGCCACCGGCGGCATCTCCCGCGACACCATGGACTGGCCGCGCGAAGTCGACGCTCTTCCGGAACTCGAACGCAACCGCCGGTACCGGGCGATGGCGGGGGAAGCGGTCCGCCGCGATCCGGCGCGGGCCGTGGCGCTGGCGCCGCGCAAATGGGCGAAGCTGTGGAACCCGGCGCCGAACGCGGCGGAATATCGCGGCGGACTGCTGCTCCTGGTGTCGCTGGCGTGGAACATCCCCCTCTACCTCCTGGCGCTGGCGGGCGCGTGGCTCCGCCGCCGGGAACCCGCGGTGCGCTGGTCTCTTCTCGCCGTCGCCGGGCTGACGCTCGTACACGCGGTGTTCCTCGGCAGCCTCCGCTACCGGATGCCGGTCATGCCGGAAGTCGGGATCGCGGCCGCCGCCGGCCTCGCGGCCCTGGCGGCCCGCTTCGGGTTCTCGGCGGGGAATCCGCCGCCGCCGGGTAACATCTCGGCGTGAAGCTGTCGATCCTGGTGCCCGTCTTCAACGAGCGCTACCTCGTCGGCGAGTCGCTCCGCCGCGTCCTCGCCGCGCCTCTTCCCGAAAACATGTCCCGCGAGGTCGTCGTGGTGGACGACGGCTCGACGGACGGCTCGCGGGAGGTGGTGGAGGAGATCGCGCGGCAGCATCCGGACGTCGTGAAGGCGATCCGGCACGACCGGAACCGCGGAAAGGGCGCGGCGGTGCGCAGCGCGGTCGCGGCGGCGACGGGGGATTTCTGCGTCATCCAGGACGCCGACCTCGAGTACGACCCGCGCGATTACGGCCGCCTCCTCGCGCCGTTCCTCGGGGGCCAGGCCGACGTCGTCTACGGCTCGCGGTTCGCCGCGGCCGAGCGTCGGCGCGTCCTGTACTTCTGGCACAGCGTCGGCAACCGCGCGCTCACCACGCTCTCGAACGTCGCCACGAACCTGAACCTCACCGACGTGCTCACCTGCTACAAGGCGTTCCGCACCGAAGTCCTCCGGTCGATTCCCATCCGGAGCAACGGCTTCGGGATCGAACTCGAGCTGACGGCGAAGATCGCGAAACGGGGAATGCGCGTCTTCGAAGTGCCGGTCAACTACGACGGGCGCACGTATCCGGAGGGGAAGAAGGCGCGCTGGTACCACGGGTTCGCGGCGGTCTGGGCGATCCTCAAGTACTGGCTCATCGACGACCTCTACGACCAGAAAACCGGCCACGACATCCTCGCCAGCATCTCGCGCGCCCAGCACTTCAATGCCTGGATGGCCCGCCGCGTCGTCCGCCCCTGGCTCGGCGACCGCGTGCTCGAAATCGGCGCGGGCATCGGAAATCTCACCGTGCACCTCCTTCCGCGGGAGCGCTACATCGCGAGCGAGCCCGACGGGCTGCACCTGGACGTCCTCAAGTCGCTTTCGCTCCGGCGCACGAGCCTGGAGGCGATCCGGATCGACGCCCAGCGCGCGGAGGATTTCGCGCCGATCCGGCGCTGCGTCGACACCGTCGTCTGCCTGAACGTCCTCGAGCACATCCCCGACGCCGCCGCCGCGCTCCGGAACATGCACGACGTCCTCGCTCCCGGCGGCCGGGCGATCATCCTCGTGCCGCAGGGCCAGTGGCTCTACGGGCCCATGGACCGCGCGCTCGACCACCAGAAACGATATTCGCGGGAGGACCTGCGGCGGGCGATGACGGAGGCGGGCTTCGTGGTCGAGAGGACGTTCGACTTCAACCGCGTCGGCGTCCTGGGCTGGGCGCTCAACTCGCGCCTCCTGGGCCGGACGAAGATGCCGAAATTCCAGCTCAAGGCCTTCGACGCGCTCGTCTGGCTCTGGAAAATCGTGGACGGCCTGCTGCCCTGGCACGGGCTCTCGATCGTGGCGGTCGGGCGCAAGGCGCTGGAAGTGCCCGGGACGCCCGCGGCGGCGCCGCCCCCGGCCGAAGCCGCGCCGGCGCCTCCTTCCGCGGACTCGCGGCAGTGAAGCGGCTCGCGCCCCTGGGGGCCGGGCTCGCGGCGTTCGCGATCGCCGCGCGCGTCCTCTGGCCGGGTGACGCCGCGGGCTGGGGCGTCAACCTCCTGCTCGACGGCGCGGCGCTGATCGCGGCGGCGCTCGTGCTGCTGGCCGAAGAGCGGTTGCGCGCCGCGCCGGCGGCCTGGGCCCTGGGCGCGCTCGGCGCCTGGGCGCTCGCGTCCTGCCTCTGGGCCGGCGAAACGCTCTCCGCCCTCTCCACCGGCTCCTCCTGGCTGGCGGCAGGCGCGCTCGCCTGGGCCTGCGCCCAGTCCGCCCGCGCGACCGCCGTGCACGCCCTCGCCGCTTCCGCCGCCGGCCAGGCCGCTTACGCGATCTGGCAGCGATTCCAGGGCCTCCCCGCCCTCCGCGCCGCTTATCGCGCCGATCCCGGAATGCGCACCTTCTCATCCGCCGCGGAGCGCCTGGAATTCGAAGCCCGGCTCTGGACCGACGAGCCCTTCGGCACGTTTCCGACCTCGAATATCCTCTGCGCGTTCCTTGCCGTGGGCCTGGCTTTCCTTGCGGGCCGCGCGCTCGATGCGCGCTCGAAACGCGCGCGCGCGCTCGCCGGCGCCGCCGCCGCGCTCGTCGCGGGCGCGGCCCTCCTCACGCGCTCGACCGGCGGCTACGCCGCGCTTCTCGCCGGCGCCGCCGTCTTCGCCTGGCGCGTCTTCGCCCCCGAGGGCCGCCGCCGCACCGTCGCCGGCCTTGCGGGCGCCGCCGCCGCGCTCCTCGCAGCCGCGGTCCTCCTCGCCGCGCGCCCGGGCCCGTTCGACTGGAAGAACCCCCACACTTCCCTCGGATTCCGCGCCAATTACTCGCGGGGATCGCTCGGCGTTCTCCGTGAAGCGCCGGCGCTGGGCGTCGGCGCATCGAACTGGGGGGCCCACTACACCGCCCACATGGTCCCGGATGCCGGCGAGGCGCAGCGCGCCCACTGCGATCCCCTGCAGGTCGCCTCCGAACTGGGCCCGCTCGGCCTGCTCCTGTTCCTCGCCATCCCCGCCGCCGCCCTGTTCGGCTCGCTGCGGCCCGAAGAACCGCCTCCGGAGCCGGAACCCGGCGCCGAAATCCCGTTCCCCTGGCCGGCCGCGATCGGCGTCGCCCTCGCCTTCGCGTTCCACGAACTTCTCGAAGGCAGCCTCGCCCACGCCGGCCTCCTCGGAGCGGGCGGCGTCGTCGCCGCCGTCGCCGCGGGACTCGTCGCCTCCGCCGAAGCCCCCGTCGGCCGCTTCACACGCGCCGCCGCCCTCGCCGCCGCCGCCGCCTTCGCCGTCCACGGGCTCGTCGAATACGACCTCTACGTCCCCGGCGTGACTTTCGCCCTCGCCGTCGCCCTCGGCCTCGCCGCGACCCGCCCCCTCCGGATGAAACCGGTCCTCGCCGCCGCGCCCCTCGCGCTCGCCGGCGTCCTCGCCATGCTCGAAGCCCCCGCCTGGATGAACGCCGACACCACCCTGCGCGACGACGACGCTACCCTCGAAGACGTGCGCCAGGCCGCCGCCTCCAACCCCCTCGACCCGGAAATCCGCGTCCGCGAAGCCCACACCCTCCACGCCGCCCCGCACGACCCCGCCGCCTGCCTGCGCGCCCTCGACGAGGCCGTCCGCCTCGCCCCGCGCCAGGCCGGCCTCCGCTGGCAGCGCGGCCGCCTCCGCTGGGACCACGGCGAACGCGCCGACACCGCCGCCGACTTCCGCAAGGCCGTCGAGTTCTACCCGAACGCGTGCCAGGAACGGTTCTGGCTGGGAAGAGCCCTTCGCGCCGCCGGCGATCCCGGCTGGCGCGCGGAATTCGCCCGCGCACTCGATCTCTCCCCGCGGGCGGACGCGCCGCGCCGGCGATTGACGCCGGAACAGGAGGAAGAGGCGCGCCGGGCGCTCGCGGGGCCCTGATGAGAGCGCGAGAAAAACCCGATCTCCGGCGCGATCGGTCCTCGCCGCTACCCGAAGAACACCTCCGCCACCTTGAAGAACTGCGGCGTCACCGTCTTGATCTTCGAAGTCGCCTCGCTCAGCAGCACCGCCCCGATGTCGTTCCCGTGAATCCCCGTCATGTGACCCCACCTGCCCTGCTCCGCCAGCTCCACCGCCGCCACCGCCAGCCGCGTCGCACGGATCCGGTCCGTCGCCGTCGGCGCGCCCCCGCGCTGAATGTGCCCGAGAATCGTCACCCGCGTCTCGATCCCCGTCCGCTTCTCGATCTCCGATCCCACGATGTTCCCGATCCCGCCCAGCCGCACGTGCCCGAACGAGTCCTTCTTCGTGTCCTGCAGCACCAGCGTCCCTTCCTTCGGATGCGCCCCCTCAGCCACCACGACGAGCGAGAACAGCTTCCCTCGCTTCTGCCTCTTCTGCACTACCTCGCACACCTGCGCGATGTCGAACGGCTGCTCGGGAATCAGGATCACGTCCGCCCCGCCCGCAAGACCCGAAAACGTCGCGATCCACCCCGCGTGCCTGCCCATCACCTCCACCACCATCACCCGCCGGTGCGCCTCCGCCGTCGTCTTGCACCGGTCGATCGCGTCCGTCGCGATGAATACCGCCGTGTCGAACCCGAACGTGTAGTCCGTCCCCGACAGGTCGTTGTCGATCGTCTTCGGCACCCCCACGACCTTCCATCCCATTCCGAAAAACTTCGCCGCCACGCCCAGCGTGTCCTCGCCCCCGATCGCCACCAGCGCGTCGATCCCGAATCGCTTCATGTTGTCCGCACACCGCTGGACGTCGCCTTCCTGCTTGAACGGATTGGTCCGCGACGTGCCGAGAATCGTCCCGCCGCGCGCGAGAATGCCCGCAATCGAATACTCGGTCATCGGCTCGACGCGGCCCTGGATCAGGCCGGCCCACCCGTCGTGAATGCCGACGACGGACCAGCCGAGCTGAAGCGCCTTTTTGACAACGCCGCGGATGGCCGCGTTCAGTCCGGGGCAGTCGCCGCCGCCGGTGAGGACGCCGATTCTCATGGATGCGTGTCTCGGAAGTGCGAAGAGCGGCAAGGTTAACCGGGTTGGGGGAGGGGGTCAAGATTGCCCGGGAAGGGGCCCGCTTCCATGCATAACGCTTGCACCTTCCCACCCCTCCCACTAACCTTTCCGTGTTCCATCGCGCTGGAAAAGCTCCCGCAGCGGCGTGGCGCCGCCCGATCCGGGCGGAAATGCCGATCGGGAGCCGGAGAACAGAGGATGCGGATCTGCACGCAGTGCGGCCACAAGCTCGCGCCCGATGAGTTTCTCTGCCCGGCCTGCGAGATGTGGGACTCGAACAGCTACACCCAGTCCCGTTCCACGCGGCGGCGGGCGCGGAAACTGGCAACGGTGTTCATCGGCCCGTTCGAGCACGCGATGCTCGTGAGACAACTCTGCGAGAGCTCGGGAATTCCGGCCTTCATCGACGCGGAGCGGGGCGCCAAGCACATTGAAGGCGCCGTCGTGCGCGTGCAGGTGCCGGAGGACCGGGTCGACGAGGCGGCGGGAATGCTGGCCCGGAAAGGCGCGGTTGAGGAAGAGGCGGACGCGCCCGTCGAGGGGCCGGGGCTGCGGCAGAAGCGCTCCCACCTGCGCGCGCGGCTGTCCTTGCGGCGGCGGGCCTATCAGGCGCTGGCCTGGGCCATCGTCGCGCTCGTGTTTCCCCCCGCGGGCCTCTGGGCGGGGAGGCTGGCGCTCTCGATCCTGGCCGAGAACCGCGGCCTGCCGGTCGTGACGGAGGAAACCCGCGTCGCGACCGCGGCGCTGGTGATCAGCACGACGGCGATGCTGCTCTGCGCGGTGGTCACCTGGCTCCTGATCCGCGGACTCCGGTAAGAGCGTGAGTTGCCAGTGGCCAGTTGCCAGTTACCAGTGGCGAGCGACAGGGTGCGGCAGGGCACCGGAGGCCCGACCTTCCCGCCTTTTCGTTAGCCTGCTGAGTTGCTTTCGCTGCCGGCCACGGATTACTGGCCACTCGCAACTGGCCACTGGCAACTGGCAACGGGTCACTAACCCCCGAACGCCCGCTTCAACCTGACCCAGAACCCGCCCCCCGTCTTCTCCCTCAACTCGGCGACCGCCCGCTGCCGCTCGCGCTCGAGATTCTGCGCCGCGAGATCCAGCGCTTCCACCTTGGACTTCAACGCCGCCACCTCGCGCGCCGCTTCGTCCCGCTCGTACTCCGTTTTTTTCATCTCGGCCCGAAGCGCGTCGATCTGCTCGGTGGAAGGTCCGACGGAGGCCAGCTCCAGCGTTTCGACGCGGGCACGGAGGGACTGACGTTCGACGGTGGCGCGCGTGAGAAGGCCGCGCGCGTTCTCCAGCTCGCCCCGCATGTCCTCGACGTTCTTCTCGGCGTCCGCCAGCCTGAGCGCCGCTTCGCGCAGCCGCGACTCGAACTGGCCGCGCAGGCGGTCCCAGGAGGCCGGGTCCGCCCCGACCGGCGGCCGGTTTTCGAGTTCTTCCAGCCTCCTCATCAGCGTCCGCTTGCGGTCCGCCTCCTGCCGCCGCTCGCGGCGCAGCATTTCGTCCATGCGGTCCCGGTCCGCCTCGACCGCGGCCAGCGTCTCCCGCAGGTGCGCCGCGGCCGCGTTCGAGCGCGCCGCCGCCTCCGCCATGTCGCGCACCTGCCCCTGCAGCTGGGCGACCAGCATCCGCTCCTCGCGCGCCTGCTCGCGCACCCGGTCGACCTCGCGCCGCAGCTCGAGCACGACCGGCCCGTGCTCGATCGACCGCTCGAGCCCCGCGAGCTTCTCCACCATCGACTGGAGATTCGTCTGCGCGCGCGACATCTCGTCGAACACCTTGAGTTCGATCCCCCGCTTCTGCCGCGCCGACTCCGCGAGCGCCGCCACCTGCCGTTGCAGGTCCGACACCCGGTCGCGCGACTCGCGGTGCTCCGCCCGCTCGCCCTCGAGCTCGCGTTCGCGGTCCCGCAGGGAGTCCTGCAGGCCCGCCATCTCGCGCTGCATGATCTCGCGCGACTCGCGCAGGAGGTCGACCTGTTGCTCCAGCTGCTTCACGCGCGCAAGCGCCTGCTCCCGCTCCGGCGTCCCCTCGCTCTGCGCCGCGGCCTCCACCTTCGCCCGCTCCGCCTCCTGCGCCGCCGCACGGATCCGCGCCTCCACCTCCTCCGCCTCCACCCCCTTCCGCGCCAGCGCCCCCCGCAGCCCGTCCGCCTCGCGCTCCGTCTCCAGCAGCCGCTGCTCCGCCCGGTGCGAAGTCCTGCGTTCCTCCTCCAGGGTCAGCTCGCGCGCCTGCAGGTCCGTCGCCAGCGCCTGCGCCTCCTCCTGGAGCTTCTCCCGCGCGCGTTCGAGCAGGGCCATCCGCTGCAGGTCCGAGTCGCGCTGCTTCAGCAGCTCCTCGAGCTGCTGCTTCGCGTCGGTGGTGAGCTCCTCGATTTCGCGCGGCTTCAGGATGGCGGACCGGCGGGCGAGGGAAGCGGACACCGCGGCCTGGACCATCTGAGTGAGGCGGTCGTCCTGGGGAATGGTTTCGGCCATCGGGCGGGATTATATGAAGGGGCCCCGGCTACTTCTTCAAAATGCGCAGCGAGGCGTTTGCCGCCCGTTCCGTGGGTCCGTATCCGCAGCGCGCGGCGGCCGCGAGCGCCGCCAGTTGCGCTTCGCCGCCCATGCGCGCGAGCCCCGCCGCCGCGTAGGCTCCCGCCGGCGTCTTCGGCCTCGCGTGCAGCACGTCCGCGAGGACTTCCGCCTGGTCCGCGAGTTCGAGCGCCGAGAGAATCCGGACCGCGCGCATCGACTCGACGTCGTTTCCGTCCGCCGCCGCGGTCGCGAGGGCGCGCCGGAGGGCGTCGGGGTCGGAGTGCGCCAGCACCTGCGCGCCGAATACGTTGCGGATGCAGAGCCCCTGGTTTTCCGCCGGTAGCGCGAGGCGCGCGTTCAGGATCTCGAACGAGACCGGGCCGAATGCGAATCGCGCGTCGTCGTCCTGCGTGGGCGAGAGGTCCGGCAGCGCTCCCTCCAGCACGCGGCCGATCCGCATCAAGGCCTCCGGCGAGGCGTCCCGAAGCTCCGCGCGCAGCAGATCCACCACCTTGAGCCCGTTCGCCCGGGCGAGTTTCTGCAGCGCGGCGGTCGCGGCGTCACGCGCGCCCGCCTCCTCCCCGTCGAGATCCGGAGCGAGCCGCTTCACCTCCGCCGTCACCTCGGGGGTGAGCCGCGCGCCCGCGGCGACGGGCGGCACGAACGCCTCGCCGTCGATGCGGAGAACCGCCGCGAATCCGCGCGGTCCCCCGACGTTTCTCACCCGAACGGCGATCACGTTCGCGCCTTCTTCGATCCAGGGCAGCAGGTCGACCAGTACCCCGCATCCGCGATGCCCCCAGGATCCCTTCTGCGAGTCGTAGAACTCCGCCGGCTCCCCGTTGATCCAGACCTCCGCGATGTCGTCCGCCACGAACAGCATTTCGGCGCGGCGGAATCCGGCCGGTGCGATGAACCGGCGGCGGAAGCGGCAGACGTCGTCGTCGCCGGACCAGATCCAGGAGGTCTCGCTGGCGATGCCGAGGGAATTGGCGACGGTGTAGTGGGCGCCGTTCCGGGCGGGGCCTTCGACCGTCTCGGCGAACGGCCAGCTTTCATCGGGGTGGGCCGGCTGTTCCCAGCCGTCCGCGTCGTCGCCGCCCGCGCGCCAGGTGACGTCGGTGACGACGGTCACCTGCGCGGCGCAAATCGACGAGGCGGCGAGCCACAGGAAGCAGGATCTCATGGATTCACCGGGATGGAGGGGTCGCCGAACAGCATGAACTTCATGCCCTGGAAGAAGATGCTGGCCGGGTACCAGTCCTCGGTCGGGATGATCGACGCCAGCTTCTGCTCCCGGACGTAATGAACGAGCGCAGCGCGCCAGAGGTCGCCGAGGCGCCGGTTTTCGGTGGAAGCAAGCCCGCCGAGGAAGCCCTCGACGAGCGTGAGCGAGCACGGCTGGCTGCCGGTGTTGCAACCGAAGTAGGCGACGGCGCCGCCGGGGCCGTCGCGGAGGAGGCGCTCGCCGAGGCTGGTGGAATTGAAGCGGCCGGGCTGGAAGCACGCGGGGGGCGGCGGGAAGGTCGAGAAGACTTCTCCGGCGTTGGTGCCGGGGTGTTCGGCGCCGAGGACGTCGAGGTAGGCCTCGTACGGCGCCTGCGCCGCGAAGACCGCCGTGCCGCATCCCGCGCTCATGAGCACGGGCAGCCGGTCCGCGTTCCTCAATTGACGCAATGCGTTAACGTGCAGGCACCGGTCCCACCCGTGCGCCTCGCCGTGCCCCGCGTGCGCCACGAACAGCGCGCCTTCGTCGAGAAGCGCGGCCACCGTCTCCGGCGTCGGCGCCGGCTCGCGCCCGTAATACAGCTTCCGCGCCTCCCATCCCGCCGGCAGCCCCGCCGCGATCCCGTCGAACACCCCGCGCGCGTCCACCCACCCGTCCGTTACCACGAGCCCCACCCGCCGCCGCGCCGCACGCCCCTTCTCGAACTCCATCGTCTTCGCCGCGACAATTCTCGCCTCCTCTAGCGTCGACACCGGCCACCGCCCCACGGCGATTTCGGGCACGTAGTCGATCGCGTCGAAGTTCATCGGCGGGTCCTTGTAGTGCTCGCCGTGCACTTCGCCGAAATACTGCGCGTGTATTCCTTCGCGCGCGGCATTCCAGTCCTCGAACCGCCCGTCGGCCTCGGCCACGTCGCCGTAGTACAGGTCGCTCGGATAGAACGCCGTGTCGAACGCCCCTTTCGCCACCCGGTCCAGCATCATGTACCGCACCGGGAATACGTCCGCGTCGCCGACCAGGAGCGCATACCGCACGCCGCGGTCGCGCCACTCCTGGTAGAGGAAGCGCTTCACGCTCTCCGCCTCGTCGGTCCCCGGCGTCGTCCGGATCACCTCCTCGAGCGTCACGAGCCGCGCGGGAATCTGCTTCGCGCGGAAGGCCAGATAATCGTCCAGCGCCGGCCCGAGCGCCGCCGGGGCGATGACGATGAGGCCCGGCTCCGGGGATCCGGCGGGGTTGACCGATCCGGGCGCGGTTCCGCAACCGGACAGCGCGGCCAGGGCGGGCACCAGAAACCAGCGGATCATGATCCGCGAATGGTACCGCCGACCTCTCCCATCTCCTGTCTCCTATCTCCTTCCGCATTTTCCCCGAACTTTCCCTCCGCGCCGGTTGTTCACTTAGGATCTGCGGTCACCGTGTGCCCGCTTCCCCCACCTGAAGGACCCATGGCCCAGGTCACCTCAACGCCGGACCTTGCGCGGCAAGCCGCGCCCGCCGACGTGCGCGAGACGCACTACCGGCGGAATCTGTTCCTGCTCACCGCCACCGAGACCGGCTGGGGGTTCGGGATGGCGTTCGGGTTTTCGGCGAGCTTCGTCCAACTCGTCCTGCGCGACCTCGGCGCCACCCACGGCCAGATCGGGCTCCTCGCCGCCCAGTGGGGCTTCGGCACCCTGCCCATGGTCCTCGCCGGCTACTTCACCGGCCACCTCCGCCGCAAGAAGGCCGCCGTGGTCTGGGGCCACTACGTCTGCGTCCTCCCCGTCGCATTCCTGGCGGCCGCGCTCTACTGGGTCCCCTCGAACTCCGCCAAGGTCTGGTGCGTCCTCGCCGCCGAGTACGCCTTCGGCCTCTCCGTCGGCCTCCTCGTTCCCGTCTGGCTGACGTTCATGGGCAAGGTCCTGCCGCCGAAGAAACTCGGCGCGGGATTCGGCGTCACCTTCTTCTTCCAGACCCTCGCCGCCGCCCTCGCCGCCTGGGCCGCCAGCGTCATCCTCGCCCGCCGCCCCGACGCGGTGCCGCACCTCGTCGCCGTGACCGCCCTGGTCATGCTCGTCGCCAACGCGTTCTACATCCCCGTCCGCGAACCCGAAACCGAGGGCGAAGCCCCCGCCGGCGCGTTCCACGCGTACCTCCGCACCCTCCTCGGCGAACTCCGCACCAACCCCGCCTTCCGCAACATGCTCTTCGCAGAAGTCCTCTTCTGCGCCCAGTACGGCGTCGTCGGCTTCTACGCCGCGCGCGCCGCCGATTTCGGCGGCGACGTCCGCACCGGCGCGCAGTTCACCCTCGCCATCGCCGCCGCCCAGGGCGTCTCCAGCCTCCTCGGCGGCTTCCTCGTCGACCGCATCGGCGCCAAGCCCGTCCTCGCCGCCGGCCGCCTCGCCGTCGTCGCCGCCGCCGCCTGCGCCTGGCACGCCCGCTCCGTCCACGGCCTCCTCTGGGCCGCCCTCTTCGTCGGCGCCTTCTGGGGCGTCCGATCCGCCGCGGGGTTCGCCATGTTCCGCGCCGTCGCCCGCCGCGAAGAAGTCACCTCTCTCTACGGCATCTTCTCCGTGTTCGTCGCCCCCTTCGCCGCCGCAACGCCGCTCGTGGCAGGGTGGATGCTTGGAAGAGGACTCTCCGCGCCGACGCTGTTCGCGGCGTGCGGCGCGGTAGCGCTGGCGTCGGTGGGGGTGCTGGTTTTCGGAGTGAGGGTGAAGCGCGGATAAGCCGTCGCCGTCCCCTTGAACTTTACCTTCCCCTTTACCTTTCCCTGCTGTTTTCCCCGGTCGAACGGCAGGGAAAGGTGAAGGGAGAAGGTAAAGGTAAAGGGGCGCGCTTCGCGCGCACCGCCTTCGAAACCGCGACTCCCCCGCCCGATGCGAATAGAATCCCCTTCCATGAGATTCGAAACCATCAAGTACATGGAATGGGCCAAGATCCACCAGGTCCTCCAGCCCGTGACGTACGACCTGTCCAATTCCGCCATGGCCCCGCCCGTCCCCGCGGACATCGGCGTCACCGCGGAGGACGCTTCGTGGGAGGGCGCCAACCACTACGGCCACCCCGAGCTCAAGGATCTGATCGCCCGCCGCTGGGGCGTCAAGCCGGAGATGGTCATCCCCGCGGGCGGCTCATCGCTCGCCAACTTTCTTTTCGCCGGCGCGCTCCTTCAGACCGGCGACGCCGCCGCCATCGAGCAGCCGTACTACGAGCCCCTCGGCCGCATCCTCGAGGCGCTCGAGGCGAAAGTCCATTTCGTCCCGCGCCGCCGCGAGGACGCCTTTCAGCCCGACGTCGAGGCCGCGCGGAAAGCGTTCGAGAAGGGCGCGAAGCTCCTGATCCTTACCGACCTCTACAACCCCGGCGGCGTCCATCTCGACCGAGAGCGGCTGAAGGCGATCGGGGAAGCGGCGGCGAAGCACGGCGCGAAGGTGCTGGTGGACGAGGTCTACCTTGACGCGCTCTGGGAAGCGCGCCCGCCGATCGCGGCGACGCTCGGCCCGCAATTCCTCTCGACGAATTCGCTCACGAAGGTCTACGGCCTCGGCAATCTTCGCGCAGGCTGGGGCATCGGCGACCCCGCGCTCGTCCACCGCGCCTACCGCGTCTACGACTACCTCTCGGTCCTCAACTCCATGCCCACCGACCGCGTCGCCATCCGCGCCCACAAAAACCTCGACCGCCTCATCGCCCGCGCCCGGGAGCGCCGCGACGCCAATTTCCCCCTGATCGAAAGATGGGTCGCCTCGCGCAAGGACGTCGACTGGCTGCCCCCGAAATACGGCTTCATTTCCTGGCTCCGCCTCAAGTCGAAAGCCACCAGCCACACCGTCCAGGATCTCCTGCGCAAGAAATACGACGCCCAGGTCAGCCCCGGCCATTTCTTCGGCTGCCCCGATCACGTCCGCATCGGCTGCGGGCTCGCGAAAGAGAAGCTGGAGGAAGGACTGAAGCGGCTGGGGAAGGCGCTGGACGAACTGGGGTAGGATTGTCATCGAGGGAGGTCTGATTCATGTCTGAGGAAGCGGGTTTCTGGAAGTCCATCGATCCCTGGGTCCCGTCGCCGCTTCGCCGGCGCATCGGCGTCACGCTGCTGGTGCTTCTGGGCTGGCAGGTGCTCCAGACGGTTCCCCTCATCAACGTCGACCTGGGGGTGGTCCGTGGACTGCTCGGCATCGTCCGCGTCAGTGACGAACCCCGAAGCCCGGTTCCCTTTCTCCTGATGGCCATCGGGCCAATCAGCCTGGGTGGGCTTGGGGTCAGGCCGCTCATGGCGGCGCTGCTGATTGCGGCCATCGCTGCCCGCGCCTTCCCCGGATTCGGCCGTCGTCTCGAAGCTCGAGGCGGATTACCGGCCCTCGAAAGGTGGGCAATCCGGGCCTCGGTCCCGATCGCTGTTCTTCTGGGCTGGGCCATGTTGCGCTGGCTCGGAAATGGGGGGACCGACGGACTCTTCCGCGACGACGGGGTTTTCACGCTCTACCTGACCAATCTGCTTGCCTACGCTGCGGCGGCGGCACTGACGGGCTGGTTCGCGCTTCAGCTGGGCCGGCAGGGCCTGGGTTCCGGCGTCGTCCTGCTCGCCGCGTGGGGGCTGGTCCTGGCTATCTCAGAGACCGCGGTCGATGTCCCCAGGTTGCTGCGCCACCGCACGCTGAACGCAGGTTGGCTCGGGATCGAGCTGTGCGTGGCATTCGCCATCTGCGCGGCGACCGCCTTCGTCTGTCCCCTCACCCGCGCAGTTCAAGTCCGGAAGTCCGACCCCGGCCCGCAGCCGGAATTCGTCCGCCTGCCTCTCTGCCCGAACGCGGCCTGGGTGTTTCTTGCGGCGCCGTTCCTGGCCGACGTCCCCCGATCGCTGGCGAAGGCACTCCGCATGGACTCGCTCGCCGAAGCGCTCGGCGGTACCGGCTTCGTCTGGCTCTCGGCCAATCTGTTGTGTACGTTCCTGATCTCGTTCCTTTGGCTGGGTTGGACGATCGATCCGAAGCGGATCGCGCGGGAGCTCGCCGCGCGCGGTGCGGGCGTAGCGGACGTCGCTCCGGGTCGGGAGACGGAGGAATTCCTGTCCCGTTCCGCGCTGAGAGGCGCGCTCGTCGGCACGACGGCTCTGTTCGTGATCGGAAGCCTCGGAACGGTCGCCATGTACCTCGTCCTGCGGTCGAGCACGTTTCGCAAGCCGGTAAACGCCTGGACGCTGCTGATCCTCACCGCCGCGGTCATGGAGGGCATCGCCGTGGCGCGCCAATCCCGCGCCTGCGCCAAGGCCCCGGAGATTCCGGTGGCGACGGACGTCACGGAGGCACCGTCTTCCGACGCCGGAGTCGCCGGCTAGTGTGCCGGCGGGAGTCCCGGTGCGATCACGCGCCTCGTTCTTCGTGACTCGTTTCTCGTTTCGCGCGGGCGTGCTGGTATGGTGTCAGGACGATGCACGAAGCACGAAGCACGAAGCCCTTTCCCGCGCCGGGCCCGCCCGATCTCACATCGCCCGTGGGGCTGTACATCCACATCCCCTTCTGCGTCCGCAAATGCGGCTACTGCGACTTCAACTCGCACGCCTCCGACGGCTCTCTCCACGACGCCTACCTCGCGGCCCTGCTCGAAGATCTCCGCCGCGTCCGCGAGCGCTACGGCCCGGTCGAATTCGAGACCGTCTTCATCGGCGGCGGCACGCCGTCGCTGTTCACGCCGGCACAGATCGGCGCCATCCTCGACCGCGTCGCGCGCGACTTCCGCCTCGCGGCGCGCGAGATCACGATGGAAGCGAACCCCGGCACGATCGAGCGCCACGACTTCGCCGGATACCGCGCCGCGGGCGTGACCCGCGTCTCCATGGGCGCGCAGTCCTTCGACCCCGCCGAGCTCGCCCTCCTCGAGCGCATCCACTCCCCCGCCGAAATCGCCGACGCCTTCCGCGCGGTCCGCGCCGGCGGCATCGAGAACGTCAACCTCGACCTGATGTTCGCGCTGCCCGGCCAGACGCTCGAAACCTGGGCGCGAAGCGTCGAAGCCGCCGTCGCCCTCGGGCCCGAACACCTGAGCGCGTACAACCTCACGTTCGAGCCCGGCACCGAGTTCCACCGCCGCCGCGCCACCGGCGACCTCCACGAGAAGTGCGAGGACGAGCAGGCCGACTTCCTGCGCGACACCGCCGCCCGCCTCCAGACCGCCGGCTACGGCCGCTACGAAATCTCGAACTTCGCACGCCCCGGCCGCGAGTGCGCCCACAACCTCCGCTACTGGCGCCGCGACCCCGTCCTCGCCGCCGGCGCCGGCGCCTTCGGCTTCGACGGCCGCCGGCGCTGGTCCAACGTCCGCTCCCCCCTCGAATACGTCCGCCGCGCAAACGCCGCCGAACCCCTTCAGGCCTTCGAGGAAGCGCCGGACCTCGAACAGGCCATGCTCGAAGCCATCCTCTGCCGCCTCCGCCTCCGCGAGGGCCTCGCCACCCACCGCTTCAAAACCGAATTCGGCGAGGGCATCGATTCGGTTTTTCCGAAGACACTGAAGATGGCGGAGCGCCGCGGACTTCTCGAGATCCGGGAGGGAGCCGTCGTGCTCACCGACGAGGGCATCCTCGTCAGCGACGGCCTCTTCGGTGAATTCGCTAAAGAGCGCGCCTGATTATTTTTTCCGCCGTGCGAGCAGCGTGTCCACGCAGAACCCGAGCCCGCCCAGCCCGAGCGCCACGTCCATCCAGAGCCGCCACCCGCCGCTCTTCCCATGTATGACCACCGCGACCACGATGAGCCCCGCGCTGACCAGGCCGATCCCGATCGCCAGCGCCGGATGCGCCAGCTTGCCCTTCTGCTCTTCCACGCCTCCATCCTATCCCGCAGCACGGAACGAGAAACGAGGAACGAGAAACGAGGAACGCCCCCCGCTGAATCGCGACCGCGCTTCCGTGCATTTTCCACTCTCGCTTCATAGAATGCGCCGAACCCCTTATTCACACGGAGGGAAGATGCACCCCGCCGTCCTCACCGAGATGAAAAAGCGCTGGGAAGCCGTCCAGGCCAACCACTCGTCGCTCCACATCGGCGAGTACTCCGAGGCCGACTGGGTCGCGGGCCGCACCGATGGCGATCCCGTCAACTGCTGGGTCTGGGATGGAAGCGACCTGCAGGATGTCGGCACCGAAACACGCCAGGAGCGCAAGGCCAAGGCCGGCGGCGTCTTCGAACAGGCCGGGATGCGCTTCGCCTTCAATCCCGAGGAAGAAGGCCAGGTCCTCATCGAGTTCGTGACGGGCGTGCTGACGGGAAGCGGGACGTTCATGAAGGTGACGGGGGACGGGGAGTCGCTGATGGACGTGCCCGAGGGCAGGAAGTGGGGGGCGTAGGTGCCCGCTGAGAAGCTGCTCGAAGTCGCGCAGAAGCTGATCCAAGCCGGATCCGGACAGGACATGTACCGCACGCTGGTCACGCGCGTGCGGAGGTCCGTCGGGCGCGGCGTCAGCGCTTCGTTTTTTCTCGTCTACCGCGCGAGCGACCTCGTGCTGCCGGTGGCGGAATCGACGCAGAGCGGACGGCAGCTTCATCCCGAGGCGTACACGCAGAAGATCACGACGGGGATCATCGGGCACGTCGTGAAGACCGCGAAGCTGTACTACGCGCGCGACGTCACCTCCGATCCGCTGTTCATCTCGGGCGGGCAGGTTTCGGGAAGCGAGATCTGCGCGCCGGTGATGGTCGACGGGGACGTGGTGGGGATCCTGAACATCGAGGCGGACCGGCCGGAGGCGTTCTTGCCCGAGGTCGTCGCGCGGATCGAGCTGCTCTGCACGATCGCCGGATCGCTCATGAACATGGGCGTCGCGCAGGAGCAGCTGAAGGCGGTCGAGGCGCAGGTCCGCGGGCTCCAGGAGGCCGCGGCCTCGTCCGAGGCGCGGTTCGCGACGCTCGCGGGGACGCTGGGCGATCTGGTCCTGATTCTCGACGGCGAGAACCGCATCGCGTTCGCGAACGGCGCGTGGGGCGGCGCGCTCCGGGACGCGGCCGGCAAGGACTTCGACGCGTATCTCGACGAGGCCTCGACGAAGTCCTGGGAGAAGGCGGGTGCGAAGGGCGGCGCGGTCTCGCTCACCCTGCGACTCGGAAAGAAGTCCGTGGCCGCGGAAGGCCGCGTGACCCCGTTCACCGGCGCCGGCGGCGCGCCCGCCACGCTCGTCACGCTCTCCCCGGCGGCGAGGCCGGCGAAAAAGGCGAAGCCCGCGAAGAAAAGCAAGCGACGGTCGTGATCCGGGCCTTCCTCCTCGGATTCTTCGCCGGCCCGCTGCCCTTCATCATCTGGTCCACGCTCCTCCAGCGCGCCTCCCGCCCCGACACGCTCGCGCAGAGCCTCGGCGGGATCGCGGGCGCGGTCCCGCTTCTCTGCCTCCTCGCACGCCTCTCCCGCCGCCACCTCTACCTGCTCTGCTGGTTCGCGACCGCGGGGACGCTTTTCTGGGCCGCGCTCCGCTACGCCCTCCGCTACGCCGCCGGCCCCGGCGAAGGTCTCCTGTTCCTGGCGATGTTCCCCGTCACAGGCTTCAAATCCCTCGAGTCCGACGGCATCCTCCTGTTCCCCGTCACCCTCCTCACCTGGGGATTCCTCGCGGGATTCGCCGCGATCCTCCGGCGCGCCTCCCCGCCGGCGGAGGAGAAGGAAGAGGCACCCGACGACGACGAGGACGAGCCGCCCCCGGCGCCCCCTGACGAACCGTACTTCGTTGAGCGGCCGCCGCCGAAACCCAAGGGACCGCCGACGACGCCGAAGACGCGCGAGGAGCCGCCGCCGAGGGAGAAATGGAAACCGGGGATGTGAGGCCGTTCAGCGTGCCTTGATGTTCGCGCGCCCGCGTTTGCGGAAGGCGTCGGCGAGCGGGCGGAAGCGAGGGCCGGCGGCTTCCAGATCCTTGAGGACGGACTCGCGCAGGTCGTCTCAGCGGTTGCCGGATTCGGCGCGGGCCGCGGTGGCCATGGCGCGCACGACGGCCGCTTCCCCGGAGGTAGAGGGACTCGAGCCCGCCGGGGTGATTGCGGCTGTTCTCGCGAAGGAAGGCGGTAGCGTCCTGCGGGCGGCCGCAGGCGAACGCCGCCCCGGCGAGCAGGATCAGCAGAGCGGTCGAAGCGGCGGCGACGACGGTCCGCCATTCGGAGCGTCTATCCATGACGGCCTCGCAATGGAAGCGCTGTCCAGTCTACGCTCCGCGAAACGAGAAACGAGGAACGAGAAACGAGGAACGAACGCGCTCCGGAGCCGCCCCTCCTCAATCCGCCTTCTGCCCCTCGCGGCCCTCCGTCTGCTCGATCCCCTCGTATTCCCAGACCTCCTTCAACTGCTCCTGCGAAGCCCTTCCATGGATGAAGTTCGCCACGACCTCGTCCGTGCTCGCGAAGATCTCGTCGGGCTTCGCGTGGATGCGGATCGTGCCTTCGTGCAGCATCGCCATCCTGTCGGCGACCTTGCGGGCGCTCGCCATGTCGTGGGTGACGACGATCGTCGTGATCTTGAGGGTCTTCTTGAGCTTCACGATGAGCTCGTTGATGACGTCGCTCATGATCGGGTCGAGGCCGGTCGTAGGTTCGTCGTAGAGCACGTACTCGGGGTCCGTCGCGATGGCGCGCGCGAGCGCCACGCGTTTCTTCATGCCGCCCGAGAGGTCGCCGGGGAACATGTTTTCCACCTTCGACAACCCCACGATCGCGAGCTTCTTGCGCACGATTTCCTGTTTCTGCGCGAGCGGCATCTTCTCGTGCTCGTCGAGCGCGAAGGCGACGTTGTCGTAGACGGTCATGGAATCGAAGAGGGCGCCGCCCTGGAAGAGCATGCCGAACTTCATCCGGAGGTCGTTGAGTTCGCGCTCGGTGAGTTTGCCGATGTCGCGGCCTTCGACGAGGACTTCTCCCTCGTCGGGCTTCATGAGGCCGAGGACGTGTTTGAGGAGGACGCTCTTGCCGCATCCGGAGCCGCCGATGATGACGAGGGCTTCGCCGGTTTCGACCTTGAGGTTGACGCCGCGGAGGACGTGTTTTCCGCCGAGGTGCTTGTGGAGGTTGCGGATTTCGAGCATCTACGCCCACTCCGGCTTGATCGCCTGGAACATCACGGTGAGGAAGAAATCCGACACCAGGATCATGATGCACGAGGTGACGACGGCTTCGGTCGCGGCCTTCCCGACGCCCGCGGCGCCGGGTTCCGTGTTGAGGCCCTTGTAGGCGGAGATGAGGGCGATCAGGAGGCCGAAGCACGAGGACTTCGCGCAGCCGACCGAGATCTCCCACACGGAGAGCCAGTCGAGCATGTTCACGTAATAGAAATGCCACTCGACGTTCAGGATTCCGACGCAGATGAGCGACCCGCCGAGGATCCCGACGAAGTCGGCCATGAGCGTGAGGATCGGGGTGAGGCACACCGCCGCCATCACGCGCGGGAGGACGAGGAACCGGATCGGGTTGGCGGCCATCGCGCGGAGCGCGTCCACCTGTTCGGTGACGTGCATCGTCCCGATTTCCGCGGTGATCGCGGCGCCGACCCGGCCGGCCAGCATGAGCCCCGTGAGCACCGGCCCCAGCTCTTTGACCATCGACACGCCGACGACCGCTCCGACCATCGTCGTGATGTTGACGCGGCGGAACTGATTGAACGACTGCACCGCAAGCACCATCCCGGTGAAAAACCCCGTCGTGAGCACGACCGGGGTCGACCGGTAGCCGATCAGGTAGAACTGGTCCACCAGGATCCGCCGCCGCGGCCAGAGGCCGAACGCCGACTTGAGCGTTTCGAGGAAGAGCAGAAAGACGCCGCCGGCCGTCTGGAGGGGGTTCAGCAGGAAGCGGAAGCCGCGGAGGCCGGTGGACATGATGGGGGCGGATTGTAAGCGGGTTCAGCCGGGGAACGAAGGAGAGGCTCTGAATCGGTGTCCCGCCTTCCGCGGGAACCGTGAAAGGGCCCAGGAGCAGGAACGGCCTCGGTGGGACGACCTCCTCCTGCGCCTCCTCCTTCTCCTCCTCCTCAGTCGTTCCGCGAGCGCAGTCGGGAATCGGACTCCGTTGCCTCGTGCCCGCCTCACTCCATTCTCATCCCCGAGCGGGATCCCCGATCCTGGGTGACTCTCAGGGCGCCAGGAGCCACAGGACCCCCGATCGGTACCCGACGATCGCCTTCCCGGATCCACGAATCTGCCCGATCCGCTCGCCCAGCGGGCATTCCCCCGCCACAAACGGAAACCGGTCGGGGAGCCGCCATGTCGGCAGATCGGTCAGGCAGCGAATCCGGAGGGATCCCTCAACGGCCTGCGAGAGTTCGGCGAGCGTCGCCGCCTCAGGTCCGGCAGGGAACGACCGTGCGAAGAGAGCCTCCTCCTCGGCAAGCCTCTCCCTCCGCTCCCTCTCCAGCCGCACGTACATCTCGCGCTCGGCCTTCGCCTCCTCCGGTCCCGTCAGCATCACCATTTCGTCACGGAGACACCACTCCAGCCCGCTGCGGGCGGCCAGCAGGTCCAGGGCTTCGGGAAGCGGCATCCCGGAGACGCTGAAGTCCGAGACGACCTTTGAAGCCGCGTAGACCCAATCTTCGGTGGAGACCACGCCCACGGACACGCCCGCCTCGCCGGAGATGGCCTTGCAGATCGCCTGCAGGCTCTTCTGCTCGACCGAGACCGAGATGCGCGCCGCTTCGATTTTCTTCCGCAGTTCGGCGAGCTCCGGAGGCTCGGCGACGGGCTGGGAGTCGTGCAGGATTTGCTCGCGCGCAAGGCGCATCGCCTGGAGATCGGAAAACGCGGCGGGCAGGCTCTGCGGACTGCGCTCCCCGGCGCTGAGCCAGAGGTTGCCCTGGTCGTCGACGACGGGGATGAGAAGCGCGTAATTCCGGAAGAAGTGGAGGACGTCCGTGCCCGACCTGTCCTTGAAATTAATGCTGATCTTCATGCCCCGCCCGAGGTCGGGGGGGAGGAGAGCCTCGAGCCCTGTCGTGGCATGGAGGCGGCGGAGGAACTCGTCGATGGGCATGTCGGTCATCTGGATGGTCACGCGCGCGAGCTCCCACCGGCGGAGCGTGGCGTCCTCGATCTCGAGGTAGCGGACGAAGGCGGGCGTCGCCGGGGCCGGGTGCGGGGAATCGGGGGCGGTGGCGCCGGCGTCCTTCATGCCCCCGGGATTCACGCCGGCAGGGGTTTCCCCGGCCACCGCAGCGGTCGTCGCCGGACCGGGCGTCCGGGCGACCTCACCCTCCGAGGCGCGCTTCCCCCAGGCGCGCGCGAGAAACGGCGCCGTGCGCAGCACGATCGCGAGGAGCGCGGCTGCGAGGCCGAGAATGGCGAACAGGAGGCCGGTTTTTTTCATGCCGTGATTGAGATTACGCCGCGGCCGGGCATTCACTCCCGGAATTCCGGATCCCGGCGCGCGGTATCCGCGGAGGCCGGTGGACATGGGAGCGGATTGCATGCGGATTCGGCCGGGGAGCGAAGGACGGGGATCGCGGCAAACTGGAGGGGCGGCGTGACGGCCCTTAAACGCGCGCGCGCGGTTCCGGAGGGGCCTCGCAGGTCCGCCAGCGCGACCCGATCGAACGGGAGCCCCCGCGGACAGGGTCCCGGAATTTGAGTAAGTTCATTTTCACAATTCCTACAACTTTACTCTTGAAGGACTTTCTAAATATTTTCATACTATTGGCAATGAATAAGACTGAGAAAGCCGACACGGTCCGGTTCACCACCAAGGGCCAGGTGGTCATCCCTCTCAAACTGCGCCGGCAGTTCAACATCGAGTACGGCACTCGCGCCATCGTGACCGCGACGGAGGACGGGATTCTGCTCACTCCCGTTACGGCCGAGCTCATCCGACGCGGACGCGGCATCCTGAAACGCAAGCCCGGCGCGAAGCCGCTGGCCGAGGAATGGGCCGAACACACGAAGCGCGAGCGGGAGCTTGAGGACCGTCATGCCCGCTGAAGTGCTGGACAGCTACGCCCTCATCGCCTACTTCCGTGACGAACCGGGCGCCGCGGCCGTGGAACACCTCCTGGTCGCCGCAGGCCGGAAGAACTCCGCCGTACACATGACCGACGTGAACTACGCCGAAGTCCGATACTCCATCGTCAGGAAAGACGGCCCCGGGCCCTGGAAGGAAGCGGCCGAGATTCTCCAGGGCCTGCCGATCGAATTTCACTCCACGACCCGGGCCATGGCCGACATCGCCGCGGATTTCAAGTCGCGTTACAGGATGAGCCTGGCCGACGCCTTCGCCGCCGCGCTGGCAAAGGAAATGAAAGCCGAGCTCGTCACCGGCGACCCTGAGTTCAAACCGCTGGCGAAGGACATCAGGATCCACTGGTTGAAGTAGACCCTGAGCGGCGGCCGGGATCCAATACACAGCGTGAACCGCGCCGCGGGGCGCATAATGCCGCCATGCAGCTCCGGTCCCTGCTCTTCTGCACGGCGCTCGCCCTCTCCGCGGGCGCCGATGAGCTCGATACCCGCTTGCGCGCCCTCGCCACCCGGCTGTCTGCGGAAGACGTCGCCGAGCGGGAATCCGCGACCCGCGAACTCCTGGGGTTGACCTGGCGTAACCCGGAGGGGCGGAGAAGGCTCCTGGATGTCGCCCAAAGCCTCGACGATCCGGAGGCTGCGACGAGATTCCGGGCGGCGGCCACCCTGACCAGAGATCTGCCGGCGGGCCGCCTGGTCCCGGGGTTCCAGAGCGAGTCCGTTCGGTGGAACGACGAGGCCGTCTTCTGGGGAAGAACCGTCGACACCGAGAAGGGCGGCAGGCTTGTCGGCGGCGCGCGATTCGACACCCGAACGCTGGGAAGGCGCGAAGTCCCCGCGCCGCCCCTTCGCGATCCCATGCTCCTCGGGGCCACCGGCCGCGCCTTTTACGTGGTCGGCGATGAAGACAAGTCGTCCGACATCCTGAGAATCGCGTCCTACGACCTCCAGGCCGGTCTCTGGCAGGTTCTGCCGCGCCACCCCGTGGTGGACTCGCGCGGGTACACGGTGCACGCGGGGACGCGATGGTTCGCGATCGTGGGAAGCGTCCCTGTGCGGGGGGCCGCCGTCGTCAGCGTCGAGAGCCTGGTGCTGCACGACGCGGGGGAGACAGGCTGGGTGGACCCGCCGAAGCTGGAAGGGGCGAACACCGGAACACGGCCGACGATGTGGAACGACACGCTGGCGGCCGTCACGCCCGGCTCGGGTCTCCGGCTGCTGGCGCCCGGCGACAAGTCCTGGCGCCGCCTCGGTGACGACGCGACGCTCGCCGCGCACAGGCTGGTTCCGTTGAGCCTCGGGCCCTGGCTCATTCTCTATGGCTATCCCCGCAAAGACCCCGGCACGCCCGCCGGGCCGTTCTTCCTGGCCGATCCCACCGCGGGCCGCCTCGATCCGCTTCCCGACCCGCCCGTGGAATTCACGGACCGGATGGACTTCGCCGGGGACGCTGCCCGCATCGTCGTCGGGCACCGCGGTGTCACCGACAATCCCCTTCCCACCCCGACTGAAGCCCCGGACTGGCGGGCGGCGTGGCTCGACGTCAAGACCCGCGCCTGGACCGCCATCCCCGCGCCGCCGTTCGAGTGGTCGTGCGCTTCCTATGGGCCGGGCCCGATTCTCGCCTGGAACCTCGTCACGGCGGAAGGCGCGGAATTCCAGACCAGCACCGGCACGTGGACCGTCATCCCCGCACCCGAAGGAGTCCCCGCTCCCGTGTCCGTCGTCTTCGCTTCGCGTGGAGTCCTCGTGAGCGGCCGTGACGATTCGGCCGGCAGCGGCGCGGCCTTCTGGATGAGCCGGGTGCGCCGGTATCTTCCCTGCCCGGGCGCCGCGGGAGCCGAGATGGCCGCCGGAAGCTGGGTTGACCTGGAAGAGGTGCTGGTGGTCATCGCCACCAGGCGCGAGCCGTTCCAGGCGGGAGCTTTGCGGGGGGAGAAACTCAGCAGCCGCTATGTGGCGGTGGATCTGACGGAGAGATGAGAGTTTAAGAAACAGTCGCGTGCCGACCCTCGCGGGACGGCCCGCGACTGTTTCTGAAACTCTGTTGAACGGCCTTGCACGAGAGCCCGAGCCGGTCCGGCCGGCGGCTCCGGCGCGATTTCCGCGCGAATTCTCTACAGGTCGGGAGGCGGGCGGCCTATTGGAAGGGCGGGGGGGGAGAACCCCAGCGAGAAACGAAAATGAACACAACCCAGTTGCCGGAATCTGTGCCCGCCGGTCCGCACCGTCGCGGCCGTCTCACTCTTTCACTCGGCGCGCTCGCGCTGGTGCTTGCCGCCTTCGGGGCCCTGGAGCGCGGGGAGCGATGCGCCCCGTCATCCCGCGGGCCCGCAGCCGGTCCTGCGGAGTCTGCGGGAGAGCGCGCTCCGGTGCCGCCGTGGGCCGAGGCATTCCTCCCCGAAGTTCCTGAGGACGCCGCGCTCGAGTATCCGTGCGGTCTGGATGGCGACGACGAGGCGTCGGGACTGGCGGGGGAATCGGAATTCGGATCTGGCTCGGGATCAGGCTCCGGTTCGGGCTTCGTGTCCGGCGCGGGAATTCCCCGCGACCTGTCCTGGCGTTTCGACGACGCGATTCCCGAGGACGCCCGGGCGTACATCCTCCGGTACTGGGACGACGTCGGGCCGCTGCTCCACCAGACGATGGGCCCTCCTTCCGCGGCGATCGTGGTGACGGTCCGTCACAATCCGTACATGACCTCGGGAGGAACGTACGACTCCTGGAGCAACACGCTGTCGGTGAAGAGGCTTCCGGTCGGCGCGGACGACGGCGCGTTCAATCAGGTGTTCACGCACGAGACGGTGCACGCCTTCCAGGACGCGGCTCTGGGGTATTCGCACACGAGCTGGGCGGCCGAAGGCGTGGCGGTCTGCGCCAGCGCGATGGTGGGAGAGATGATCCGTCCCGGCAGGGCGTTCGCGGACTGGTGGAATCTGGCCTACCTGGCCGCGAATTACGACTCGCTGTCCCAGATGGGCGGACACGCGCTCTCCGGCGTGCAGTATTTCCCGAATGCGCCCAGCTTCTTCGACTGCTACACCGCGAGCGGCGGCTTCTGGTTCATCCTGACGGCCTCGCAGTCCGAGGCGGCGGCGGGCGACTTCGGCTCCTACGACTTCCTGTCGCGTTTCTCCGCGCGCCTCTATGAGACGGGCCGGGCCTACAGGCAGGCCGACGTGCTCCTCACGATCGCCGAGACCGCCGTCCTGCCGGTGGACGGGCTCGCCGCGTCCGAATGGACGGCGGCGCAGCCCATCACAAACGTCCGTGGCGACGCCGGTGTCCTGCTCTGGGCCGGGATCTCCAGCGGACCGTTCGGAATCGGCAGCCCTTCCTTCGCAAACAGCTCGCCCATCCGGATCGGAGTTTTCTGGCGCAGCTACCCCGGAGGGTCCTCGACGCCGATCTTCGACGTGCCGGTCTCCATCAGGGCGCGGGATACTGCGGGCCGGGAGGTCTGGAACACCACCGTGACGATCGAGCGCAACCCGTTCGGCTTTCCCGTCCGGGCCGTAACCCTGCCCGACTCCATCCGGCTCCGTCCCGGTGCCTATTCGGTCGAAATCGAATCCTCGGTCGAGGGTGTCGGCAAGGGCCGGACCACTCTCGCGATCCAGGTCGTCCCGATGGACCCCTGGCAGCTCGGCCGCTCCCACGACAGCGCCTGGGGCATGGGAGCGGTCTTCTTCGACAACGCGACAGGACGGACGCTGGAACCGTCCTTTGGAAGCGACGGGGAGTCACTCGGGGATTGGTCCGGAAGCTACCTCGTCAGACCCTGGCAGACGGTCAAGACGCCGGCCTCGGTCCAGTTCGAAATCAAGACATCGGGAGGGACCCTGAGGACGAGCCGGACGGCGCCTCTCCCCTACCGCCGGGTCTTCGCGATCGGCCTGCACCCGTAGCGAGGTCAGACCGTTTCGCTCCATCCTTCAGCCCGCCTCCCCTCGGGCGCCCAGGAACGCCCGAGGGACCAGGCGGGCCTTCTTCGTGGGGTCTCGAGGAAATCGATCGAAAGACCGCACCGACGCCGGTGGTATTCTCTCTCACGTGCGCTCGGAAACCTCCATGGGCGGCAGCCAGTCCGGCTTCCCGCAAACCTCCGCCTGGGCCGTACTCCGATCCGGAGAAGGCTGGGAGGAACGATATCGCCAGCACCTGGAGCGCCTCGCGCGCGCTTACTGGAAACCCATCTACTGCATGATCCGCCGCGGCTGGTCCCGCAGTGACGCCGACGCCAAGGACCTCACACAATCGTTCTGGATCCACATCCAGGAGCACGATCTCCTGCGCCGCTTCGACCCGAACCGCGGTAACTTCCGGACCTGGCTGAAGCGCTGTCTGAAGAGTTTTCTCGGCACGGCCGCACGCGACGCGGCGAGACTGAAGCGGGGAGGAGGCCGGAGTCCCGTGTCGCTGGACGGGGGCCTGGGGGAGGGCGTCGCGGCGGACGTGCCCGCCCCCGAAGGCGTGTTCGACAGCACCTGGGCCGCGGAGGTGCTCGCGAGAAGCGAGAAGGACGCCGAGACGCGCCTGCGAAGCGAGGGAAAGGCGGTCTACTTCGAGGTGCTCCGTCTCTATACGACGGAGGACAAGGGCACCCGGCCGACCTACCGCGCGGTCGCCGAGCGCCTCGGTCTCCGCGAATCGGACGTCGGCAACTACCTGCGCATCGCGCGGCAGACTCTTCGAACGTGCGTCCTGGATGCGATCCGCGAGTACGTCCTGGATTCCGATCTGGATTCGGAGCTGGACGTCATCCTCGGCCTGGAGACATGAGCGAACCGACCTCCGGTCACCTGGACGCCCTTCGCCGCCAGATCCGCGAGGCGAAGGAGGAGGAACTTGCGCGCCTCCGGTCCGCCTGCGGGCCGCGCGCGAGGGAATTTCTGCTGGGACTGCGTGCGCTCGAGGGCAGACTCGTGACGAAGACGCGATTCCTCGAGTGCGCCGCGGACTGGTTCAACGATCTCGACGCGGCGAGGCTGGTGCCCGACCATCCGGTGCGGGACATCGGAAGCCTCCTTCGCGACGCCGGAGGCCTGACCGAGGACGCGCTCGCGGAACTCAGGAAGGCCGTCGAGATCCGGGGATCGGAGGATCTCGCGGTGTCGCCGGATCTCAGGAGACGGCTGCTCGAGCTGCAGCCGCCGCCCGAACTCCACAATTGGCTTGTCGGCCTGCCCTCGCGGAAAGGTGCGAGACGATCGTTCCAGCGGCGCCCGCGTGAAGAGCGGTACGAGCTCGGCCCGGAGATCGCGCGAGGCGGATTGGGCCGGATCGTGGAGGCTCACGACCGGCACCTCAAACGCGAGGTGGCGATCAAGCTCGTACGGGACGAGACGTATCCGGACATCTCAGAGCGGTTCGTCCGTGAGGCCGAGCTCGCGGCGCGGCTCGATCATCCACACATCATCCCGGTCTACGATTTCGACGCGATGCCAGGCCCCGCCGGGTCCCAGCGGCTCTTCCTCTGTATGAAGCGCGTCCGCGGCCAGAACCTGGCCGAGGTGATCCGCCGGGTTTCCGAGGCGGATCCCTCGCTCCCCGGAAAGTTCTCCCGCGCTCGGCTGCTCCGGATCTTCCAGGACATCTGCCTGGGGATCGCCTACGCCCACTCGAAGGGCGTGATCCACCGGGATTTGAAGCCGTCCAACGTCATGATCGGCGACTACGGCGAGACGCTGATCGTCGATTGGGGTCTGGCGCGAAACGCGGGTGAGGTGAAGGCCGCGGGCGGCCCCGGAGAGCCGCCGCCGGAGGGGGGCTCCGCCGATGCGATCCGGGATGCGAGCCGGCCGGACGACGAAACGGCGCTGACCCTCGACGGCGAAGTCATGGGAACGCCCGCATACATGCCGCCGGAGCAGGCCGGCGGACGCCGCGAGGACGTGGACCGCCGGAGCGACATCTTCGCACTGGGCGGGATCCTCTTCACGATCCTGACCTGGCGGCCGCCATTCGAGGGAACGTCGCGCGAAGAGGTGCTCGGGCGGGCGCGGTCGGGTCGGGTCGAGGCCCCTTCGGAGAGAGCCCGTATCGTCCACGGCGGGTCCGGGCCGTGCGGGGAAGGGGCGGGCGCCCGAATCGCGGCGTCTCCCGAACCGATCCCGCCCGAGCTGGACGAAATCTGCCTGAAGGCGCTGGCCTTCCGGAAGGAAGATCGCTATCAGACGGCGACGGAGCTGCACGACGAGGTTCAGTTGTTCCTGGAGGGCGTGAAGGAGCGGGAGCGGAACCTGAAGGAGGCGCGGGAACGTGTGGAAAAGGGGCACGCGCAATTTGTCCGATACCGCGCCTTGCGCGGGGAAATCGAGGCGCAGGAAAGGGCGGTCAGAGAATGGGACGAAAAGATCGAGCCCCACGGTTCTCCGGAGCAGAAGCGCCCTCTGTGGGACGCCGAGGCGCGCCTGAGGGCGCTGCGCGAGGAACGCATCGGGGCGTTCTCGCAGGCATCGGCCGAATTCGGACAGGCGCTGGCGGTGGATCCGGCGAACGTCGAGGCCTCGGACGGGAAGTGCGAGCTGTTTCTGGACCGGTTTCTGGAAGCGGAAAAGAGGAAGGATCAGGAGGAGATGCTCCTCAATCGGAACATGCTTCTCCAGGAAGACCGGAGGAGGGAGTTCCGCGCGAAGCTGGACGCGCCGGGGGCGCTGTCGCTGCGGACGTTCGCCTACGAGTGCGACTGCCTCCGACCGGTCAGGCACGCGGATTGGCGCCTGGAGATCTCGGAGAAGCCGACCTTGCCCTGGTGCGACGGCCGCCCGCGCGCGGACCGGCCGCTCGGGGACCGCGACTGTCCCGTCCCGGAGGTGAAGACGTATCCCGAGGGCGTCCGGTGGGGCCATGCGGAGACGTGCCGGAGGCGCGAAGTGACCGGCGTGGGAGTCTTCATCTCGAAATACGAGGAGCGCGACAAGCGGCTGGTGCTCGGCGAGGAGCGGCGCCTCGGCGTCACGCCGCTGGCGGATGCCGGGTTGCCCCAGGGTTCGTACCTCTGCACGCTGCGCCCGCAGGATCCGGCGTGGGCCGAGGTGCGCCTGCCCGTCCTCATTCCCCGCGGCGGCCGCTGGGACCAGGACGTGAGTCTCTACCGCGCCGGGGACATCCCCGCCGGATTCCGGCTCATTTCGGGCGGGCCGTTCACATTCGGAGGAGCATGGGCGGGTGGAGGCGAGGTGAAGACAAAGAGAACGGAGGACCTGTTCGTGGCGACGTTTCCCGTCACCTGCGCCGAGTACCTCGAGTTCCTCTGCGACCTATGCGCGTCGGGGAACGCTACGGAGGCATGCAGGCGCCAGCCGCGCGAGGTCGACAAGAACTGGTGGATCGAGTCCGGGGGACGCTTCCGTCTGCCGACCGCCGAGGAGGACCGGGACCTGGGTTGGGATCCTCGCTGGCCTGTCTTCGGCGTCAGCTGGTCCGACGCGGTTGCGTACGCAGCGTGGCGCTCGAGGCGAGAGGGCATCGCTTTCCGCCTGATGCATGAAGAGGAGTGGGAGAAGGCGGCGCGCGGAGTGGACGGTCGCGTGTTCTCGTACGGGGATTTCTATGACGGCAGCTACTCGCACACGAACGTGTCAGTACCGGGGAAGCTGACGCCACGGCCGGTCGGCTCGTTCCCGATCGACGAATCCGCGTGGGGAATCCGGGATCTTTCCGGGGGAGTTCAGACGTGGTGCTGGAATTCCCCGCACGTTCCCTATCGTGACCTGCGTAGCGCCCGCGGTGGAGCCTGGTCGCACGACTCGAACTTCGCCCTCGGTGGCGCCCGGCACGGCGACCGCCCCCGGGATGTGTACGGGTTCCGCGGTCTGCGCCTGGCCGCGGCTACGGCCGCGCCGGCCGGAATCTGAGAGTCTGAGAAAAAATCGAGCTCCGTCGCGGTGGCACGGGCCGGCGCGGGCACCTGGGTGAATTTGCTCGTCGGGGTGTTTTCGTGCCCGCGCCGTCCCGGCCACCGCTCCTGCGCTCGCTTTTTTCTCAGACTCTCAGATTCCGGCCGGCGCGGCCGTAGCCGCGGCCAGGCGCAGACCGCGGAACCCGTACACATCCCGG
>JACPRD010000160.1 GCA_016190145.1 Planctomycetota bacterium | reverse complement strand
TGTGAATTGTGAGCGGGACGGGCAGGAATCACACCGGGAAGGGGCGCTGCGGGCCGCAGCTGCTCGAGCGCGGCTTCGAGCGCCGGACCCACCCGATCGGGATCGCACGCGATCTCGGACGGCAGTGCCGGGCCGTACCGCACCGTGACCGGCTTCGGACGCGGCAGCTTCAGGCCCCGGGGCCAGGACTCGAACGCCCCCGAAATCCGCACGGGAACCACCGGCACCCGCGCACGGCTCGCCAGCAGCCCGATCCCCGCGCGCATCCGCCCGACGCCCCCGTCTGTCGTCCGCGTTCCCTCCGGAAACACCAGAAGCGCCTGCCCCGCCCCGAGCCGCCGGATCGCCTCCCGCATCGCCCCCAGATCCGCCGTCCCGCGCTGCACGGGAAAGGCCCCCAGCGACTCGATCAGCACCCGGAACGGGAGAAACCGGAACAGCGAGTCGCGCGCCATGAACGTCACCCCGCGCGAGAGCGGAATCGCCACGAGGACCGGGTCGAGGAACGACTGGTGATTCGAAGCGAGAATCACTCCGCCTTTCCGGGGTACGTGCCGCACCCCGTGGGCGCGGTAGCGGAAAGCGAGCAGCGCGAACCACTGCGCGTAGACCTGGCAGAACCGGTACCAGAGGCGCTGGATCGAACGTTCCTTACTTCGAGCGGATCGTGACCAGGTCGAGATCGATCGCGCCCGCCACGGGGTCGCTCTTGCCCTTCAGAACCAGCCTCGCCTGAGTCAGAGGCGCCTTCAGGAGTACCGCCTTCGCCGTCACCACCACTCCGTCGACAAGGATCTCCATCGAGGCCTCGCCGTTGTTGCCAACCCGGCGCAGCTCCACGATGTGCCACTCGCGGGCGGGCAAGTCCCCGACCTTCTCCTTCAACTGCTCCCGATCCGCGATCTTCCCATCGGCATCCTTGATGTACAGGTCGTACTTCCCCGTCTCGGGCTCGATCCGCAACTCCGCGCCGCCCAGATCGACCGCGAAGCGGAAGTCCTTCCGGTCGAAACGCAGGATCATGGCGACCGCCTGGGGGGCCGCCCCCGGCAGGGCAATCTCCTCCTGCCGGCCGCTTCCCTTGAGGATCCCGCCGGCGGCCTTCCACCCCGACGATACCTGCAGACCCGCCGGCACGCCCGCCGTGAAGTCGAAGCACGCGGCCCCCGGCTCGCCGCCCGCGAACGCGTCCGCCCAGAGCTGGTCGATGTCCTTCGCGTGACCCGCGATCCGGGTCGCAAACTGGTTCACCAGGTTGCGGAGAATCACCTTCGCCTCGTCGAATCTCCTCCCCTGGATCGCAGTCCGCGCCCGTCCCATCATCTCCTGCTTCGTGTTCTCGAAATAATCCTCCACCTGCCTCCGGATCGGCGCGGCCTCGTTCGCCAGTCCGCCGTCAATCGCTTCGCGCAGCCTCTCCTCCGCCCTCAGCATCAGCCAGTTCTTCATCGAGGCGTCCGCCGCCTCTGCCCGCATCACGCACAGCAGGCCGATGCCGAAATGGAACCGGGCGAAGTTGTTCTTCGTCAGGACCTTCGACAGCGCCGCGTAGAGGGTCTGCGAGTCGAGCTGCGGCCATGGAATCACCTCCTCGACCTCGCTCTTCGCCGCGTCGAGAAAGTGAATTCCGCCCTCGTCCGCCCCCGCAGCGCGGTACTCGATCCCGCCGTTCAGCTTCACACGGATTCGCCGGTCGTTCTGGGGATTGCCCGTGTGCGACGCCGCCGTCATCTTCACGTCCATGATCGCTGCCATTTTCAATTCCTGGAGCCACAGCAGCTGCTTCTCCACGTCGGCAACGAGCGTCAGATGCTTCTGAACCAGGTTCGGTTTCACCGCCACGAGCTTCTGGATCGCTTCCGTAAACTCCATCTTCAGGATCATCTTCCGGAGCAGGTCCTCCTCCGTCTTCCATCGCTGGAGCGACTCCGCCTCCACCTGCGCGGTCTTGGCCGCCGCCACCTCGTCGTCCTTGCGCTTCTTGATCCCCGCCACCTGGTCCCTCAGCGCCTGCGCTTTTCCAGCGTCGTCGGGCAGCTCGCGGATGCGGACGGCGAGCTCCAGCTCGTCGCTGGCGAACGTGAATTTCCCTTCCTCCGCCAGTTCGACGACGTGCTTCTCCACCCCCACCCAGTGCACCTTCGCCGCCTCCTCGATCCGGACCGCCTTCGCCGCGATCTGCGGGTCCGTCCGGCTCACGAAACTGCCCGTGGTGAGGCGTTCGAGGGCCTCCTTGAAACGGAATTCGGCCATGCGCTCGTCGGCTGTCTTGAGCAGCGCCGCGCGTTCGCTCTCGGTGTCGCTCTCTTCCATCTGCGACAGATTCCGGATGGCGCTCTCGGCCTCCGCGGCCTCGGGAGTCCCCGGGTACTTGTCCGCGAACGTCCGGAAGACGCCGCGGCACTGGATGTATCCGTCGGGGGAGGAGGCTCGCATGAAGCGGCCCTTGAGGTCGGAGAATTCGCTGCTGCGCTCCTGTTCCTTCAGGTGGTTGCTGACCGCGAAACCTCCGACGATCAGGCCGCCGAGGACGATGAACACGACGGCGGCGCGGCGGAAGCTGCGCATCCGGATGGCGTGCGCGGCGCGGCTTTCGTACATCTTCCGGGCCTCGTCGGCCGTCTGGATCGCGGTTTTCGGCTTGGCCGCGGCGGGCGTTCCGCCCGGAACGGGTGCGCCGCCGGCGGCGGCACCCGCGGGCGTCATCTGCACCGCGCGCAGATCCGCCAGCAGTTCCTCGTACGTCTGATAGCGGTCCTGCGGCTCGGCCTCCAGCATCTTCTCCACGATGCGGCAGACCGAATCGGGAATCGAAGGATCGAAGAACTTCAGCGGCGGGATCGTCTCCTCCGTCAACCGCACGAGGACTTCGAAGGGACTCTGGCCCTGGAAGGGGGGCCGTCCGGCGACCATGTGGAACAGGGTGGCGCCGAGGGAGTAGACGTCGGTCCGGTGATCCATCTCGCGGTCGCCGGTCACGCACTCCGGGGCGATGTAGAAAGGCGCCATCTGGCCGCTGCGGCTGATCGCGAGGATGTTCTCGGTGATCTTCGTCGCCAGCCCGAGGTTGGCGAGCTTCACGGTCCCGTCCTTCAGGATCAGGATGTTGGAGGGGCGGATGTCCCCGTGGATCATGCCCTGGCCCTGCGCGTACTGGAGCGCCTCCACGAGCGAAATGGCGATGTTGAGCGCCGTCTCGAAATGGAATTTTCCCTGCTTCTCGAGAATGTTGTAGACGCTCTCGGCCTCGACGAACTCCATGGCGATGTAGAACCGCGCGTCCGCCTTGCCGAGGGCGTAAATCTTCTTGATGTTCGGGTGGTCGAGGCCCGCGACCTTCTTCGCCTCGTCCACGAACCGCTTCTGGAACGATTTGTCGTTCATCACCGACGGGTTCATGATCTTCAGCGCGACCGGGCGGCTCTTGCTGATCTGGTTCGCCTTGAAGATGACCCCCGTGGCGTCCTGGCCGAGCCGCGTGATGACCTGGAAATCGGCGATTCGCCCCGGCGATTTCTTCTGCGCGGCCAGCTCCTGCGTGGCCCGCCGCGCGGCCAGCTCCTTCTCGACCTCCATCAGGGCGGTCGCCGGGTCCAGCGGCTGGTCCTCGTCTCCCTCCCCGCCGCCTTCGGCCGCGGCGCCTTCCTCGCCCGCCGGGGGAGCCTCCTCGGGCGGAAGCGCGACGTCGAGATCCTCGGCGCCTTCGGGCTTCACGATTTCGAGCACCGCGCTGCACTGCCCGCACTTGATCTTCTGTCCGATCTGGAAACGGGAGATGTTGAGGCTGGCCTCGCAGCTCTTGCAGCGTACGATCCGCTTGTTCTGCTCCTCGAGGATCGCCTCGACCTGGTGGGGACGCATGTACCCCATCGAGCAGAGCACGTCCCCGATGCGCGGGTGCGGGCCGCCGGCGAGGACCTGCTTCAGGAAGTTCCGATACGCCACCAGCGCCTGCCCGAAGAGCGGGACGGTCTCCTGGGGAGCCTGGAGCAGTTTCTGAATGTCGAGGCAGGTTTCGAGCTGTTCGAGCGTGATGAAATGGAACGCGACGCCGATCTCGCCGAACCGGCGGCGCTGCATCGACGACATCGTCTCGAGAATGGACTGGATCTGCTGCTTGGTGAGGTAGCCCTTCTGCTCCAGAATTTCGCCCAGCCTGGGGGGCTTTTCCCCGCGCTCTTCAATTTCCTTCTGGAAATCGAGACACTCCTGCAGTTGCTCCTCGGTGATGAACCGGGTGCTGACGGCCAGTTTTCCGAAGAGGACGTTCTTGATCTGGGCCATGAGGTCCCTCAGTAGGCGGTGGAGCCGGGCAACACTTTAGTCTAGGTTGCCATGCATCTTAGGTCAAGAAGTTGGACCCCAGGCGGGTCCGGCGAAACGTGCGATCTCCGCTCGCACGGGCGAGGCGGACCTTCACCGGCCCGTCACTTCTTCACCGCCGTGACGCTGCGGATCAGGTGCGCCGTCACGGGCAGAGGTTCCTCGTATTCGAGGGAGGTGTCCACCTTCAGATCCTTCAGCCGGCCCGCCGCCCACCCGGCCGTCCCGTCGCTTTTCCATCCATCCTTGAGCTTCGTCGGCTGCGGGTGCTGCTCGTCCGGGGGCGGGGTCGTGAGAGTGCCAGTCCACGTGTACCCTCCGGCCTTCGCCGCCAGCTTGACGTCCTCGAGCAGGAGCATGTCGGGGCGCACCAGATAGGGATTCGTGCCGAGCCGCCAGGCGTCGCCGTCCTTGACGCTTCGATCGAGGAAGAGCAGCGAGAGCATCTCGCGGAGGCAGGTGGCGCCCTGCTCGCCGTACGGCTGGGTGTGCTCGACGTCGAACATCGCCTCCAGTCCTTCCACCGACACGATACGGCCGTCCAGCTGGACTTTGACCGTGATCTTCTTCCCCAGGGCGCCCTGCCAGGGAACGAGAGGAGCCTCGAGGTCCTTCCGGTCCCGGTCCTTCGCGGAATCGAACCGGCAGGGGGGCGAGCCGGGGAAGAGGCTCTCGTATTTTGCGGCGGTCAGCGTCGCCTCGAGCGTGGCCACGCCGGCCTTGACCTCCTTCACCGAGAGCTCGAGCGTGTAGTCCCACAGGTAGTTGACGGTGATCTGGGGAGCGGGACTCGCCTCGAGCGTCCGGACCAGCTCGTAGCGCAGGACGTCCCCTTTCGCCAGCTTCCACTGGGGCTTGTCCTCGGCCCCCGCCGCCGTCGCGAGGGCGAGAAATACGGCGATCGTCCGCATGTCAGTCCTTTCTCACGATGGCCAGGCCCTCCTCAAGGCTCGTAACCCCCTCCATCACCTTCCACATCGTATCGTCAAACAGCGTGATCAGCCCTGCCGACTTGATGGCTTCCTCGCGGATGATCTCCGAAGAAGCGCGTTTGTTGATCAGGTCCTTGATCGCGTCGTTGAGCGTCATCAGCTCGTGCGTCCCGGTGCGTCCCTTGTACCCGAGGCCGTTGCACGCGGGACACCCGCGGGGGCGCATCAGCTTCATGTTCGGCGGCACCTCCTTCAACGCCATCGACGCCACTTCCTCGGCAGACGGCACGTAAGCCTCCTTGCATTTCGAGCACAGTCGTCTCAGGAGCCGTTGCGCGCAGACGCCGAGGAGGGCGGAGGAGACGAGGAACGGTTCGATGCCCATATCGAGGAAGCGGATGACGGTGCCTGCGGCGTCGTTGGTATGGAGGGTGGAGAAGAGGACGTGGCCGGTGAGGGCGGCCTCGATCCCGATTTCGGCGGTTTCCTGGTCGCGGATTTCGCCGACGAGGATGATGTCGGGGTCCTGGCGGAGGAAGCACTTCAGGGCCTTGGCGAAGGTGAGGCCCTGATCGCGGTTCATCTGCATCTGGTTGACGCCGCGGAGCTGGTATTCGACGGGGTCTTCGGCGGTCTGGATGTTCACGTCGGGCGTGTTGATTTCCTGGAGGGCGGCGTAGAGGGTGGTGGTCTTTCCGGAGCCGGTGGGACCGACGTGGAGGATCATGCCGTAGGGCGCCTTGAGGATTTCGCGGTACCGGACGATGTTGGACTTCGAGAAGCCCATCTTGTCGAGGGGGATCAGGCTTCCGGTCTTATCGAGGAGGCGCATGCAGATTTTTTCCCCCCAGATGAGGGGGGCGGAGGAGACGCGCAGGTCGATGTCGATGCCGGATTTCGTGTAGTCCTTGAACTTGATGCGGCCGTCCTGGGGAAGGCGTCGCTCGTCGATTTTCATCGGGGGCGCCATGATCTTGATGCGCGCCACCATGGAATTGATGGTGATCTGCGGGAGTTTGATCATCTCCTTGAGGACGCCGTCGATCCTGTACCGGACGAGCACCTCTTTCTCGAACGGCTCGATATGGATGTCGGACGCGCCTCGCGAGAAGGCATCTTCGATGACCCGGTTGACGAGCGCCATGATCGGGCTGGAATTCTCATCCGCACCCGCCTCGACGTCGACCGTCTCGACGCCACCCGCGACCTCGCCGAATTCCTTCTTGATCGCTTCGCCGACGTCGCCGAGACCGCCCGACAATTTCACCTTTTTGAAAAACTTGTCGGTCACCCGCATGATGTCGGAGTCGGCGGCGACCCAGACCTCGTCGATGGCGAGGCGCACCTGCGCCTGGAACGTATCCTTGCGCTGGAGATCCAGCGGGTCGCTCATGGCGACGAGCACCGATCCGCTCGAGACTTTTTTCACAGGCAGCATCCGGAATTTCCGGATCGTGTCCTCGCCCACGAGTTCGAGGAGTTTCTCGTCCATCGCGACGTCGTCTTCGAGCGGGCTGAACTTGTGCCGCGTCATCCGCGCGACGTAGGACGCCATCTCGCGGTCCGTGATCTGCAGGTCCGGCTGCCGCGTCTTCTGGATCACGCGCGCGCTGTAGTTGGCGACCTCCTCGAGCAGTTTCTGGTCTTCGAGAGTGAAAGGCGGATAGGTGTCGATGAGCTTCTTGTTCATGGCCTGGAGGGCGCCGATGGCTCGCTTGTCGACCACGAGCGGGACGGTGACCATCGACCGCACGCGGAACCCGGCGTCGGTCCCCGGTTTCGCGTTGTAGTCAGGGGCCTTCGACACGTCGGTCACCAGGCTCGATTCGCCCGTGGAAATGACCTTCCCCACGATTCCCTGCCCGGGCGACAGCGTGACGGCCTGGAGTTCCTTCGCCTTCTTCTCGAACACTTTCTTCATCACCTCGTCCTGGCCGTAGAGCGAGCGGGCGTAATACACGTTCTTGAACCGGATCTTCCCATCCGGTTCGACGAGGAAGACGGTGATGGCTTCGGAGTGGATGGCTTCCGCGACCTTCTGGATGGTGAGGTCGAGGAGGGTGTCGAGGTCTTCCGGCGACAACTGGCGCTTGGACGTGAGGGTGCGGAGAAGCGCCTGGAGGATCCGGTTATCGTCGACGATCTTGCGGACGATCGTGGTGTTGCCGAGCGGGCGGACGCCGCCCGGCGCGGCGAGGCTTTCCGGCACGGGGTGTTCTCCCAAGGGGATCGCGAGAATGTACGGGGGAGGTGGGTGGGGGCGCAAGAGGGACCGCTTCCGGTGCGAATTCCCCCCCGAAACCTGCGGGAATTCCCCTTTTTGCGACCGAACTCGCTTTTCTGCAAACCCGGGAGGGCGCGATCCGCACTGTGTATAAGAGAACCCCTGTACGGATGGCACGATGATCGCTAGAATCCCGCCCCCTTTCCCCGTCCCCTTGCTGGAAGACCCTCCCGCCATGGCCTCCCGCCCCATCCGCAACGTCCTGTTCGGCATGCTCGCCGTCCGCTCCCGCTTCATCTCCCAGGAACAGCTCGACGAGTGCCTGGCCGCGCAGAAGGACATCGAGTCGCGCGGCGGCCAGGCCCCGCGGCTGGGCGAGATCCTGGAGCAGAAGGGCTACCTGACGCGGCGCCAGATCGAGACGCTGGTCCAGACGAGCGCGGCGAAGGCCGACCGGAGGCGGTTCGGCGAAATCGGCGTCGAGTTCCAGTTCGTGTCGAAGGAACAGGTCGAAGCCGCGGCGGAGATGCAGGAGATGCTCGGCCGGGGCGCCACCGAGGCCCCCCTCGCCGGCCCGCCGCTCGGCGTCTTCCGCGCCTTCCTCAACGAGGCGCGCAGCGGGAATAACCGGCCGAAGATCGGCGAAATCCTGGTGGCACTCGGCAACATCCGCGCCCACCAGGTGGATGCGGTTCTCGAGGAGCAGGGGAAGCGGATCGTCCCGTGTCCGTTCTGCCGGGCGTCGATGAACATCACGAATCTCAGGATCGGGCACAAGGTGCGATGCGCGGAATGTTCAGCGCTTCTCGAAGTGATCCGCGGCGCCGACGGCCGGCCCGATCTCGAGATGCCGCCGCAGACCCAGATCTTCCAGAAATTCGAAGACGCCGCGACGCCTCCGCCCGCGGCGCCGCCGCCCGCCGCGCCCCCCGCGGCCGCGGCGTCCACCGAACCGATCGAGGTGGAACGTCCCAAACGCATCGTCGAGTCCCGCACCCCGATGCCGCGCCAGATCGGCGACTTCCGCCTCGTGACGCGCCTCGGCGAGGACGGGACGGGCACGATCTTTAAGGCCATGCAGCTCTCGAAGAACCGCGCCGTGGCCCTCAAGGTCATGCGCAGCTCCGCCATGAACGACGCCGCCTATCAGGCCCGCTTCCTCGAAGAAGCCCGCAAGGCCGCCGCGCTGGAGCATCCGAACATCAAGCGCATCCTGGCCGTGGGAAAGTACGACGGGCGGTTCTGCGTCGCGATGGAGTTCATCGAGGCGGAGAGCGTCTATCACATCCTTGAGAAGCAGGGGCCGATGCATTTCGAGACGGCGATCGCCAAGATCCGCCCCGTGCTGGAGGCGATGGCGTACGCGCACCGGCGTGGCGTTGTCCACGGCGACATCCGTCCTTCGCAGATCCTCGTGGAACGCGACGGCACGGTGAAGCTGGCGAACCTGGGACTGGCCGCGAAGCTGAGCGACAACATCCTCGCGATCAGCGAAACGGGGCAGTCTGCGCCGTTCTACGTCGCGCCCGAAATGGTGACGGGAGACCGTGAGACCGACCACCGCGTGGATATCTACTCGCTCGGCGCGACGCTCTTCCACATGATCTCGGGCAAGGCGCCGTACAAGGGGAAGAGCTACTTCGAGGTGCTCGTGCGGCTGTCGCAGGAGCAGATTCCGCCGCTGAAGTTCTTCGATCCGACGATTCCCGACAAGCTGACGGCGATCGTGCACCGGATGCTGGATCCGGAGCCCGACGGCCGCTACGACTCGCTGGACCTGGTGCTGCGCGACCTGGACGACGTGAAGGGCCACGGGGGCGTCGGCGTCGCGGCGGCGCACGGGCCGGTGACGCGCGCGAGAGTCGCGGTGGCGGCGCTGGCGCTCGCGGGAATCCTGGGGCTCATCGGGTGGCGCGTGTCGGTGTCGGGCGACCGGCAGTCGGAGCTGGACGCGCTTCGCCGCAAGGCCGCCGCCACCATCATGAGCCGCGCCGAGTACGTCTCCGTCCGCGGCCAGCTCACCGCATTCGCCTCACGCCACTCGGGCAGCTCGGAGGCCGCGGACGCGGAGCGGATCGCGGCGGGGCTCAGGAAGCGGGAGGAGGACGACGCCGCCGCCGACCTGGAGCACGTCCGGACCACGGCCGCCGCGCGCGCCCGCGACCGGAAGTTCGGCGAGGCCCTGCAGATCATCGAAGCCTCGACGTTCTGGAAACCGGAAGATCCTGAGATGGCCGGAATCCGCAGAAAGGTCTCCGACGACGCGGCCGCCGACTGGAAGGCGGTCGAGGCCGAGGCGCTGAAACTCCAGGGCGAGGGGCGCCTGCCGGCCGCGAGGGAAATGCTGCTGGAAGCGGTCCAGCGGCGCCGAATTCCGGAGGACGCCGAACCGCAGGCCCTCCTTCTGGCGCGCCTGGAGACGCTGGAGCGGAAGCGCCTGACCGACGAGCAGGCCGCCCTGACCGCGAAGGCGGAGGCGGAGGCGCGCGAACGGGCCCGGAAGCAGCGCGAGGAGTCCGCGGAAGCCTGGAAGACCGCCGAGGCTGAAGTCGAGACGGCGCTCTGGAACCTGGACGTCGAAAATGCCTCGGCGCAACTGCAAGGCGTAGGCGCCCGCCTGGTACCGGAGGACCTCGCAGCGGCGGAAGCGCGGCAACGGGATCTCGAAGCGGTGCGCGCGCTGCGCGAGGCGGCCATCGAGGAGATCGTGGCGACGGCGGCGGTCGCCGGTCCCGAGGGGGCGCCCGACAAGCGGGTCAGACTGAAGCTCAAGTCGGGAGCGGAAGGGCGCGCAAACGGCGCCGAGGCGGAAGGCGTCACGTTCGTCGAGAAGGAAGGCCGGTCGGAGGTCGTGGCCTGGGGAAATCTGGACGCCGCCGCCTACCTCGACCTGCTGCGCCGCCCCGCGGAAAAGCGCGACAAACCGGAACTGCACCTCGCGGCCGGCCTGGTCTTCCTCGCGCGCGCCGGCGCGGCCGACCCCGTCTCCGCCCGCTCCCTCATGGAGGAAGCCGAGCGCCGCTTCGCCGCCGCTTCCGCCGGGGGCCTCCAGGCCCGCGCCGCCGCGGGCAGCGCCCGCGCGGCCGCCTATTTCGAGAAGGTGCAGCGCGAGCTTCTCGACCGCGCCGCCCGCCAGGCGGAGGAAGGCCATGGCGACGAGGCCATGGCGACGATACTGATCCTCCGGAACACCTATGGCCGCCGCAGATTCTCGGCGGACAATGCCACCGAAATCGACGGCATCCAGAAAAAGGCCTGCACCGGCGGGGCTCCCGCGGAATCGTCCCTCTGGCTGGATTTCACCGCGTCCGCCGTCGCGCCGCTCGCGGCAAGCCCCGGGTGGAAATGCGCCGGGGGAGTGCTCTCGGGAAACGGCGAGGAGGAGACACTGAAGGCCTCGCTGACCGGAATCCAGGAGGTCTCCTTCCTCATCCGCTTCCCCAAGCCGGAATTCCGCCTGACGATCGTGGCCGGCGACGTTCAGCTTCGCCTCGAACCGTCCCGCGACCGGTTCGACCTCCTGTCGCGCCGCGGCGAGGAGACGCCCGTTCAGAAATCCCTCAGAGACCGCTTCGAGAGCTTCAAGGCGCGCGAGTGGCACCACGTCCGGCTGCGCGTGGCCGGTGAGGCGGTCGAGGTGGCTCTCGACGGAGCCGTGACGGGCTCGGTGCCTCTCCCCAGGCCGCTGGACGGCCTCTCCGTCACGCTGTCGGGGGTCAGCACGGGGCAGGCGGGGGCGGTGGAGCTGGACGATTTCTTCGTGAAGAGGAAGTAGCGGGGGTTCCCGTTCGTATAATCGGGCGATGAGCCCTGACACCTTTCTGGCCCGGGCCCTCCTGGCCTCGGGCATGCTGAACCGCGCGCAGCTCGACATCGCTCTCAAGTGGCTCGAGGAGGCCCCGCAGGGCGGGCTCGGCGACCTGCTGTGCACGAACGGCGTGATACCGCGCGTGATGTACGAGGCGCTGATGCGCTTTTACAAGCGGGACAACACGCGGGTCGCGCCCGCGACGGGCAACCGGGACAAGGGGATCCGGGAGGCGCAGCTGTTCTGCCTGATCGGGATCCGCGAGGAGGAAGTGTCCCCGGAGCAGCTGAAGGACGCGGTGGACCAGTGGGTGCGGCTGGAGGGGATGGGCAAGCCGCGGCCGATCGGCGAGGTGATGATGGAGAAGGGCTACCTCGACCTGTCGCGGATGCGGTCGCTGATGTCGCTCACGAAGGAATCCACGCTCGGGTGTCCGGGGTGCGGGGCGGTGGACTCGCTGTACAAGGTGACGGGGTCGCCCTTCTCCTGCGACGCGTGCAAAACGCCTCTTCAGGCGACCCGCGTCAAGGGCGGCGACGTGGCGGCCGGACCGGTGGATCCGCTGATCGGGAAGACGTTCGGGGGATGCCGGCTGGAGGAGAAGATCGGGCAGGGGCGGTGGAGCCAGGTGTACCGGGGGTTGATTCCGGCGCAGAACCGTGCGGCGGCGGTGAAGGTTTTCGCTCCGGAGACGCCGGCGGGCGCGCTGGACCGGTACCTGGCGAACGCGCTGAAGGCGACGACGCTGACGCATCCCTCGCTCGTTTCGGTGATCAGCGCGGGGAAGGACGAGGGGCGCGGGTGGATCCTGACGGAGCTGGTGGCGGACGGGAAGCGGCCGGTGCCCAGGGAGAAGCTGCCGTGGAACCGGCTGTGCCGGGCGGCGATCGACCTGTCGCGGGGGCTGTCGGTGATTCACGCGAACGGGTTCCTGCACGGGGACGTGCGGCCGCAATCGGTCTTCGTGAAGGAGGCGGGGGCGAAGCTGGGCGAGTTCGGGCAGGCGCACGACGGCCCGATGAGCGTGCCGGGGGATCCGAAGATCATGGCGCCCGAGCTGTGGAGGAACGAGCCGGGCGACTCGCGCACGGACCTGTACGCGCTGGGCGTGACGCTCTTCGTGCTGGCGACGGGCCGCTACCCGTTCGAGACGGACGATCCGCGCGGGCTCGAGCTGGCGCACCGCTCCGAGGCGCCGAAGTCGCCGGGGACGCTGAACCTCGAGCTGCCGCGCGCGGTGTCCGCGATCCTGCTCAAGCTGCTGGAGAAGGAGCCGCAGACGCGGTACGGATTCGCGGAGGAGGTCGCGCGCGATTTCGAGGCGATCCTCCGCGGCGAGACGCCGAGCGCGGCGGGCGGGCAGGAGGGACTGACGTGCGGGTTCTGCAAGACGCCGAATCCGGCGAACGAGAAGACCTGCATCGTGTGCGGCAAGGCGCTCAAGGCGAGCGCCGACCGGATCCTGCTCGACGACGAGTTCCTCTGTCCGAAATGCGAAAAGGTTCTGACGCACCAGACGGTGTCCTGCGAGTGCGGGTACCGGCCGTGCACGAAGTGTCATCAGCGGGAAGCGGATCCGGAGACGGGGTACTGCACGACGTGTCTCTCCCCGGAAGCGGCGGCCGAGATGAAGAAAAAGAAGGCCGCGGGGTTCCGCGGACCGCCGAAGCTGGTGCGTCCGGGCGCCGGCGGATCCGCCACGGGGGTGCTGAAGGCTCCGCCGCCGCGCACCGGCGGTCCGGCCACGAGCCCGGGACTGAAGGCGCCGCCGCCGCCCGCGGTGCCCGCGACCGCGCGCCTGAAGCCACCGCCGCCCTCCGCGGCGCCGCTGCGCCCGCCGCCGCCCGCAGGCACGCCGGGAATGAAACCGCCGCCGCCCGCGGTCCGGCCGGCGAGCACGTCCGGCATGAAGCCGCCTCCGCCCGCCGCGAATCCGCCGTCGCGGATCGCGCCGAAGCCGGCGCCCCCCGCCGCCAGCCCTCCGCCGCGGGTCGCGCCGCAGCCCGCGCCGCCTCCGCCCGCGGAAGACGACCTGGACTTCGATTCGCTGCCGCCGCCCCCGAAGCGGGCCGCCGCCCCGCCTCCTCCCGCGAAGGACGCGGCGGAAGAAGAGGAGCAGGAGCCGGACTTCGAGCCGCGCACTCCGGAGGCGAGCCCGCCCCCGGCGGCGCCGCCGAAATCGAAGACGAATCTGTTCGACAGGCCGCGAGAGGGGCCGTAAGCGGGCGCGTCCCGAGCCCGCGCGATCCCTCTTCAATTGCGGCCCCGCGGACGCGCTGATACGATCCCCCCCCTTCAACCCACCCTGGAGACACCCCGGTGACCGTCCGCGTCCGCATCGCCCCGTCTCCGACCGGCGACCCGCACGTCGGTACCGCCTACGTCGCCCTCTTCAATCGCACCTGGGCGCACAAGAACGGCGGGCAGTTCCTCCTGCGCATCGAGGACACGGACCGCGTCCGCTCCACGAAGGAATCGGAGAAGATGATCTTCGACAGCCTCGGGTGGCTGGGGCTCACGTGGGACGAGGGCCCGGACATAGGAGGGCCGTTCGGGCCGTACCGACAGAGCGAACGGGTGGAAACGTATCTCAAGCACGCCACGGGCCTCGTCGAGAAGGGGGCGGCCTACTACTGCACGTGCACGGCCGACCGGCTGGAGGCCGTGCGCAAGGCCCAGGCCGCCGCGAAGCTCGCGCCGCGATACGACGGGCACTGCCGGAACCTGCCGGCGACGGAGGTCCGGAAGCAGATCGACGCGGGCGCGCCCTGGGTCATCCGCCTGAAAGTCGCCTCGGACGGGGAGTGCCGCTTCAAGGACGTCGTCCGCGGCGAGGTCGTCTTCGCCTGGGACCAGATCGACGACCAGATCCTGCTGAAGAGCGACGGCTGGCCGACCTACCATCTTGCAAACGTCGTCGACGACCACCTGATGGAGATCACGCACGTGATCCGGGCCGAGGAGTGGATCAGTTCGACGCCGAAGCACATCAAGCTGTACGAGGTGTTCGGTTGGGAGCCGCCGGTCTGGTGCCACGTGCCGCTTCTGCGCAACAAGGACCGCACGAAGATCTCCAAGCGCAAGAACCCGACCAGCCTGAGGTGGTACGAGGAGCAGGGCTACCTGCCCGAAGCGCTCGTGAATTTCCTCGCGCTCATGGGCTTCAGCATGCCGGAGAACCGCGAGATTTTCACGCCCGCGGAGATGCAGGAACACTTTCACATCGACCGGATCAACGCCGGCGGGCCGGTCTTCGACATGGAGAAGCTGGACTGGGTGAACGGGCAGTACATCCGGAAGCTGCCGGCGGAGGAGCTGGCGAGGCGGCTGGGGCCGTTCGGCGCCGCGGGGCACGACCCCGCGCTCGTGGCGCGCATCGTGCCGCTCATCCAGGACCGCCTGCGCGTGCTCTCCGACTACAAGGACCTGACCGCGTTTTTCTTCGGCGACGCGCTCGCGTACGAAGCCGCGACGCTCGTCGGAAAGAAACAGACCGTGCCCGACGTCCAGGGCCATCTCCGCGCCGCCCGCGAAACTCTCGCCGCCACCCCGTGGGACGCCGCCGCCCTCGAAACCAGGCTCAAGGAGCTCGCCGCCACCCGCAACGTCAAGGTCGGCGAACTCTTCATGCCCGTCCGCGTCGCCGTCACCGGCCGCACCGCGACGCCGCCGCTGGACCGGACGCTGGAAGTGCTGGGGCGCGAGCGCTCCCTGGCGCGGCTCGACGCGGCGATCGCGAAGCTCGCCGCCCCCGCAAAGGCCCCGGAGACACCCTGATGCCCACCTCCCTCGTCGTGGTCGGCTCCATCGCGTTCGACACGCTGGAAACGCCGTCGGGGCACGCCGACGACGAGCTGGGGGGAAGCGCCACCTATTTCTCGCACAGCGCCTCATACCTCGCGCCGAAGGTGCGGCTGGTGGGGGTGGTGGGGAAGGACTTTCCGAAGCGGCACATCGAGGAATTCGAGGAGCGCGGGATCGACGTCGCGGGGATCCGGGTGGTTCCGAACGGCAAGACGTTCCGCTGGCACGGACGCTACGACCGCAAGGACCTCGACAACGCGCAGACGGTGAGCATCGAGCTGAACGTGTTCGGGAAGTTCGCGCCGAAAATCCCGCGCGGTTTCCAGAACGCGGGATACGTCTTCCTCGCGAACGGCTCGCCTCAGACGCAGCGCACCGTGCTCGACCAGATCGAGAAGCCGAAGTTCGTGCTCGCCGATACCATGAACTTCTGGATCGAGACCGAGCACAAGGCGCTCCTCGAACTTCTGCCGGAGGTCGACGGCCTCATCCTCAACAACGCCGAGCTGCTCCAGCTCTCCGCGCAGCCCAACGTCGTCGCGGGCGCGCGCTGGGCGCTCGCGCAGGGCCCGAAAGTCGTCATCGTGAAAAAGGGCGAACACGGCGCCATGCTCTTCACCGGCGAAGAATTCTTCGCCGTGCCCTCGTACCCCCTCGAGCGCATCGTCGACCCGACCGGCGCGGGCGACTCCTTCGCCGGCGGCTTCATGGGCCACCTCGCCCGCGCGGGCGCCGTGACGTTCGACGAGATGAAACGCGCGCTCGTACACGGCACCGTCATGGCCTCGTTCACCGTCGAGGATTTCGGCCTCCGCCGCCTCATCGGCCTCAAGTCCGAGGAAATCGAGCGCCGCGTCTCGGAGTTCGTCCGCATGATCACCGTGGACCTGGGAACGGTCTCGGTGCGGTGACCGAACTCACCCTCCTCATCTCCGGCCTCGGCATCGGCTTCCTCGGCACCCTCCTCGGCCTCGGCGGCGGATTCATCCTCGTCCCGTTCCTCCTCTACGCGTACCACTTCCCCAAACCTCTCGCCGTCGGCACTTCCCATTTCGTCATCTGCCTCAACGCCTTCTCGGGCGCCGTCGCCTACGACCGGCAGAAGAAGATCGACTATCCGATCGCCCTCGCCATGGCCGCCGCCGCCATCCCCGCCTCCGCCTTCGCCGGCTGGTACCTCGTCCCCCGCTTCAACAGCCCGTGGTTCCTCATCGCCTTCGCCGGCATGCTCGTCTTCGGCGCCGTCTATATCTCGTTCCGGACGAAGATCGCCCAGCACGAGCCCGCGCCGCCCACACCCGCCGCGTACCGGACGGCGATCCTGGTTTCCGCGGGAAGCGGCCTCATCGCCGCGACGCTCGGCATCGGCGGGGGAGTGTTCTACGTTCCCCTGCTCGCCGTGCTCCTCGGCCGCCCGTTTCATCGCGCCACCGCGACCTCCCAGTTCATCCTCCTGCTCTCGTCTCTCGTCGCCGCCTCCATCCTCATGTGGAAGGGCCAGTGCGACCTCAGATTCGCCGTCTGGCTCGGCATCGGCGTCATCGCGGGCGCGCAGGCCGGCGCGGCGGTGGCCCCGCGGCTCAAGGCGCCGGCGCTTAAAAACGTCTTCGCGGGCGCCGTGCTCGCGGTCGCGGCGAAACTCGTCTGGGACGGCATCCTGCAGCTCCCCTAACGGCCGGGCCTGCATTCGCGTAGAATCAGGTGACCCGAATTCCGGAGCCACGATGCGCCCCCTCCCGTTGATCGCCGCCCTCGCCCTCCTCGCCCTTCCCGCCGCCGCGGAAGACAAGAAGCCCGTCACCGTTCACTTCGACCTCGAAGCCAATCTCATCTGGGTCAGCGTGAAACTCGACGGCAAAGGTCCCTTCCGCCTCGCCGTCGATACCGGCGCCTCCACGACCGTCGTCCTTCCCGGCGTCGCGAAGGAACTCGGCCTCATCGACAAGGACGACAAGGGCGGCGGCCTCTTCAACCTGAGCCCCACCTTCGTCAAGGTGAAGAAACTCCAGGTCGACAAGCTCGAGCTCGCGGACATCAAGGTCGCCGTCATGCAGATCCCGCAGCTTTCTCTTCCCGCGGGACTGATGCGCATGGAGGCCCACGGCGTGCTGGGCTACAACTTCATCAGCCGGTTCGTCACGACGTTCGACTACAAGGAACAGACGATCACGTTCGTGCCGAGCGACTACGTGCCGGCCGATCCGACCGAGAATCTTCCGGGCGTGACGAAGCCGGCGCGGAGCTGGCTCGGGGTGACGATCGAGGAGGCCGACCCGCGCGACACGCGGCGCCAGGGCTACGACGGCGGTCTCGAGGTCCAGGCGGTCGAGGACATTTCGCCCGCCGAAAAAGCCGGCATCAAAGTGGGCGACGTCATCGTCGACATCGCCGGCACTCCGACGATCAAGGCTGAGACTCTCCGAGAATGGCTGCGCCGCGCGGCGCCGGGACAGAAGGTCGTGGTGACGTTCATCCGCGACGGGGAGTTATGGGAAGCGGATGTGACGATTGGAAAGGTAAGAGCGAAGTAGAGGTGTGGGGGTGCGGTCGACGGCAGCCATAGGCCATAAGCCATAAGCGGCGCGCTTCGCGCGCCACCAAGGGCGGGGTGGACTTCAGCCTTCCCCGCCCGTCCGTCTCGCGCACCCCTGACGGACATGAACCCGCCAGAGAGCATCCGCATCGCCGGGTCAGCGGGAGGGTGAAGTCCCCCCCGCGGAAGGTGGCGCGCGAAGCGCGCCGCTTATAGCTTATGGCTTCTGGCTTATGGCT